>NZ_JAQEGR010000001.1:0-1794 GCF_027667425.1 Fusicatenibacter saccharivorans
GAAAAATCCAATTACCATCTAAGATAATTGGATTATACGTGAAGTCAATGAACACGCAAATCATCGCCATTGCCAACCAGAAAGGCGGCGTTGGCAAGACAACGACCTGTGCCAACTTGGGAATCGGGCTGGCGCAAGCCGGAAAGAAAGTCCTGCTGATCGACGGAAACCCGCAAGGCAGCCTGACGATCAGCTTGGGCAATCCCCAGCCGGACAAGTTGCCCTTTACGCTGTCGGACGCTATGGGGCATATCCTAATGGATGAGCCGATTCATTCCGGCGAGGGTATCCTGCACCACCTGGAGGGAGTAGACTTGATGCCCGCCGACATTCAACTTTCCGGTATGGAAGTATCCTTGGTAAATGCTATGAGTCGTGAGACTATCTTGCGGCAATATCTGGACACACTGAAGGGGCAATACTCCCATATCCTCATCGACTGCCAGCCCTCCCTTGGTATGCTCACAGTCAATGCGCTGGCCGCTGCGAATAGGATCATCATTCCCGTTCAGGCAGAGTATCTGCCCGCTAAAGGGCTGGAACAGCTGCTCTCCACGGTAAACAAGGTAAAGCGGCAGATCAACCCCAAGCTCCAGATAGACGGTATCCTGCTGACGATGGTGGACAGCCGAACCAACTTTGCCAAAGAGATTTCCTCGCTCCTGCGGGAGACCTATGGCAGCAAGATCAAAGTATTCGGCACAGAGATTCCGCACTCTGTCCGGGCAAAGGAAATCAGTGCAGAGGGAAAAAGTATTTTCGCCCATGACCCTGGCGGCAAAGTGGCAGAGGGGTATCGAAATCTGACGAAGGAGGTGTTGAAACTTGAAAAGCAGCGCGAAAAAAATAGAGCTGGCCTCGGTAGATGATCTGTTCTCCACCGAAGAAGGCCGCCAGGATGCAAAGCTGGAAAAGATTCAGGAAATTCCATTGTCTGAACTGCATCCCTTTAGGAACCACCCATTCAAAGTCAAGGATGACGAAGCCATGATGGAGACCGCCGACAGTATCAAGCAGTATGGCGTTCTGGTTCCGGCGATTGCTCGACCGGACCCGGAGGGCGGTTATGAACTGGTGGCCGGACACAGACGGCACAGAGCAAGTGAACTGGCAGAAAAAGAGACCATGCCGGTAATTGTCCGTGATCTGGACGATGATGCAGCCACAATTATTATGGTTGACAGCAATCTGCAACGAGAAAGTCTCCTCCCCAGTGAAAGAGCATTTGCTTATAAAATGAAACTGGATGCTATGAAACATCAGGGAGAGCGAGTTGATTTAACTTGTTCCCAAGTTGGGAACAAGTTAGAGGGCAAGAAGTCCAGTGAGATTTTGGCAGAGCAAGTAGGTCAGAGTAAAAACCAGATTTTTCGCTATATCCGTCTGACAGAGCTGATTTCTGAATTGATGGATATGGTGGATGAAAAGAAGATTGCCCTGAACCCTGCCTATGAGCTGTCCTTTCTCAAAAAGGAGGAACAGGTAGACCTGTTGGACGCGATGGACAGCGAACAGGCTACCCCTTCTCTTTCTCAAGCCCAGCGGCTCAAGAAATACAGTCAGGAGGGGCATCTGACCCTCGATATGATGCGTGTCATCATGGGTGAGGAAAAGAAAAGCGATCTGGACCGAGTGACATTTACCTCTGACACCTTGCGGAAGTATTTCCCTAAAAGCTATACGCCCCAGCGGATGCAGGAAACCATCATCAAGCTGCTGGAGGCATGGCAGAAAAAGCGTCAGAGAGACCAGGAACGATGAAAGGAGCCGCCTATGATGGATATTTCAGCAAGG
>NZ_JAQEGR010000001.1:1804-464485 GCF_027667425.1 Fusicatenibacter saccharivorans
TGGATATTTCAGCAAGGGAGCTGAAAGGACATAACATTCTTGCCGTGGAACGCTTTGAGGACAGCACCCGATGGATGATTGAGTTTGTTGTTCTCCATCCGTGTAGTGCTTACGGGAGCAGAGGTGATGAAATGCGTCTGTTTCTTGCAGAGGACAGCTATCAGAATGCTCTCCAAGACCAGCAGCGCCGGAAAATCAAAATCAAGCGGTATGCCCGTGTTGTTGAGGGACACATCCTCGACTTTAAGCCGGGAAAGAAACGCACAAGAAAATATAGAGAAAGTTGAACGCCACAATTCTTTGATTTGGGATTGTGGCTTTTTTTATATCCAAAAGTCGGAAGGAGTGAGGTCGATGGCCGTTTTTCGCATTGAACGGACCCGTGATTATACTGTGATGAGCAATCATCATTTACGAAATGCAAACCTGTCGTTAAAAGCCAAGGGGCTGCTTTCCATGATGCTGTCTTTGCCAGAGGACTGGAATTACACCACCCGTGGTCTTGCAAGCTGTCCGACAGCAGATACGCCACTCTGGACGCTCAATACGAAAAGGAACAGTCCGAGCTTACCGCTGAAATCTCTGTTCTGGAAAAGGCTGTCAAGAGCTATGAGAAGCACGAAAAGGACGCTGATCGTTTTATCGCTCTGATTGACAAGTATGAGAACTTCGACAAGCTGACCATTGCTATGCTCAACGAGTTTATCGAGAAAATCCTTGTGCATGAGCGTGACCGTAAAGGCAGTATACAGACCACACAGGAGGTCGAGATTTACTTCAATTTTGTTGGGCGATTCGTTCCCCCGGCGTTTGGAGAAGCGGAGCTTACCCCGGAGGAATTAGAGGAAATCCGCAAGCGTGAGGAACGCAAGGACAGGCTTCATCAGAACTACTTGAAGCGGAAAGCCAGCGGAGCGCAGAAGCGATACGAGGACAAAATCAAGAAGCGGAAAAAGGCAGAAATTGAAGCTAAGAAAGCCGCCATTCGTGCGGAGGACATTGCAAAGGGCGTGTTCGTCCCTGTCAGCAGTTTACCGCAGAGAGAGCCGATGAAAGGAGTACAAACAGCATGAATATCACTTACACACGGAACGGAGATTATCTTATCCCGAACATCGTTATCCGCAAGACCAAGCCCATCGGACACTACGGCAGACTTCGCAAGGCGTATCTGGAAATGCACCGCCCGATACTGTTCAATGAACTGGTGCTATCCGACAAGCTCTTTGAACATTGTGCCGAGATTGACGAAGCGGCACGAAACCGCATGGAGCAGATCGTGCGGTCACTGGCAGAGCAAAACGGTGTGACTGAGCAACTGAAAGCCGATAATCAAATGGAATGGGTGCGGCAGATGAACGCTTGCAAGGCACAGGCAGAGGAGATTGTGAAAGCGGAATTGATTTATGATTGAGCGAGGAAGTCCGGGCAGAAAACTGTTCGGACTTTTCTCATATAGTCCAAAGTTGCGGTAGAACTGTTCACAAGTTTTATGGTACAATTTGAATACGAAAAGTGAGCAACAAATGGAGGCTGGCTGACACATTTGTCTGCGGGCGTGATGTCCCAATCGGAAATTTCGTCAGACCATATCTCCATTTTAAAAGAAAAGAGCAAGGCCGGATAGACCTTACTCTTACATTATGAATCGGAATTTACGAAAGAGGTACAGAACATGAAGAAAATCAGAGGATTGCGTAGCTCCGGCAGAGCCGGAACGGCAGCAGCCAGAGTCGCCCCGGAGCTGGTGGAGCCGATTTTGGAGTAAATAAAAGGGGTGATGAAATTTTGCTGGAAACAACGCAAATAAAGCAGCGTTTACCGTTTATTGATTTGATAAGAGGTATAACCATTATTGAAATGATTTCGTATCATTTCTTATGGGATTTAGTTTATCTGTATAATGCAGATATTCCATGGTATAAGTCCCACGGTGCCTATATTTGGCAGCAATCCATTTGCTGGACTTTTATTTTGCTGGCTGGGTTCAGCTGGCATTTAGGAAAAAACACATGAAAAGGGGATTGTGGGCGTTTGGTGGTGGTGTGGTCGTTTCGCTCGTTACCGCCATAGTTCTTCCCAATGATCGGGTGCGCTACGGTGTTCTAACGCTTATTGGCAGCTGTATTTTGATATGGATTTTACTGGATAAGGTTCTGAAAAAAATCCCGGCTGGGGTTGGGGTAAGTGTTAGTTTTGTGCTATTCCTCATTCTCAGAAGTTGGACGAAGCAAGACCCTATCCAACTATCTGATAATTTGCTGAATGTTACATGGTTGAAATCGGTATTAGCTTATATTGGATTTCCGCAAGCTGGCTTTTCATCTACCGACTATTTTCCGTTGCTCCCATGGATTTTCTTATTTGCAACAGGATATTTCCTGTACAGTTTCTTACAGGAAAAGGGGCTGATTAACCGGCTATTTGGAAAATGGAAAGTTCCAGGTATTAACTTTTTAGGGAAACATTCGCTTATTATTTACATGATACACCAACCGATCTGCTATGTTGTAGCGTTCTTGGTTTCGGAGATTTTTTAATATTGAGCCGTTGATCGGTGGAGTAAACAAGAAAGGAAGCCCCCAAAAAGGGGGCTTCCTTTCTTTAATATCGGCAAATGTGTTTATTTTTGATTATCACAGTTTGTAGCCGGTGATGTATCGGTCGCTACCAACTTCGCCAGCGAAGAAATCGTTAAGGGAGCTGCAAGCGAAGAATCTCTAATACGACAGATTCAAGTTTGGCGAACTGATAAAATCCCTTTAGGAACTAAAGGGCGCACTTCTATACTCTCCTATCGGGAGTATCGTGCGTCCTGCGGAGCTTCATTCTCTGTCAGCAGAAAAAAGCTGCATGACCGAGAATGTTTCGTCACTTCGTTCCGTCAAGGTGGCTACACCCCCTTGCGCTGCTAATGCGGCTATCCCTTGTGTACTTGCCGTCCGCAAACGGTTTTGACAAACCGTTCGCCGCCAGCAAGTTTGGAAAAACAAATACCGAAAATCAGACCGTTGACTGGTCGCACTATGCGAAAAGTTGACGGTCTTTTTTTATCCCCAAAATCAAAAATAGGAGGTCAATCACAATGACAAAACCGAAAACCCTTGACCAGCTCCGAGCCGAAAAGGAACGGGCCGAGACGCAGCTTGCACAGGAACAGCACAAGCTCAACCGTCTTGAGAACAGAAAGAAATATCTGGAGAAAGGCGAAAGGCAGAAACGCACCCATCGTCTTTGCAATCTGGGCGGCACGATTGAGAGCCTTGCCCCGGAGGTCAAAGATCTCACACGCACCGAAATGACAGAGCTGATGGAACAAATCTTTTCTTTGTCCGAAGTCCAGCGAGCCGTCCGTCACATGACGATTACCCACATCAGCCAAGCAAACGGAGAAAAGGAGTTGAAAGCCGATGGCACTATTTCATCTGAGCGTCACGCAGACTAAGCGAAGCGCAGGACAGTCCGCTATCGCTTCTGCTGCCTACCGAGCCGGGGAGCGATTGTATAGCGAGTATTACGGCGAATACAGCGACTACACCCGCAAGGGCGGCGTGATCTGCTCTGACATTCTCTTGCCGTCCCATGCACCGCCAGAATACGCAGACCGCCAAACCCTATGGAACGCCGTGGAAAAAGCCGAGCGTGGAAAGAACGCCCAGCTTGCATACAGCTTTGACATTGCCTTGCAGAATGAATTTTCCCTTGAGGAAAACATCGCTCTTGCAAGGCAATTTTTATTGGAGAACTTTGTGAGCCGTGGCATGGTGGTTGACTTCGCCGTACACCAGCCAGACCGGGAGGACGGCGGCGTACCCAATCCGCATTTTCATGTGCTTTGCCCCATCCGCCCCATCGAGCAGAACGGCAAATGGGGACTAAAGCAACGCCGGGTGTATGAGCTGGACGAGGACGGCAACCGTATCCGAGACGCAGACGGAAAGTTTGTGTTCAACGCCGTTCCCACTACCGACTGGGGCAGTCCCGAAACGCTGGAACATTGGCGTGAAGCATGGGCGGAGCTATGCAATGCCAAGTTTGCGGAAAAAGGTATTGATGTTCGTATCGACCACCGGAGCTATGAGCGTCAGGGCGTGGAGCTTTTTCCCACCGTCCATGAGGGCGCAACCGTCCAGGCAATGGAGAAGAAAGGCATACGCACCGAGAAAGGCGAGTTCAACCGCTGGATCAGAGCCACCAATGCCGTTATCCGGGACATCAAGAAGAAAATCGCTCTCCTGTTTGATTGGATTGCCGAAGCAAAAGCGGAGCTTGCCAAGCCGCAGGCACCCGACCTTGTTTCGCTGCTGAGCGCCTATTACACCCAGCGCAGAGCCGGGGCATATTCGCAGAAAGGCAAGGTCAGCAATCTAAAGGAGATGAACGAGACTTTCAATTATCTCCGGGCAAACGGCATTTACTCCCTTGAAGATTTGGAAAGCCGTGTCAGCGAACACAGTGCTGCCACAGAGAGCTTGAAGAAAACGCTGGACGAACAGACCGCCCGAATGAAAGCAATTAAGCAACTCTATGACAGCTCCGCCGCTTTCCAGAACTTGAAGCCTGTCTATGACGGCTTGCAGAAAATCAAGTTTGAGAAGCCCAGAGCCAAGTACAAGGCAGAGCATGAAGCGGAACTGATACAGTTCTACGCCGCCAGACGAAAGCTGACCGAGGAGTTCCCGGACGGCAAGGTGGATATGAAAAAGCTGTCCGACGAGTATGACGAGCTGGAACAGGCACACGAAAGCACCTACGGCGAGTTTAAGGCTGTCAGAGACGATTTACACCGCCTTTGGAAGGTCAAGTCATGTGTAGATACTGCCGCCCGATTTAACGAGCGTACAGAGGAACAAAAGCTCCAAAATCGACCCCAAACACGACAGAAAAAGGAGGAACTATCCCGATGAATTATACCCAAGCGCAGATTGACCGGGCAAATGCCGTCAGTCTGGAAGATTTTCTCCGCACACAGGGAGAGACACTGATAAAAAGCGGACGAGAATACCGCTGGAAAGAACATGACAGTCTGACCGTCCGGGGAAACAAGTGGTTTCGCCACAGCCAGAGCAAGGGCGGCTATCCCATTGATTTTGTCATAGAGTTTTACGGCAAGTCCTTTCCCGAAAGCTGACAATTATCCAGGGTAATCCCGGCGAGGGCAAGACCTACTTTGCCATGCGCCTTGCGGCGGCTTGCACCAATCGAAAGCCTTTGCCCGGTATGGAGACACTTGAACCTTTCAATATCATCTATCAGACCGCCGAGGACGGTCTGGGCGATACGGTCAAGCCCCGATTGATGGAAGCAGACGTAGCCCTTGCGCTGTAATTCTTTTTCAAGTTTTCTGCGTTCTTTCTCAGAATCCTTAAGTTCGCGGTTAAGCCGGGAAGCTTCTTTAGCGATGCCACCATTGGCATTCATGCAGGCATCTTTCCAGGCTTTGATCTGCTCGATATAAAGACCTTTTTTACGGGCATACTCGGCAAGTTCCGTTTCATTCATACCTGCTGTTTCAACAACAACTAAAAATTTATCCTGTGTACTCCAGTCATCAGGAACAGCATCCGTACCAGGAGCAGCATAGCCTTCCTTTCTGGCTTTATCCCGCCAGTTACGAAGTGTCTATTCAGAGATTCCTTCTTCTCTGGATATCTTGGTAATAGATTCATTGTTTGGTGGAAGCATCCTCCTGAGGAGTGCATCCTTTAATTCTGGACTATCCTTTCGACATTTGCCCTGTCTCTTTTTTTGCCAATACCATAGACAGTTTTCTTTCATTTGCTGTTGTCTCCAATCTCCATACACTGATATGGATAAAGCCTGCCAAGTATCATGCTGATACAGCACCCGGCAGTGCTTTCTGAAAATATGGTTTCTCTGTACTTTTTCTTATCACCCCAGAGATGTAGGATTTCTCACAGGCGGCAGTGTGCTTCACTGCTCCATTGGAAGTTGTCACTCTGTCAGTCGATTCTCCTCGCCCCAGACACAGAGCTGATCCAGCACAGTCATCAGCGTTTTTCCTCGTTCCGAAAGCGTATATTCCACCTTCGGCGGAATCTGCGGATACTCGGTGCGGACGATCAGTTTATCCGCTTCCAGCTCCTTGACAGTCTACATCTGCATTTTTAAAAATATGCGTTTCAAGATTTTTTGAAAGTAAGCGCAAAATAATTCGACGGATTGTGTTGCCCTAAAAATCAATTCATAATAATCATTAGAGAATGCAAGCATTTCACTTCATTTTCTCTTGCTTGAAATGATAGATGCGAGCATTTTACTCTATTCAAGTTATCCCTGTGTGTTAGGATAGTTGTCAGTGAAAGATAATTACTTTTGTGGTAGTATGTAGCTATCACAGGAAGGGAGCTTTCGCTATGAACTATGACGAAGAAGGCGATGGATAAACTGATTACAAGGAAGGAAGCAGCCAGTATACTGGGAATCAGCGTAAAAACACTGGATGCTGTAAGAACAGACGGTTTGATCTCCTATGTTCAGTATGTGGAAAACGGCTGCTGATGCAGTCAGCACAGATTAGGATGACAACGCTGATTGACTATACATCAAAAGTGAAGAACTTGGCTTTGTTGGCAGTAGTCTACCAGAATTTTTCATTACAGTGTTTTGCTAAAGGAATCCGATGGAGCTATACCCTGGATTTTTCTGTATTCTCTGGGTGACATTTTGACTATAGACTGAAAAGCGCTTGAAAATTTCCCCTGGGTTTGGTAGCCTACCTGGGAAGCAATATCCGCGATAGTGTCATTTGTTTCCCGTAATAATTTCATAGCCTGACGCACTCGAAATTCCTTCATATAGGTGGCGATAGGCTGGCCGTAGACTGCCTTGAATATCTCCTTTAGAGTGGAGGTATTTATCAAATACTGTTTGGAAAGTTCTGCGATCGTAAATCGTTGATCCAAGTGCTCTGTCAACTGTTGATGAATTTCTTTTATCAATTCGGTTTGCTGGGAGAAGTATTGAGTCAATTCTTTATGCTCCGATTTCATGTTGCTCAAATAAATCAAAATTTCCAGCACCTTTAATTTCAAGAGGGAAATTCGAACGGATACAGGAGCAGAAAAGAGTGGGGCAAAAATGTGCTCTAAATCGGAACAGGACGGGATTGCGGATGGTTTTCCGGAGCAAAATCGATCCCGTAACTGGTCTGCCTCCACACCGGCATTCTTTAAAACTTCCGGGCAAATGGAAGAGAGCTGTTTCAGATCCACGGAAATGGAAATTCCCTCTGAATATCCTAGGGGAAACATCATGGCGGAATCCGCGCAGCAGGCCATACTGTGTGCTGTCACATCACCTGTACCTAAATAGACGGCAGTACCGTCTTGCATATTCCAACCCACGCGACCACTGCGACAATAGTAAATTTCTAAAACAGAATCCGAAGCATCATGCTGAAACTTGATCTCTGAAGCAAGAAAAACATTGAAGGATACCTCTATTCCAGGAAAAGTTTCATATGCCTCCATACCCCCTTTTCCAGCGGTAACCGCTCGAAACTGTTCTCCAAAGAGTGTGGTACCCGTTCCGCCAGCACGGCAATGCTTCAAGGCGAGTGTGCCGTTTGGAATCTTTTGAAATTTTTGAGCGATAACTTTGGATTCTTCTTTTTTCATGGCGTTCCTTTTTGTTTTTCTACTTGCGACGGACAGGCGATTTTTACAAGCCACTCAATCATGTGATGGAAATTTCGGGCCTGCTCGGTATCGGCCGCTTTATAATAGACCTCTTTTCCGTCCCGGCGGCTAACGATCAGACCTGCTGATTTCAACTGCTTGAGATGGTGAGAAACTGCAGGACTGCTCATATTTACCATGGCTGAAAGATTGATAACACATTCCTCACAGTGGCAAAGCAACCAAAAAATGCGAATACGGCTGCCATCCCCCAGCTGCTTGAAAATATCAGCTACGGTTTGAAAGTTTTCTACGCTGGGCATATGTTCCAGTTCCTGCTCGATAGTTTGTCCGTGGTCGTGTGGTAAGGGGTTCTGAATCATTTAGCACTCCTCCTTAAAGTCTATCTTACCATAGGCTGAAGGAAAAAGAAACTTTACTTCTGAAATATTTCTGGTTCAGGACCAGCGTCATGGGTGTAATCCAAGATACGGACACCATCACCTATCTCTTTCTGCACCAGCTCCCGCATACGTTTGGCAAAAGGACAGGGGTAACCAATGGGAGTCATGTGATATTGTTCCAGCACATCTTTCAACGTGATTCCTTGCATTCTTTGTTCCGCTGTTTTTTGAATGTCCAAGTAAAAATCCCGCAGCACCAGTTGAATATTTACACTCACGCCACAGGCAGGATTGGTGTGGATGTCCTGATGGAGCAGGGGCTTGTTGCCCTCTACTGCCCGATAGGCATCCAGCAGAGTGATTTTCTCCGGCTCACGAGCCAGAGCAGGTCGGGGATGTCCCTTCACGCTGACCAGCAGTCCTCCCTTCCGCAGGGCGGACATGAGCTGGCGCACATAGGCAGGATTCGTCTGAATGCTCTCTGCCAGCTTGTTACTGGTCAGGTCGCAGTTTGGGTACAGAGCGATAAAAGCCAGAATATGAACAGCATCGCTAAGGCGGGTAGAATATTTCATAGCCTGATCTCCTTTTTTACTTTGATGTTATTTTTATTATAACAACATATTGACAGTGACGCAAGAGGATGCTAAAATAATTTGAAGTAAGAATAAAAATAACACCCACTTGAAAGGAATGGTGACAATGAACTTCTATGATGATCTGGTCATGCAGACCCAGATGAATTATTCCAGGCACTATCATATCTATGCTTCCGGCGGTACGCCTTATCAGCTGACTGACAAAAAGCCGCTGCCGTATAGCGAACAGATCCATCGTTTGGTACAGGAGGTAAAGGAAGCTGACTGTGTGGTAGTGGGCGGAGCCTCCGGCCTGTCCGCTGCCGGTGGTGGAGATTTTTACTACGAGGACAACGACTCTTACCGCAAATACTTCCGCCCTTTTGCCGAGAAGTACCACTTCAAAGGTGCTTTTGCAGGGATGATGCACCCCTGGAAGACAAGGGAAGAGTATTGGGGGTATCTCGCCACATTCCTTCACACCACCCAGACCGCACCTGTGCGTCATTCCTATTTGGATTTAGACGCTTTGCTGAAAGGCAAGGACTTCTTCATCCTCACCACGAACCAGGATACCCAGTTTGTCAAACTCTACCCGGAGGAGAAGGTGGCAGAGATTCAGGGGGATCACCGCTTCTTCCAGTGTGCCGCCTGTTGTACCGATGACACTTGGGATGCGGTAAAGCCGGTGGCTGATATGGTAGCCGCTATGGGGAGTGACACGAAGATTCCCACGGATCTCATTCCCCGATGCCCCCACTGCGGCGGCGAGGCATTCCCTTGGGTGCGAGGATATGGGAATTTTCTGCAAGGAAAGAAATACGAAGAACAGTACGAAAAAATTTCTCGCTATGTGCTGGAACACAAAGACAGCAAAATTTTGTTCCTGGAGCTGGGCGTGGGCCGAATGACTCCCATGTTTATCCAAGAACCTTTCTGGAACATGACCCTCAGCTTTCCCCATGCTCGATATATTGCTGTCAACAACAAGTATAACTTCCTGCCCAAGCAGTTGGAGGACAAGGGCATGACCATTGTGGCCGACATTGCTCAAGTGCTACGGGATGCACGGGATACCATGGACAGCGGAGATAACGATCGATGAGGGGTGGAAACCAAGCGACGCTTCAGGAACTTGCTGAGCGTATTGATCAAGCAGATGCCGTTGTGATCGGAGGCGGCTCCGGCCTGTCAAGCGCGGCTGGATACGACCACTACCATTGGTCCCCGGCACTTTCGGAGGCATTGGCTCCCTTTCGCGAACAGTATGGCTTTACCTCTCCGCTGGCTGGATTCTACCATTGCTTTTCCAGCTATGGGGAACAGTGGGGGTATTACAGTCAATATATCCGCTTCATGTGGGAAGCCCCTACTGGGCAGCCCTATCTGGACCTGCAGGCGCTTGTTGCGGACAAACCTGCTTTTGTTCTGACCACCAATGTGGATCAGCAGTTTTTTCGAGTATTTCCCCAGAAACAAATTTGCGCCTTTCAGGGAGAATTTAGCTACTGCCAATGCAGTCAGCCCTGCCGGGATGATATTGGGGAAAACCGCGAACTGGTGAAGGAACTGACTGGTTGCCTGGCAGGTGTTCGCCTGCCGGAGGAGGCTGTTCCTCGTTGCCCGGATTGCGGGCGGGTGCTGGTGCCCTGGGTACGAGATGATACCTTTCTGGAGGGAACCTTCTGGCAGGATAGTCTGCATCGCTACCATAGATTCCTGCGACACTGGATAATGGATCAGTCCGACAAAAAAGTCCTGCTGTTGGAACTTGGCGTGGGTGAGATGACACCCAGTATCATCAAATTGCCCTTCTGGGAACTTACTGCCAAAAACGAAAACGTCTTTTATGCATGTCTTAATCGAGAGGCAGCTCATAGGCCAGAGCATCTGCGGGGACGCAGCCTGTATCTGCAAGGAGATTTGGCGGAAACTCTGGCTGCCCTCCGGCAGGAGCGATCCATCGCAGCAACCATAAAATAGAAAGGAGCGAACAAATATGGTTGATTGGAACCCTATTGCGAAAAAATTCAGAGAAGCGGACGCTATCCTGATCGGAGCCAGTAACGGCCTGTCCATCACCGAAGGACTGCATTTGTTTGCGGACAATGCGACTTTTGAAAGACTGTTTGGGGATTTCAAACAAAAATACGGCTTACGTTGTATTTTGCAGGGCATGATGGCCGGATGGCCCAGCGAGGAGGAAAAATGGGCCTTCTGGGCCCGGCTCATCCATCGTTACTGTGGGCAGTACCAGCCTACGCCGGTGATGAACGATTTGAAGGCCATTGTAGGAGAAAAAGATTACTTTGTCGTCACATCAAACGGAGAAGGTCACTTTGAACTGTGTGGCTTCGATCCGACGAAAATCTATGAGATTGAGGGCAACTGGATTACTATGCAGTGTGCCCGCCCCTGCCACGATACCCTCTATTCAAGTTTAGAGGTGGCCGAAAAATTATCGGCTGCCGAACAGGGCGGCCATGTGCCTACAGAGTTGGTGCCGCGTTGTCCCAAGTGCGGAGGTCCCATGGACATCCACATGGGCGCGGGTCAGAGAATGATCCCGGATACCTCTGCCCAGGCACGGTTCCAAAACTTTCTGAAAACCTACCACGGAAAGAAACTGGTGGTTCTGGAGCTGGGCATTGGCTGGCGCAATCAGCTGATCAAGGCCCCGATGATGCGCCTGGTGGCCGGCGAGCCAAACGCCACTTATGTGACCCTCAATCTTGGTGAGATCTACATTACGGACAATATCAAAGAAAAGTCCTTCGGTCTGGACGGGCGGCTGGATGAGCTGCTGCCTGCTCTCCGGGAGGCGTGCGAGGCATAACGATTTCGGAGCAAGTTCAAAATGACTATACGAATGCAGTGGACAGATGGAAAGATTCGATGCCATTGGGTGAGCCCGACTAATACCACTTATCTGCGATACCATGACGAGGAATGGGGCAGACCGGTCCACGATGACCAGTTGCTGTTTGAAATGTTGATTTTGGAGAATTTTCAGGCAGGCCTCACCTGGGAATGTGTCTTAAATAAACGAGAAGCATTTCGCCGTGCTTTTGCCGGGTTTGATTTACGGAAGGTGGCATCTTATAGCGAAGAAAAATTGACGGCTCTGCAAGCTGACTCTGGAATCATCCGTAACCGGCTGAAAATACGAGCTGCAGTGGTCAACGCACAAGCGTTTCAAAAGATACAGCAAGAGTGGGGCAGTTTTGACCGATACTTATGGCATTGGACAGATGAAAAGAGCATCCAAGAAGTAGACAAGGTCAGCTCACCATTATCGGATGCTATCTCAAAAGACTTGAAAAAGCGAGGCATGAAGTTTGTGGGGACCGTAATCATCTATGCCTATTTGCAGGCGGTGGGAGTTATCAACTCTCATGAATCAGGTTGCTTCCTGAATCCTTTGCAGCAGTAGAAAATGCAGAAAATAAAACGCCGGGAAGTTGACTCAAATCGTCAATGCCTCCCGGCTATTATCTTGCGGATTAGTATAGTTAGAATCATGGTATATATTTCATTCCCCATTGGGAAATGGCGTAAAAGACCGGCAACAGATCCCGTCCTTTCTCGGTGAGGGAGTATTCCACTCGTAGGGGCATTTCATTATATTGGATGCGCTGGATCAATTCATCCGCTTCCAGCTCCTTCAGGGCGTTGGTCAGGGCTGTATTGGTGATGGGCTTGAGAACTTTTTTCAGTTCCCCAAACCGCATGGGACACTTGATGCATAGTTCATAGAGAATTTGGAGTTTCCATTTGCCCTGCAGCATTTGAACCACCGGTGTGACCGGGCAGTTTCCATCATCGGTTAGAATGACACTGCCAACCTTTTCTTTGAATTCTTCATAAGTCATGATTGGATCTTTCCTCGTCTTTTGCAGTATACTTTTTGATACCAGGTACAAATAATTTGCGTACTTGAACAAAAATTGCTGTCAAGTATAATAAATATATCACTGGTTGGCCATGCAGTCAACGACTGAAATTTCTCAGAAAGGTCTGAATGATATGAAAGAACTGAACATTATGGAGGCTACTGTTCTGACCTCCCCCAATCCGCTGACATTGATCTGCTCTAAAAAGGAGGATGGTTCTACGAACCTGGCTCCCATTTGCTTTGTGTCTTACCTCTCCTTCAATCCGCCTATGGTGGGTTTCGCCACTGGCAAACAGTCCCACACCGGCAAGCGTGTGCGTGAGACCGGCAAAGTCATTGTCACTGTTCCCTGTGAGAGTCTGGCAGGCGCAGTAATGGCCTGCGGAGCATCTACCGGTGCCGAGACCGACAAGGTGGCCGCCAACAACATCGAGATGATGGCTGTGGATGGCAGTGATATCCAGATTCCGGTGGATACTCGTCTGGCGATGGTGGCCACCCTGCAGCAGTCGGTGGAAGTTGGCGACCATATCCTGCACATCTGTCAGGTGGACAAGTTCCTGGGCGATGAGGACAAGAAGGGGCTGTATGCCTGGAACGGCTTCGGGAAAGTTGCACCTGCGGCAGAAGGCTAAATCTTAAAACGGTAAGGAGGCATCAGCGGTGGCCGTTTGTATTAAATTGAGTGGATCGTCATTGGGACTGAGACCGGACATAGGAAGGGCAAAGCCGTATCGAAACCGGAATGGGTGTGGAACCTGACACATCAGGCCCATGAGCTTGGCATCCCTGTATTTATGAAGGAAGATCTGCTTCCTATCATGGGAGAGGCACAGATGGTACAAGAATTTCCCCCGGCTTTTTACCGGGTATTGGAGGAACAGAAGACATGACAGAAGTAAAAGAGAGCAGCATTCTGATTCAGGATGTAGAAACCAAAAATATTATGACAAAATCCGCCCTGCCGGTGGGAGGCTATTCCGTCAATCCTTATGTGGGCTGTACCCATGGCTGCAAATACTGCTACGCCTCGTTTATGAAGCGATTTACCGGGCACACCGAACCGTGGGGTACATTCCTGGATGTGAAACATTGGCCAGCAATCAAAAATCCGCAAAAGTACAAAGGGCAACGCGTAGTCATCGGTTCTGTGACCGATGGCTATCTGCCCCAGGAGGCTCAGTTTCAGAACACCCGAAAGCTTCTTGAACAGCTCCGGGGCAGCGAGGCGGAAATTCTCATCTGCACCAAGTCAGACTTGGTAATCCGTGACATCGATCTTCTGAAAGAACTGGGAAAGGTCACGGTCTCTTGGTCGATCAATACGCTGGACGAGGATTTCAAAAACGATATGGACAATGCCGTCAGCATCAAGCGACGGCTGGATGCCATGAAGCAGATCTATGATGCGGGCATTCGCACCGTCTGCTTTATTGCCCCTGTCTTTCCGGGTATCACGGATTTTGAGGCTATCTTCCATCAGGTCAGAAATCAATGCGACCTGATATGGTTAGAAAATCTAAACCTGCGAGGCGGATTCAAAAAAGACATCCTTGACTATATACGTAAAAAACATCCTGACTTGGTTCCGCTGTACGACGCTATCTACAACAAGAGAGACAGAAGCTACTTCCGTGGTTTGGAGGATCAAGCGGAACGGCTGGCGAAAGAAAACAGCTGTCCCTTCGTGGACAACGAGCTGCCCTACGGACGAGCAGAGCCTGGGCACCCGGTCATTGTGGATTACTTTTACCATGAGGAAGTGCGTGGCTCGGAAAACACCGGGCGACGCAACCCCCAAAAATAATTTGTGAAATAAATGGGTTCTGACATGGAGCTGTGCTTCAATGTCAGAACCTTTTTTAGCACTGTTTACCCATTCAGAAGTTTTCTTATCCCTCTTGGAAGGACTTGTACTCCGTCCATTGTTTTTCGATTTTCCCCGCTCTACAATGTAGACAGAACGATTAAATGATAGGTGTTTATCAAGTTTTACATAAAATTATATTACCGGTAAGCATACGATGAGCAGATGTTTTTTATTGCCTTTCGAGTATAGATACGTTAAAATATACTTATTAAGCATGATGAATTTGGGAGGTATTTTTCGTGGAAATTAGAGTTCTTCGATATTTTCTGACTGTAGTAAGGGAAGAAAGTATCACAAAAGCCTCAGAAGTTTTACATATCACGCAGCCGACACTTTCACGTCAGCTTGCACAGATGGAGGAAGATATTGGTGTAAAGCTGTTTGATAGAGGGACACGGAAAATCAAATTGACAAATGAAGGAATACTTCTTCGCCGTCGTGCGGAAGAAATTTTGCAGCTTGTAGATAAGACAGAAAAAGAATTAGTGGAGCAAGAGGAACAGGTGGAAGGTAAAATTTCCATTGGGTGTGGAGAAATTGCTGCTGTACAACTTCTTCCTAAAATAATTGAGTCCTTTCGTCGGAAATATCCCCGTGTTACTTTTGACATTTTTACAGCCACAGCAGATTTGGTAAAGGAACAAATGGAGAAGGGACTACTGGATATTGGTTTGCTTCTTGAGCCGGTTGATATGGAAAAATATGAATTTATTCGCTTGAATATAAGGGAAAAATGGGTGGTTCTGATGAAATCGGATGATCCACTCTCCAAGAAAGAAACGGTAAGCGCAAAAGATTTGTCTGTACTGCCTTTGATTCTTCCTAGGCGTATGAATGTGCAGAGTGAGTTGGCAAGTTGGTTTGGCAACTACTATGAGAAACTGGATATTGTTTTTACCAGCAATTTAAGTACGAACAGCGCAATTATGGTGAATGGAGGCTTGGCATATTCATTGGTGATTGAAGGGGCTGTACCGTTCTGGAATCAATCAAAGGTTACATTCAGACCGCTTGATCCGCCACTTACAGCAACAAGTGTATTAGCATGGAAACGTGGTCAGCCGTTTAGCTTAGCAACCACAAAATTCATCAAACATATTCAATGCTTTTTAGGCATGGACAAACCATAAAAACTAAGTATTTGATATAATTCAATTAGAAAATTATAATATAGGTGTAGAGATAAAGCAAACAGCTTTAATTTCTGCACCTATATTTTTTATTGAGGAGGGAGTGCCATTTCATGAAACCGGATTATGATTCCCGTATAAACGCCGGATTAAGCAAAGAAGAAATCGCAAAAATTTCAGGATGCGAAGATCAAGAAATGCAGATAAGGATGTTGCGAAAATATCGGTACAAATTGCTTGATGAGGTACATGAAAAGCAGCAGTCACTTGATGCAATCGATTATATGATCTGTAAAACAAAAAAATAACAATAAGAGGAGGAAAAGGCGTGAATCAGCAAACAACTCTGTTTTCAAACGAGAAGTTGATGGCTATGATTATTCCCCTGTTTTTAGAGCAGCTGCTGATAATGCTTGTAGGGATGGCGGACACACTGGTGGTCAGCTACGCAGGAGAAGCGGCAGTATCCGGTGTTTCACTGGTAAATCAGTTCAATACTATTTTTATTTATCTGTTTACAGCATTGGCATCTGGAGGGGCGGTTGTGATCAGCCAGTATATTGGTAGAAAGAAAAATGATGACGCTGGAGAATCCGCCAGTCAGCTTCTTTCATTTTCTGCGATTTTTTCCATACTGATCGTAGTGATGGTTCTAATTGGAAATGAAGGGATGCTTCGTCTGATGTTCGGTAAAGTGGAAGATTCTGTGATGCACTCTTGTATTACATACCTTAGGATTTCTGCATATTCCTATCCGGCATTGGCGGTTTACAATGCTGGCGCTGCCCTTTTTCGCAGTATTGGAAAAACCAGTGTGACCATGTATTTGTCGGTAATTTCCAATATCATCAATGTTATTGGAAATTTCATTGGTGTACTTGTTTTGCGTGCAGGTGTTGCAGGTGTTGCATACCCTTCACTGATCGCTCGGACATTTTCAGCCGTGATGATTACAGTACTTTGTTTTCAGAGAAAAAATGAAGTGTTCTATCGCTGCAAGTGGATTTTCCGGTGGAATGTGGATTTCATGAAACAAATTCTAAAAATCGCTATTCCAAATGGGATGGAAAACGGTATATTCCAGTTAGTCAAAGTAGCATTAAGCGGTATCGTTGCACTTTTTGGAACATATCAGATTGCTGCAAATGGTGTTGCACAAAGTATCTGGTCATTGGCTGCGCTGGCGGGAGTCGCTATGGGTCCCGTATTTATAACGGTCATTGGACAGTGTATGGGAAATGGGGATGCAGATGCTGCGGAGCATTATTTTAAGAGATTGACAAGAATCACATTGCTGATTTCATCGGCATGGAATCTTTTGATTTTTCTTCTGACTCCATTCTTTATGAAATTTTATGCTTTGCAGCCGGAGACCAAACGGCTTGTAATCTGGCTGGTTTTAATCCATAACGTGTTTAATGCAGCAGCATATCCCTTTTCCGGTGCGCTTAGTAATGGGCTGCGGGCAGCGGGTGATGTGAAATTTACCATGTATGTTTCGGTTATCTCCACGATAGCGGTGCGTCTGCTTTTATCATGGCTCTTGGGAATTGTTTTGAAAATGGGCGTGATCGGGATTGCTATTGCAATGGTTTGTGACTGGAGCATTCGGGCGGTCATTTTCTTCTGGAGGCAGAAGTCCGGAAAATGGAAAACATTTCAGGTGATATAGATTCATTTATAATAAGTTCAATATCGGTATATTATGCCTTATGGTCTTAGCAAGTTTTGCCGTTTTGCTGTGAATGTGTGGGAGGTCAATCCTGCTGGAAAAGCTGATGAACAGGTTGCCAGAGAAGGGCTT
The DNA here is from genome assembly GCF_027667425.1 of Fusicatenibacter saccharivorans. NCBI lineage: Bacteria > Bacillati > Bacillota > Clostridia > Lachnospirales > Lachnospiraceae > Fusicatenibacter > Fusicatenibacter saccharivorans. Next base: position 19,126 of record NZ_JAQEGR010000001.1, read on the forward strand.
TCCTGTATGGAAGTTTGGATGAAAGAACTGGGACTTACAATGAATCTCCATGAGTTGGGGGCAACAGAAGAAATGTTGCATGGTATTGCAAATGGAACCATCATCATGGAAGGTGGATATAAGGTGTTGAATCATGATGAGGTATTGGAGATTTTGAAGAACAGTTTGTAAGCATTCAAGTAGGAGCTTTTATAACGATAATATAATAGAAAAAGGCAAGTGCTGTGAAAGAAATTTTTCTTTGATGTTGCTTGTCTTTTTTTAATTCATCACTTGACATTGTGGCAAAGAAATCCTGAAAGGGGACGAGTAGAAAAAAGAGCAGCTGCATGAGCAGGAAGAAGAAAATAGACAGAGCAGTTGATGATGTGGAATGTCCGGTGCAGTGTGGGTGTAATGCTCATGTTGCATCGGACTTTTTTCGAAAATGATTTTTAATAATGTTGATTTTCAACTACTTTTAACTCAAATATTGCATCTTAACTTAAAAAGAGTTAAGATTGCAAGTAATGACATGGAATATCTCGATAAAGTTCCTGGAGTCAAGAATCAAAGTGTTTTTAAAGAAGCTTATGTTATGGGATATTTTATTTACTAATGTTGATTTTCAACTGCTGGACGAATGGGAGGGGTGCTTCATGCCGTTGCAAATGATCAGAAACGATATTACAAAAATGAGTGTTGACGCAATCGTCAATGCTGCCAACACGTCCCTTTTGGGCGGCGGAGGTGTGGACGGCTGCATTCATCGTGCGGCCGGACCGGAACTGCTTGCAGAATGCCGTACGCTGCATGGCTGCGAAACCGGCAGTGCAAAAATTACAAAGGGATACCGTCTGCCCTGCAAATATGTGATCCATGCAGTCGGTCCGCGCTGGCGGGATGGCAGGCATCGGGAGCAGGAGCTTCTGGAATCCTGTTATCGGACATCTTTGAATCTGGCGAAAGAAAATGGCTGTCAGTCTGTAGCCTTTCCGCTGATTTCCTCCGGTGTTTACGGCTATCCAAAAGACCAGGCTCTGAAGGTTGCAGTCGATACCATCAGCGAATTTTTGCTGGAAAACGAGATGATGGTCTATATCGTTATTTTTGACCGAAAGACATATCAGATTAGCGGAAAGCTGTTTGATGACATCGCAGTGTACATAGATGACAGGTATGTGGAAGAACATACCGACAGGAGGGCAGAACAGAGTCGGTGTTCCGAAGCATGGCAAGAGGAATCCTGCTTTGAAGCTGCATCTGTCCCGCTGCCGCCCGAAGCAATCTGTAAATCCTGCAGCAGTCAGTCTCTGGAAGAGGCGCTGGGGCAGATGGATGAGAGCTTTTCAGAAATGCTGCTTCGAAAGATTGAGGAAAGCGGTATGACGGATGCACAGTGCTACAAGAAAGCAAATATTGACAGAAAGCTCTTCTCAAAAATCCGTTCGGATAGATTCTATAAGCCATCCAAACCTACGGTGCTGGCATTTGCCCTCGCTTTGGAGCTACCGCTTGCCCAGATGCAGGAGATGCTCGGCAAGGCAGGATTCACATTGTCCCATTCAAGTAAATTTGACATCATTGTAGAATATTTTGTCGAACGGGGAAACTATAATGTGTATGAAATTAACGAGGCACTGTTTGCCTTTGACCAGAGTCTGATCGGTACATAAGGAAAAAGAAATGTCGCTTTCCATGCGACCACTCCGCAAAAGAAAATCGCTATACTATGGCTGTAAGGTACGAAATCGAGCAGTCATTTGCGTGAGGAATGAGCCAAAGCTCGAGCTTGCTCGAAACCTTGGCGAATACTGCGACAGCGAGCCCGTAAGGGCGAGATCTTTTAGGAGGATAAGCATATGAGAAAGAATTTAACAGAGATCGTTTTTATCTTAGACCGCAGCGGTTCTATGAACGGACTGGAACGGGATACCATCGGCGGATTCAATTCCATGATTGAGCAGCAGAAAAAAACAGAGGGCGAAGCACTGATTTCAACGGTACTGTTTGACAATGTGAGTGAAGTCCTGCACGACCGTGTAGATGTAAAGAAAATCCGACCGATGACCGACCGGGATTATACAGTTCGCGGATGCACAGCGCTCTTAGATGCCATCGGCGGTGCGATTCATCACATTGGAAATGTTCATAAGTATGCAAGACCGGAGGATGTACCGGAACACACCATGTTCGTAATCACTACGGACGGAATGGAAAATGCCAGCCGCCGGTACAACAGCGAAAAAGTGAGGCAGATGATCGAGCGGCAGAAAGCGAAATACGGTTGGGAGTTTTTGTTCCTCGGTGCTAATATTGACGCGGTAGAGACCGCAAGCCAGTTCGGAATCGGTGCAGACCGTGCAGTCAACTATCAGTGCGACAGCGAAGGAACTGCGTTGAATTATGAGGTGGTCAGCGAAGCAATCAGCTCTGTCCGGTGCAGTGCCCCGTTGAACGCAGACTGGAAAAAACGTATAGATGAGGATTATAAAAAACGTGGAGGAAAATAGAAATATGCAGGCGTATACCTACGTTTCAAAAGGAAAATTCGAATTAAGAGAGAAGCCAAAACCGACCCTGATGCAGGAGCGGGATGCTATTGTCAAAGTGACACTCGCCAGCATTTGCTCCAGCGATCTGCATATCAAGCATGGCAGCGTTCCGCGGGCAGTACCCGGGATCACGGTTGGCCATGAGATGGTGGGGATTGTGGAAGAGGTTGGAAAGGCAGTTACCAAGGTAAAACCGGGAGACCGGGTGACAGTAAACGTGGAGACCTTCTGCGGTGAATGCTTTTTCTGCAAGAAAGGGTATGTGAATAACTGTACAGATGAAAATGGCGGTTGGGCGCTGGGCTGCCGGATTGATGGCGGCCAGGCGGAATATGTGCGTGTGCCCTTTGCAGATCAGGGACTGAATAAGATTCCGGATGGCGTTACGGATCGACAGGCATTGCTGGTGGGCGATGTTCTGGCTACCGGTTACTGGGCAGCGCGTATTTCAGAGATCTCAGAGCAGGATACGGTGCTGATCATCGGAGCCGGCCCCACCGGTATCTGTACCCTGCTTTCGGTAATGCTGAAAAAACCAAGACGGATTATTGTGTGTGAAAAGGATAAAAATCGTCTGCAGTTTATCCGACAGCATTATCCGGAGATTTTGTTGGTTTCTCCGGAGAAGTGTGAAGCGTTTGTACGGGCAAACAGCGATCATGGGGGAGCTGACGTTGTGCTGGAGGTTGCGGGGGCGGAAGCTACCTTCCGTCTGGCCTGGGAATGCGCGAGACCCAATGGTCTGGTGACGGTGGTTGCTCTTTATGATCAGGCACAGATCCTGCCGCTTCCGGATATGTATGGAAAAAATCTTACCTTTAAAACCGGAGGGGTGGATGGCTGTGACTGTGAAGAAACATTACGGTTGATTGCAGAGGGAAAACTGAACACAGAGCCGCTTATCACCCATACCTATCCATTAGAAAGGATAGAGGAAGCCTATGAACTCTTTGAAGGTAAGCGGGACGGTGTAATTAAGGTAGCAGTAGAATGCTAAAAGAAGATATAGATAATTCCAATCATTAATGTACTATATATGGTATGATAATGATTGGAATTTTGTTATAACAGGGGGGATTTCCAACCATTAGTATATACGATCCATGAAAAATCAGGTAAAATTATGTATAGGTAATTAAGGGATCGGTTTTATGAATCCGCTGGGTCCGGATGTGGCGACAATCCGTACTTCTGGCTGTATCGTCTTTTCGCATGGAGGCAATGGCTGCCGGAGGATTTGCCGGAGAATATGAACGATGGATGGATATGGCAGATCTGCCGACCGAAGAGGAAGAGAAGGAATTAATTGCCACGCTGTTTTCTCTGAGCTGAATGATCTGACGGCCGAAGCGAGGAATAAATTTACGGAAGAGAAAAACGGTTAATGCAGTGCTTTTGAGGGACAAACTTTCGTGCATTCATAGCAGAGAATACACTCTGTTCCGTTTTTCCGCTTGCGGGTTTCCTTATTAACCTCCACGTTCATGGGGCAGACCTGCAGACACTTCCTGCAATGGACACACTTATCCTCATCACAGTGGACGCGCAGAAGAGAGAAATAGCTCATAGGTTTGAGAAAAACCGTAATGGGACACAGGTACTTGCAGAATGCCCGGTTATCTTGAAACAGGAAGGCGAACACAATACCGACAAGGTAATAAAGCGCATTTCCGGCCAGGAAAAGCCAGAACATGATTTGCTCCAGATGTGCCACCTGCATCAGAAACAGCCCAGACACCAACGCCAGAGACAGAAGAAACATCACATAGCGAAGGAAGCCCAGCTTTTCTTTTCGTGGCTTCTGCGGCTGATTGTAGGGCAGAAAGTCCAGCACCATAGCTGTCCAGCAGGCGTAACCGCACCAGCCACGCCCAAAAAGCAACGGTCCGAAAATTTTTGCAACCGCGTAGTGGATAGTTGCTGCTTCGAAAACGCCGAGAAACAGGTAGTACCAGAACCCTTCGATCTGCATATTTTCACGGGAAATCACGCCAAGGTACAGCAACATATAGCTGCCCACCGCCAACTGGACGAAATGCCGGGCATACCGTTTCCCGGCGGTAAACAGTGCCGTTCCAAGCCCAAGGCAGGCTCCGATGTAGCTGAAATTCAGCAGATAGAAAAAATTGTCCTTTGTGAGCCACAGCGTAACTGCCACTGCTTCAAACAGCAGAAACAGCAGCATAGATGGCACGTATTTGTGAAGTCTGTGATAGATTCTCATGTTCTCTTTGATCCTCTGCTTTCTTGCTTTTTTCAATACACTGACTGCCGGGCCGGTGCAACGCCCGACATCTTATTATAAGTATAGCAGAGAAATGAAAAAATAGTAATCAGATTCTTATAAAACATCTGCAAAAAAAGTGAAACGATTACAGGCGCAGACGGTTATGACCGCCTGCGCCTGTAATCGTTTGGAGTCATGCCAGACTGTTTTTAAAAGCTGTCTGGAAATGGCCTGGACTGGAAAAGTTTGATGTATTCCTATGCATAGGGTATAATGTCTTTAGGAAAAAAGATATGATTACGAAAACAAAATATTCCGCAAACATGATAGAGAAAGCAGGTATGCTATGAAAAGAAAAATTATGATTGCTGCAGTGGCAGCTGCTGTGATTTTTGCGGTGATTGCGATTCTTTCCGTTTTGGCGCAGACACCGGCATTAATCTGAGAAATCGAAATGATCTGCTGTGAAATTTCCGGCGGATCATGGAAGGATGGGAAAACTGGCGTTTCGCAAATGATTTTGCCTGTTTTCATACAAAAAATACTTTGAATATCAAGAAATCTATGCTACACTGATACTGCACGACAAAATAAAAGAAAGTGGGGATTGGAGTATGAGTGGTCTGTTTCGTGCTCTTCATCGGACAAAAGTGTTTCGAAATCTGACGGAGCAGGAGTTTGCATGGGTTTTATATGATGTGGGAAATTCGGCATTTATTATGCTTGCCTGTTCGCTGATTCCGATCTGGTTTAAGAGTCTGGCAATCGGTACAGGGCCGGGAAAAATCAGTTCGGATCAGGCGACGGCGTATTATTCGATTGCCATTTCCATTGTTACGGTGGTGGTGGCACTGATCGGTCCTGTCTGCGGTGTGCTGGCAGATCATAAGGATAAGAAAAAGATCTTTTTTACCACAACGGCAGGTCTTGGCATCACAGGATGTGTGCTGAATGGCGTTGCAACGAGCTGGGTGCTGTTTCTGGTCATTTACATTGTGACAAGAGTCTGCTATAATGCATCGCTGACGATTTACGATTCCATGCTGAATGACGTGACGACGGAGGAACGTATGGATGAGGTATCCTCCTATGGCTATGCGTGGGGATACCTGGGATCCTGCATTCCGTTTCTTGTAGCACTGATTGCTTATGTGTTGGGGCCGGATATGGTCGGGGTGTTGCCGGATTTTGTCTCTAAGATGATTGGCTTTTGCGTAACGGCTCTCTGGTGGCTGGTGGTGACGCTGCCGTTGCTGAAGGAGTATCGGCAGAAGAATTACGTGGAAATGAGAACGGTTACCGTCGGTCAGACATTTGGAAAAATATTCAGAACTCTGAAAAAAATCGCAGTTTCGGACCGGAAAGTATTTTTCTTTCTGATTGGATTCTTTCTCTATATTGATGGGGTCGGAACTATCATTGACAACTGCATCAACATCGGAACCGATCTGAACCTGAATACGGTCGGACAGGTTGTTTTTCTGCTTGCCACGCAGGTTGTCGCTTTTGGAGGATCTCTGTTTTTTGCAAAACTGTCGCGGAAAAAAGATACGGTATCCCTGATTCTGATCTGCATCGCAGGCTATTTTGTCATCTGCCTCTATGCGCTGACACTGCGGACGCTGGTGCACTTTGCGATTCTGGCATTTGGAGTGGGATGCTTTCAGGGATCAATTCAGTCGTTGTCGCGGTCGTATTATTCCAAAATTATTCCGGCGGAGAATTCGGGAGAATATTTTGGCATCTACGATATTTTTGCCAAGGGCGCTTCCTTCCTTGGATCTGTAGTCATTGCAGTTGTAAAGCTGGCGGGAGGAACGATCAACGTAGCGGTTGCATGTCTGGCGGTTTTCTTTGCACTTGGATTTGTTTTTCTGAAAATTGCAGACCATCAGCCGATGGCGGGTGAAAAATAAAAGATACACAGCATAAAAAAATCTCAAAACCAGGAGAACAAGAGCAACTGGTTTTGAGATTTTTTACTTTTGACTCCGGGGTTTCACAAAGAGAGGTTACGTGTTACGATAATCAGTGAGTCGGGCTGCCGGGAATGTGGCTGCCTGAAAAAAGCACAGACAGGCCAGATCCGGAAAGCCGGAAGAGTCGATCACAAGGATGCGTTTCTGGACAACGAGGAGCTGCACATTGGTACCAGACCCCATTACACTTCTATCTGCAGACCCCGATTGCACAGATTCATGATTACAGCATGGCGCAGTTTGAGCATTGGACGAAAGAAACATTCTCTGCCAATTTTCGCAAAATGCTGACGCTGGAACAATACCGCGATCCAAAACTTGCGCAGCTTCATCATGATTATCTGGCGGGCGGACCATTGAAATATATGGCGGTGATTTTTCGTAAGCTGGCGGATTCTGATGAAACGGCCATGCAGCTGGCGTTGGAGTTTTATCTGTGACAAGAACCCGGAAGCTTTTGAAAAATTTGAAGCCGCATTCCCCAAAAAGGAAAAGCTGAAACTGCTGGGGCAGCTGTTCTGATTCGAGCGATAAAGTTTGGCAGCAGAACGATGCTGAGGGGTAAGCAGGTGTGTGATAAAAGGAGAACAGGACAATGGGGGAATCCCGTGTCCTGTTTTTTTGCCCCTGAAAAGTGGAAATTTCCTATCCCCTCTGCATACAATACAGGTAGAGTATCTTTTCAAACCCGTTCAGAAAGGATGATCATTATGACGAAAGGCATTGTAAAAATAAAGAAAAACCGTGCATTTGTAGAGCAGCAGAACGGCGAGGTGGAAGTGGCTTCCGGGCAGTATGTGTATCTGAAAGTGGAAAATTGCTGGATTCCGGTGGTGGTGCGGTATTCGGCGCGGAGGAAGAAGTGGTATTTTAAGTATCTCGAGGAAATCCCGGTCTGCGGGCAGAAGGTGTTGCTGAAGGCGTAGCCGGTAAAGGGCGTTTCACGTATGTTTAACATGTGTTTAATCTTTCTGAGTCAGAAATTCATTATGCAGCTCCTGGATTCTGCGCTGTTCGGCAGCTTCCTGTTTTTCACGCTCCGATCAATACGAAGATCCCGCAAGCAGAGCGCAGATCAGCGTCAGACCGAAAACAAGAAGAAAAGAATAAAGATATGGATGACCGGGATGATTTTCATGATTCATAGGAAGCCTGGCTTTCTGAATGTAAAATTCGTAGATAAGGATTTTCTGTGTCTAAAATTCAGTATAGCAAACGGAATTTTTCGCGTCAATGGAAAGGATTGGTTTCTCGATTTCCAAATTCATCATTTACGCCGTCCCCAAAGTCTGCTAAGATAAAGAAAACTTGTTACCAAACGAGAAAACAGGAGTGATTTACATTGAAAAAGATTTTATTTATCGCAACCGGCGGCACAATCGCTTCGAAGAAGACGGAAAATGGTCTGACTCCGCAGATTACGCCGGAGGAGTTATTGTCTTATATTCCGGAGGTGGAAGGCCTCTGTGAGATTACGGCGGTGAATCCGTTTAATCTGGACAGCTCGAATGTGGTTCCGGAGAACTGGAGCACGCTGGTGAAAGTGGCGAAGGAGCATTACGAGGATTACGACGGTTTCGTCATCGCGCACGGAACTGATACGATGGCGTACACCGCGGCGGCGCTTTCCTATATGATTCAGAATTCGGAAAAGCCGATCGTCATCACCGGAGCACAGCGGCCGATCAATTTGGATATCACGGATGCAAAGACAAACCTGTCCGATAGCTTTTATTACGCCTGTGATGATGCATCCCAGGGTGTACAGATTGTGTTCGACGGAAAAGTCATCGCGGGAACGCGCGCGAAGAAGGTGCGGACGAAGAGCTACAATGCCTTTTCCAGCATCGATTTCCCGTACCTTGCGGTAATACAGGACCGCAGGATTCTGCGGTATCTGCCGATGCTGCCGTATGAAAAGCCGGTTCGTTTTTATGAAAACTTAAGCGATAACGTTTTTCTCTTGAAACTGATCCCGGGAATCAGCCCGGTATTGCTTCCGGCGATTTTTGAGCACTACGATGCGATCATTGTGGAGAGCTTCGGTGTCGGCGGTATTCCGGCGAGCATCAAGGAGCCGTTTTACGAGCTCTGCCAGAAGTACCCGGAAAAACTCATCATCATGTGTACCCAGGTTTCTCACGAGGGAAGCGATATGACCGTCTATGAAGTCGGCCATGAGATGAAAACCCTGTGCAACATTCTCGAGTCATACGATATGACCCCGGAGGCAGTCGCAACTAAAACCATGTGGCTTCTCGGCAACCGTCCGGATGATCATGAGAGCCGGGAAAAAGCATTCTATAAACCGATCAACTACGATACGGTCTGGAAATAAGAAAAAGAAAGACGGCAAAAAGGCTGTCACGGTCCGCAGGAAAGAAATGTTTCTGCTGGCTGTGAACGCCTCTTTTTCTTTTTGAGGAAAAAGAAATTTTCTGCAAAATTTTCAGACAGTACGGACGCAAAATTGATTTTTATTGGAAGAATTGTGCAAATTTCATAGAAAAATCAGAAACAGGTTGATATCTTTTGAACATTTTAGTAGAATTGAATTCATGATGCAGTGCGGAAAACGGCGGATTTTGGATGACGAATCCAACCGCTGGTTACAGTTACAACATATGTCGATATCGAGGAGACACCGACCGGCATCCGCTTAAAGAAGTATATGGAGAAATATTTCGATCCACGGATTTATATCGCAGGAGAGCTTGGCATCGGACTGAATTCGTGCTCGAACTGCCTCGGCAACTGCTACATTGAGGATGAATCCGCGTATGGAACTTTCCACGTAGGGCTTGGACGCAATATCGCGCTCGGCGGCGTGCAGAATGCGAAAGGCCACTTCGACCTGGTCTGCCGGGAACCCGATATTTTTACCGATAACCGTCAGATTATGGACCGGGGAAAGATTATTGCACCCGAGCCTGTGTTATACTAAAGGACAGAACCAGGAGACAAAAATTAAGAGACAAAAGGAGAAAAGACGATGAAAGTTTTATTAACAGGATTTGACCCATTTGGAGGAGAGAGCGTGAACCCGGCATTCGAGGCCATCAAACTTCTGCCGGATACCATCGCCGGAGCAGAGATCGTAAAAGTTGAGATCCCGACCGAGTTTACCAGAAGTATTTCCTGCGTGGAAGCAGCCATCAAAGAGCACAATCCGGACGTTGTCATCGATGTCGGACAGGCAGGCGGACGCGCATGCGTAACCGTAGAGAAAGTCGGCATCAACCTTGCAGACGCAAGAATCCCGGACAACGCCGGAGAGCAGCCGTCCGATGAACCGCTGCAGGCAGACGGCCCGACCGCATACTTTGCAACGATTCCGGTCAAAGCAATGGTTCAGAACGTCCGCGAACACGGCCTTCCGTGCCACGTATCCTTCACCGCAGGCACCTACGTATGCAACTGCGTCATGTACAATGTGCTTCACCTGTGCGCAACGAAATATCCGAACATCCGCGCAGGCTTCATCCACGTACCGTTCGCATGCGAGCAGGTAGTCGGAAAAGCAAGCACCATGGCAAGCATGCCGCTGGAAACGATTGCAAAATCTCTGGAATACTGCATCGAGGCAGTCGTAACCAACAAAGAAGAAGTAGAAGAAGCAATGGGAACTACCCACTAAAACAGACTTTCAGACCGTCGTACCGGAATTTTGGTGCGGCGGTCTGCTTTTTTTGCTATTTTCTCTTTTGCAAACTATATCTTTTGTGATACAATAAGATTCGTCAGAATTTTTATGCGAAAGGAACGAAAGAAAGAAAATGGAACAGGGTAAAATTTTTAAATTTCATAATGACCTTGATACAGACCAGATCATCGCATCCCAGTATCTGCTTCTGCCGAATCTGGATGAGATGAAAGGTCATGCGTTTGAATCGTTAGATCCGGACTTTGCAAAAAAAGTAAAACCGGGAGATTTTGTCGTAGGAGGAGAAAACTTTGGCTGTGGTTCCTCAAGAGAGCAGGCACCGGGCGTTTTAAAGGCACTTGGTGTACAGGCTGTTATCGCAAAATCCTTTGCCAGAATCTTTTTCCGCAACGCCATCAACATCGGTCTGCCGGCGATTGTCTGTAAAGACCTGCCGGATGCCGTAGAAGACGGGGACACCATGGTCCTCCATATGTCCGAGGGAACCGCAGAGGTGAACGGCAAAACGTACACCTGCACCAAACTGCCGGAATATATGCAGAACATACTGAATCAGGGAGGCTTGATTGCCTCTTTGAACCGCGAGGAGGAGTAAGAACCATGGGAATGACAATTGCAGAGAAAATTATCGCCGCTGCAGCCGGCGTTCCGGAAGTAAAACCGGGAGATATCCACACCGTAACACTGGATCGTCTGATGAGCAACGACGGAACAACTCATCTGACGGTTGATATGTACCGCAACAAATTAAACCACCCGCACATTGCGGATCCGAAAAAGCTCGTTTTCATCGTCGACCACAACGTGCCGTCCGACAGCCCGAAAACAGCAGCATCCCAGAAAAAGATGCGTGATTTTGCAAGAGAGAACAACATTGACTTCTGGGAAGGAAAAGGCGTATGCCATCAGGTGATGATCGAGAACTATGTCCGCCCGGGCGAGCTGATCTTCGGCGCTGACAGCCATACCTGCTCTTACGGAGCACTCGGCGCATTCGGCACCGGTGTCGGCTGTACCGATTTCCTGTACGGCATGGTAACGGGAACTTCCTGGGTACTCGTACCGGAAAGCGTAAAATTCAATCTTGTAGGAAAACTGCCGGAGGGCGTTTATGCGAGAGACCTGATCCTCACCATCATCGGCGAGGTCGGCGCAAACGGATGCAACTACCAGGTGATGGAGTTTACCGGTGAGGGTGCAAAAACGCTGAGCATCAGTGACCGTATGGCACTTTGTAATATGGCAGTCGAAGCCGGCGCCAAGACCGGTATCTTTGAGGCAGATGAGAAAGCCATGGAATACCTGAAAGAGCACGGAAGAGAGCCAAAAGAAGTCTTCCACAGCGACCCGGATGCAAAATACGTCCGAGAGTATACCTTTGACCTCTCCAAAGTCCGCCCGGTTGTTGCAAAGCCAGACTTTGTGGACCGCGTTGTTCCGGCAGAGGAAACGTGCGGAACGCCAATCAATGAGGCATTCCTTGGTTCCTGCAACAACGGAAGAATCGAAGACCTCCGTGTCGGCGCAGAGATCATCCGCGGAAAGAAGGTCGCAGAGGGTGTCCGTTTCCTCGTTGTTCCGGCAAGCCAGACGATCTACCGTCAGGCATTAAAAGAAGGCATCATCGACACCTTCATGGAGGCCGGAGCCATCGTCATGAACCCGAACTGCAGCGTCTGCTGGGGAAGCTGCCAGGGTGTCATCGGCGAGAACGAAGTGCTGATCAGCACCGGAACCCGTAACTTCAAGGGCCGTGCCGGTCATCCAAGCTCCAAAGTATACCTGGGATCCGCTGCTACGGTAACCGCATCCGCGATTGCCGGAAAGATTGCGACGGCAGATCAGATCTGACCATTTTCTTTGAGGGATACATAATATTTTTGGGAGAATAAACATATGGAAGCATTTACAGGAAAAGTATGGGTGCTTGGAGACGATATTGATACCGATATCATTATCCCGACCGAGTATCTTGCTTTAAAGACAATTGACGATATGAAACAGTACGGCTTTTCCCCGCTCCGCCCGGAACTGGCCGGACAGATCGAAAAGGGCGACATCATCGTGGCAGGAAAGAACTTCGGCTGCGGCTCCTCGAGAGAGCAGGCACCGGAGATCATCAAGGCGCTCGGCATTTCCTGCGTTATCGCGAAATCCTTTGCTCGGATCTTTTTCCGCAACTCCATCAATAACGGCCTTCTTCTGATCGAGCAGCCGGATCTGCACGATGATATCAAAGAGGGCGACACCATCACCGTCAAGATGAATGAGCATGTTGATTACAACGGAAAAACATACCCGATCGCAGCTCTGCCGGAGAACCTGATGGATATCATTCAGGCAGGCGGCCTGGTAAAGGCAATGCGCAAGCGCAACGGATTGGATTAAGAGCGGGAGGAAGAAACGATGGGCAATACAGTAATTGAAAAAATCATCCGCCACAACACCGGAAAAGACGTAAAACCGGGCGACATTGTGACGGTCAACGTGGACAGAGTCATGATTCATGATATCTTCATCCCGTTTGTCGGCGATAAATTCGAGGAGATGGGCTTTACCAAACTGTGGGACCCGGATAAAGTCGTTCTGATCTACGACCACCTCGTTCCGACAAGCCAGGTGGACGATACGAGACATTTCCACAAAGGCGATGAATTTGCAAAGAAATATGGCATGAAAAACGTACACAGAAGCGACGGAATCTGCCATCAGTTAATGACAGAGGCAGGTTACGTAAAACCGGGCGACGTTGTTTTCGGAACCGACAGCCACACGACGACATACGGCTGTGTCGGTGCATTCTCTTCCGGAATCGGCTACACAGAGATGGCGAGCATCCTTGGAACGGGTACGATGTGGATCAAAGTGCCGGAGACGATCAAAGTTGTCATCGAAGGCGAGCTGCCGAAAAATGTGATGTCAAAAGACATTATCCTGCGTCTGATCGGTGACCTCGGTGCAGACGGCGCAACGTACCGCGCACTGGAGTTCTCAGGAAGCACCGTAGAAAATATGACCGTGGCAAGCCGTATGACGATTGCCAACATGGCGATCGAGGCAGGTGCCAAATGTGCACTTTTTACCCCGGATGAGAAGACCGCAGAATACTGCGAGATCGAACTCAATGACTATCAGAAGAGCTTAAAAGGCGATGAGGATGCAAAATATCTGTGCACCATCACCTACCGCGCCGAGGATTTTGTGCCGGTTATGGCATGCCCGTCCCAGGTAGACAAGATCCGTGATACCAGCGTTCTCGAGGGAACCCCGATCGATCAGGTCTTCATCGGTTCCTGTACGAACGGCCGTCTCGAGGATCTGCAGGCGGCAGCCGAGGTTTTAAAAGGCAAAAAAGTAGCCGACTACGTAAAACTGATCGTAACACCGGCAAGCCGCAAGATTTATCTGCAGGCAAGCAAAATGGGCATTCTCGATACACTGGCAGAGGCAGGCGCCATGATTACACATCCGGGATGCGGCCTGTGCTGCGGAAGAGCGGGCGGAATCCTCTCTGACGGCGAGCGTGTTGTAGCAACGAACAACCGAAACTTTCTTGGAAGAATGGGTACTTCTAAAGTTGAAATTTATCTGGCATCTCCAAAGACAGCGGCAGCATGTGCAGTAGCTGGAAAAATTGTGACGCCGGAAGTGTAAACGAACTTAACAGCAGAAAGGGAAAACAGACGACATGAATGGTTCAATGTTTATCGGAACCTGGTGGGCACTCGTCCCGCCGCTGCTTGCAATTCTGCTTGCATTTGTCACAAAAGAAGTTTACAGTTCCCTGTTCATCGGATCGGCAGTCGGTGTCCTTTTGTACACCGGCTTCCATCCGTGGGATGCGTTCACAAGCTTCTTTGAAATTTTACGGAACAGCATGAACATCAACATTCTGATCTTCGATATCCTGCTTGGCATGGTTGTCGTGCTGATGGCGAAATCCGGCGGCTCGGCGGCGTATGGAAAATGGGCGGGGACGAAGATCAAAACGAAGCGGAGTGCGCTTCTGGCAACGATGGGGCTTGGTGTTCTGATTTTTGTGGATGACTATTTCAACTGTCTGACAGTCGGCTCTGTCATGCGCCCGGTCACGGACAGCCACAAGGTTTCCCGCGCGAAACTCGCATACATCATCGACTCCACCGCAGCGCCGATCTGTATTATCGCGCCGATCTCAAGCTGGGCGGCAGCCGTCAACTCGTATGTGCCGGCGGATGCGGGAATCAGTGGATTCCAGCTGTTTCTGCGGACAATTCCGTATAACCTGTATGCGATCCTTACAATTGCGATGGTCTTTTACATCTGCTACACCGGCTTTGATTTTGGTCAGATGAAGCTCCACGAGGATAATGCCGCCAAAGGTGATCTTTTCACGACCGGAGGCGAGGAGTTTGAGCAGGTTTCCGAGCAGGAGGTCAATCCGAACGGAAAAGTCATCGACCTCGTGCTCCCAGTTGCCGTGCTGATTGTATCAGCGATTGGAGCGATGGTTTACACTGGCTTCCTCGGCGGCGCGGACAATGTGATTTCCGCGTTCGCAGGATGTGATGCAGAGACGAGTCTGATTTTTGCCTCCGTCGTGACGATCCTGTTTATGATGGCGCTGTATCTGCCGCGGAAGGTCATCACCTTCAAGAGCTTTATGGACAGCCTGTCCGAGGGCTTCAAGCTGATGGTTCCGGCGGTTACGATTCTCGTCTTTGCGTGGACCTTAAAAGGCGTCGGTGATGCGATGGGCCTGGCCCAGTTTGTCGGAAGCGTCGTGGGAGACCATGCATCCGCAAGTATTTTTATCCCGGTGGTGCTGTTCGCCGTGGCGGTGTTCCTTTCCTTTTCGACGGGAACCTCCTGGGGAACGTTCGCGATTCTTGTGCCGATTGCAACGGGCATGTTCGCCGCCGGAACAAATCTGGAGATGATGATTATCTCGGTATCCGCCGTCCTGGCAGGGGCGGTCTGCGGTGACCATATTTCGCCGATCTCGGATACGACGGTTATGTCAAGTGCGGGTGCGCAGAGCAACCATCTGAACCACGTATCGACGCAGATGCAGTATGCGGCCGTTACGGCGTGTGTCTGCCTGGTGGGATATCTGATTGCAGCCGTGACCAGAACGTGGTGGATCACACTTGGCGTCAGCCTTTTTCTTCTTTTGGCTGTTTTAACCGGAATGCGCAGATTTTGCGCAAAAAAAGCGGAAAACGGCAAAAAATAAAAAAGAAAACAGAAAAACGCGTGAAATGCTTGACGGGAGAGAAAAAGAACCGTATACTAAAAAATAGAACAAACATTCACAGGACAACGGTGTCCTGCAAAGAAGAAGCGGAACGCTTTTGGAGCAGGAAT
This sequence comes from Fusicatenibacter saccharivorans, assembly GCF_027667425.1. NCBI lineage: Bacteria > Bacillati > Bacillota > Clostridia > Lachnospirales > Lachnospiraceae > Fusicatenibacter > Fusicatenibacter saccharivorans. The sequence goes on from NZ_JAQEGR010000001.1 coordinate 34,876, forward strand.
GTGAATTGGAACAGAAGGAATTGGATTTTTCAAAGTCCAGTTCCTTCTGTTTATCTCTGTTAAAATTGCATCGGAGCTGTGAAATGCAGGAGAAGAAAGGAGGCATTCCGGGGCGAAAACGCTTTGGAAAAGGGAAGGACTGTTATGGTCAGAAAGATCATAGCAGACAATGGCAAAAACAAAAAGAGGGAGAAAATATATGATATTTGGAAAGTACATTAACAAATACTACCTGAAGAATGCGCCCATTCTGATTCTCGGTCTTGCAGCGCTGATTCTCGTAGATTATTTCCAGCTTTTCATACCGGAGCTGTACCGCATGGTCATCAACGGCATGAACGGCGACCCTGTTCTGGTCAACGGCCAGGCGGCGGTGTTTGATATGGAATTTCTGCTGGATCAGGTCTGCCGGCCCATGATTATTACCATTATCGTCATGGTAGTCGGCCGTTTCCTGTGGCGAGTCTGCTTTTTCGGCTCCGCGATCCGCGTGGTGACCGATCTTCGTACCTGCATGTTCGCGCACAGCAAGGAGCTGTCCCAGGAGTATTATCAGGTCAACAAAGTCGGAAACCTGATGAGTCTTTACACGAACGATCTCGATACCGTGCAGGAGTGCTTCGGCGACGGTATTCTGATGTTCTGCGATGCGCTGTTTTTAGGCCTGCTTGCCGTGATCAAAATGTGGCGCATGAACCACTTCCTGACCGGCCTTTCCATGATCCCGATGGCATTTCTGATGGCCGCCGGCACAACGCTCGGCAAATACCTGATGAAAAAGTGGGAAGAGCGCCAGGCGGCCTTTTCCGAGCTGTCCGATTTCGCGCAGGAAAACTATTCCGGTCTTGCTGTCATCAAAGCATTCGTCAAAGAGACGAAAGAGCTGATGATGTTCCGCAGACTGAACCGCGAGAACGAGGACATCAACGTAGAATATACCAAAATTTCCACACTGCTGAACATTATGGTAACGCTGTTCGTCGAGTCCGTCATCTGCGTAATCTTAGGCTACGGCGGCTATCTCGTTTACTGCGGAAGCTTCGACGCCGGCCAGCTTGTCGAGTATATCGGCTATTTCTCGGCCGTTGTATGGCCGATCATGGCGGTCTCCATGCTGATTGAGAAGACATCCCGTGGAAAAGCGTCCTTAAATCGTATTACGGAACTGCTTGACGCAAAAGTCGATGTGAAGGACCGCGGCGGTGTGCAGGATCTGCCGTTCATCCATGGAAAAATCGAGTTCCGCAATCTGACCTTCCGCTATCCGGACGGGGAGTACGATGTGCTGAAAAACGTATCGTTTACCATTGAGCCGGGCGAGAGTGTCGGCATCGTCGGAAAGACCGGTTCCGGAAAAACGACCATCGTCGATCTGCTGCTCCGCACCTACAACGTGCCGGACGGAATGCTGTTTATTGATGACCACGATGTCAACACCGTTTCCATTCACTCCGTGCGTGAGGGCTGTGCCTACGTGCCGCAGGACAACTTCCTGTTCTCCGACACGATTTCCGGCAATATTTCCTTCGCCTTTGATGACGAAAACCAGGAGGCCATTGAGGATGCGGCGATGATGTCCGATGTCCATGACAATATCGCAGAGTTCAAAGAGGGCTACCGCACCGTTCTTGGCGAGCGCGGTGTGACGGTTTCCGGCGGACAGAAGCAGCGAATCTCGATTGCGCGTGCGCTGATGAAACACGCACCGATTCTGATTCTCGACGATTCCGTCTCTGCGGTCGATACCAAAACAGAGCGCACGATTCTCGACAATCTCAAAAAACGTGAGGGACTGACGACAATTCTGATCGCACACCGGATTTCAACGGTGGAGCAGATGGACAAGATCGTGTTCGTCGAGGACGGAGAAGTCCATGCAGTCGGAAAACACGAGGATCTGTACCGGACCTGCACGGCGTACCGCAAGATGGTCGATCTGCAGAAACTTGAAGAGGAAGCGGGGGAGGAGTAGAAATGCACAATTATTATCCGATTCTCTGGGTCGGCGCGATCATCGGCGTGATTTCCACCCTGCTGATTGTGGCCGCGTTTGTAGTGAAAGATGGAGAAAAAGAAACCGGCTTTGAGCGGAACATGAAAGACAGTGAAATCATGCAGCGTCTGATGGATTACGCAAAGCCGTTTTACCGCCAGTTTATCGTTGTTGGTTTTCTGATGCTGTTTTCGATCGCGTACGATATCATTTCGCCGCTGATCGTCGGCAAAATTGAGGAGCTCGTCGTTGGAAAATTCGCGCTGAATGCCCTGTTTCTGTGGGTAGCGGGCTATGCGGCAATCCTTCTTGTCTCGATGGCGTGCACGTATTTCCAGGCCGTGATTCTGCAGAAGACGGGTCAGAAAATTATTTCCAATATGAGGGAGGATCTGTTCGTCCACATCGAGCGCCTTTCCCACGAGCAGTTAAATGAGATTCCGGTCGGAAAGCTTGTCACGAGAACGACAAACGATACGAACGCGATTTCGCTGATGTTCACCAACCTTCTGGTCAATCTTCTGAAGAACTTCTTCGTGATCATCGGTATTCTGATTGCGATGCTGTTTCTGAACTATGAGCTGACGCTGATGGTGCTCTGCTTCGTGCCGTTTATCATGCTGTTCTCGATTATTTTCCGCAAATTCTCGCGAAGAGCACACCGGAAAGTAAAAGACTGTACTACGGACATCAACACGTATCTGTCGGAGAACCTTTCCGGTATGAAAATCACACAGATCTTCAATCGCGAGGATGCCAAGATGCGCGAGTTTACCGACAAGAGCAACGCACTCGGCCGCGCACAGCAGGAGCAGATTTTCGTGTTTGGTATTTTCCGTCCGCTCGTCTACATGCTGTATATCAGCTCCGTGCTCTGCCTTTTGTATTTAGGCGGCAAGGGCTATCTGGAGGGAACGTCGTTCCTCGGCCAGACGCTTACCAGCGGTATGATCGTCAGCTTTTACATGTATATTTCAAAATTCTTCAACCCGATCCAGAACCTGGCGGAGCAGTTCAACTGGCTGCAGTCCGCATTTGCATCCGCCGAGAAAGTATTCTCGATTCTGGATCTCGAGCCAAAAATGCAGGATGCGCCGGATGCGATCGAGCTTACCGACATCAGGGGCGAAATTGAGTTCCGCGACGTATGGTTTTCCTATATCCCGGGCGAGTGGGTGTTAAAAGGCGTTTCATTCCACGTCAACCCGAAAGAGACAATCGCATTTGTGGGTTCCACCGGTTCCGGAAAATCGACGATTCTTTCCCTGATCTGCCGGAACTACGAGTTCCAGAAGGGTGAGATTCTGATCGACGGCATCGACATCCGAAAGATCAAGATCGATTCCCTGCGGAAAAAATTCGGCCAGATGCTGCAGGATGTCTTCCTGTTCTCGGGAACGATCCGTAGCAACATTATTCTCCGCGAGGAGGGGATTTCCGATGAAGAGATCATGGACGTCTGCCATTACGTGAATGCTGACCAGTTTATCAACAAGCTGGATTACGGCCTCGACGAGCCGGTGCGGGAGAGAGGAAACAACTTCTCCGCCGGACAGCGCCAGCTTCTCTCGTTTGCGCGTACCATCATCCATAAGCCTTCGGTCATGATCCTTGACGAGGCGACGGCGAACATCGACACCGAAACCGAGCTTCTGATCCAGGATTCCATGGAAAAGATGAAGAACATCGGAACGATGCTGATCGTAGCGCACCGTCTTTCGACGATCCAGCATGCGGATGAGATTATCGTACTGTCCCACGGAAAAATCGTGGAGCATGGAACGCATCAGGAGCTTTTAACAGCGCAGGGAAGATATTACCAGCTCTACACGCTGCAGTACCACCGCGAGCAGAGTGAGAAACAGAGAGGAAGAAAGTAAGAAAATTTTAGAACAATAAAGACAATTTACAAAAAGGGAGAAATTTTGTTTGTGCAAAGTGACAAAATTTCTCCTTTTTTTACGGTGTATCATATTAAAATGATTTTAAATCAATATAGTCATATGAAAAATATATGAGCATAATACGATATCCGTTTTTCCATCTCAAAAAGCGGGCGGTTATAATAAGGGAAGCAAAACGGCAGGCACCAAAAAGCCGGGCCGTCTGTTGAAAGAAAGGGAAAATTTATGGAAAAGAAAGCAAGCCTTGTAGGACGCCTGCTCTCGGAAAATCAGATGTCGGAAGCATTTATCAACAGTATGTTTCTGGCGCTGTCCGGCGGTTTTCAGGATGCCTACACGTACAATTGCAGAGATGAAGTATTCTCAAATGCCCAGACGGGAAACGTTGTGCTGATGAGCCAGAACTTTCTGGAAGGAAACTTTACGGCAGGTCTTCGGTATCTCTTCCCGATCCTCTTTTTTGCGATGGGTGTATTTCTGGCAGAAAATTTCCAGGAGCATTACCGGTATGCAAAGAGGCTGCACTGGCGGCAGGTACTTCTCGCGGCGGAAATTGTGATCCTTGCGATCGTCGGATTTATTCCGTCTTCTTATAATATGCTCGCGGCGATGCTTGTATCGTTTGCGTGCGCGATTCAGGTACAGACCTTCCGCAAGGTCGGCGGTTATTCGTATGCAAGCACCATGTGCATCGGAAACCTGCGAAGCGGAACCGCAGCGCTGTCTATGTATATGCGGGATAAGAAAAAAGAACAGCTCCGTCAGGCCGGATACTATTTCGGCGTGATTCTGGCTTTCGCCATCGGCGCCGGAATCGGAGGCGTGTTCTCCATGCTGTATGGAATCCATGTAATCTGGATTTCCTGCGGACTTCTTCTGGTGAGCTTCCTTCTGATGTCACTGGAAAAGTACCGCTGAGAAATAAGAGAGAGTGAAGAAAGAAGGCTGAAAAAATGGAAGTATTTCTGGAGTGCTGTATGACACTATTCTTTTCAGCGGCCATGCTGCTGCTGATCGTCCGCCTGGCAAAGGGTGAGGAGAAAAACATGATGTTTGCGCGTGTGTTCTCCCTGGCGTCCAACGTCGGTTTCTGGATTGGAATTGTCCGCATCGCTGTGCTGAACCGGAGCGGATTTCTGATGTTCTTCTACATCACAGGCGCAATGCTTTCCTACACGGCGATGGTATTTGCCATGCCGCATAAAAAAGAGCAGATTGCCGGACAGCAGGCATAAATAAAAAAGAGACCCTGTATACGGGAAGGATGGAGCAGCGATGTTCCGTCCGCCGGTAGACAGGGTCTTTTTCTGTTTCAAACAAAAGTTCATAAAATCTTATACGCGTTCCAGAAGCTCCTCGATCAGCTCTTTTGCCGCCGCGTTCTGGTGCTGCCGCGGGTTGATGATAAGACAGATTTCACGTTTGGGGGCCTCCTCGATGAGCGGAATCCGACAGACGGTACGGCTCTTTAAGGCATCGCGTGCCAGCTCCTCCGGATAAAATCCGATGCCGAGGTTATACTCGACCATAGGAAGAATCTGATCCGTCGTCGCCGCCTCCATATCGGGGTGGAAGGCGAGGCTGTGATTCAGAAAGTACTCGGCGTACAGCTCCCGCGTGCCGGTGTCTTTGGCAAGCGAGATAAAAGGATATTCTGACAATTCGCCGAGATGATGCGGCTCTGCGGAAAGGGATGCATATTTCGATCCGCCGATCAGAATTTCCTGGAATGGGAAAATCGGGATCTTGTGCAGCGGTTTGCGGATTTCCACCGGGCTTGTGACGACTGCGAAGTCGACCAGACCGTTTTCGAGCGCCTGGATGGCCTGCGGCGTCGAGTGGTTGGAGATGCGCAGGCGGACGTGCGGATAGCGGGTGTGGAAGTGCTCCAGGCGGGAGAGCAGCATCAGACGAAGTGCCGTCTCGCTCGCACCGATTGTGATAAGGCCGCTCTCAAGAGACCGCTCAAGAGCCAGCTCCTCCTCAACCGTGCGGAGCTGTTCGTAGGCAACGGCCACACGCTCATACACCTTTTCGCCCTCCGCTGTCAGTGTGACACCCTGGTGGGAACGGATAAAAAGTTTGCAGCCAAGCTCACTTTCCAGATTGTTCATGCACCGTGTGATGTTGGGCTGGTTGTTTTTCAGAATTTCCGCGGCTTTTGTAAAGCTGTGATATTGTGCTACGAAGTAAAAAATGCGATAATAATCATATGTAATCATAAAAACCTCCGAAGGATGAAGAAGAAAAAATCATCCATGATTGCTTCAATATAAAATACATGCGCCGGGTTGTCAAGGGATTTCTGAGGATGGTCCGGCCGGATTGTGCGGGGGATGGCAGAAGAGAAGTGGAAATTTTTTGAAAAAACACTTGCAAAATACCCAGACAGGGTATATAGTGTAGAAGAAAATAAGATACCCTATTGGGGTATATGAAAAAGAAAATCCAGAACTACAGAAAGGAAGACATACGATGGAACAGTACAATGTAACCGGTATGAGCTGCGCCGCCTGCCAGAGCCGTGTCGAAAAAGCCGTGTCAAAGGTACCCGGTGTCACATCCTGCGCAGTCAGCCTTCTGACAAATTCCATGGGCGTGGAGGGAACGGCCTCCCCGGCAGAGATTATTGCCGCCGTGGAAAATGCAGGCTACGGTGCGTCGAAAAAAGGCGAGAAGGGAAGCACATCACAGTCGGCTTCCACAGCAGAATACGAAGAGATGCTGAAAGACAAGGAAACACCGGTCATGAAACGCCGTCTGGTGAGCTCCGTTCTTCTTTTGATTCCGCTCATGTATTTCTCCATGGGCCATATGATGTGGGGATGGCCGCTGCCGAAATTCTTTGAAGGAAACCACATCGCAATGGGACTTGTACAGCTCCTGCTTACCATTGCGGTCATGGTCATCAACCAGAAATTCTTTATCAGCGGTTTCAAGAGCCTCTGGCATAAAGCACCGAACATGGACACGCTGGTAGCGCTTGGTTCTACCGCATCGTTTGTATACAGCGTCTACGCCCTGTTTGCCATGACGGGAGCGCAGGTACAGGGGGACATGGATGCAGTCATGAGCTATATGCATGAATTTTACTTCGAGTCCGCAGCCATGATTCTGACCCTGATTACCGTCGGAAAAATGCTGGAGTCGATTTCCAAAGGAAAAACGACCGATGCGTTAAAGAGTCTGATGAAGCTGGCTCCGAAGACCGCCGTTCTCTTAAGAGACGGAAAAGAAGTGGAAGTCGGCATTGATCAGGTGAAAAAGGGCGATCATTTCATCGTCCGCCCGGGCGAAAATATTCCGGTGGACGGCGTTGTCCTGGAGGGAACGAGTGCCGTCAACGAATCCGCGCTGACTGGCGAGAGTATTCCGGTGGATAAAGAGGCCGGCGACCGCGTATCGGCGGCGACCTTAAACCAGTCCGGTTTCCTGACCTGTGAGGCGACGAGAGTCGGAGAAGACACAACACTCTCCCAGATCATTCAGATGGTCAGCGATGCGGCAGCGACAAAAGCGCCGATCGCCAAAGTGGCCGATAAAGTTTCCGGTATTTTTGTGCCGGCCGTTATCTGCATTGCACTTGCTACGATTGTGATCTGGCTGTTTGCAGGAGAGAGCGTCGGCTTTGCTCTTGCAAGAGGTATTTCCGTTCTCGTTATCAGCTGCCCGTGTGCGCTCGGTCTTGCAACACCGGTTGCGATCATGGTCGGAAACGGAATGGGAGCAAAACACGGAACGATGTTCAAAACCGCAGTTTCTCTCGAGAAGACAGGAAAAACACAGATCGTTGCACTCGATAAGACTGGAACCATCACAAGCGGAGAGCCGCAGGTAACCGATCTTGTCCCGGCGGACGGTGTAAGTGAGGAGGAGCTTTTAAAAGGTGCCTTTGCACTGGAGCAGAAAAGTGAGCATCCGCTGGCCCGTGCGATTCTTGCACTTGCAGAGGAAAAAGGCCTGGCCCGCGAAGAAGTCAGTGATTTCTCTGCGCTTCCTGGAAACGGCCTTGTGGCAAAACGGAACGGAAAAGAGCTCTGCGGAGGCAACCGCGCACTGATTACGAAAAAAGCGTTTCTCTCGAAACAGATGGAAGAGCAGGCAGCAAAACTTTCCGAAGAAGGAAAGACACCGCTGTTCTTCAGTGAAGACGGAAAGATGCTCGGTATGATCGCGGTTGCGGATGTCATCAAAGAGGACAGCCCGCGTGCGGTGAAAGAACTGCAGAATATGGGAATCCGTGTCGTGATGCTGACCGGAGACAATGAGCGCACCGCGCGTGCCATCGGCGCACAGGCAGGTGTGGACGAAGTCATCGCAGGCGTTCTGCCGGATGGAAAAGAAGCGGTCATCAGCCGCCTGAAAGAAAAAGGAAAAGTAGCGATGGTAGGAGACGGCATCAACGATGCACCGGCTCTGACCAGTGCGGATATCGGTATTGCCATCGGAGCAGGAACCGATATCGCGATCGATGCGGCAGACGTTGTCCTGATGAAGAGCCGCCTCTCCGATGTACCGGCAGCGATCCGCTTAAGCCGTGCGACCCTCAGGAACATTCACGAGAATTTGTTCTGGGCCTTCATTTACAATATCATCGGTATTCCGCTGGCTGCGGGCGTATGGATCCCGCTGTTCGGCTGGAAGCTGAACCCGATGTTCGGTGCGGCGGCGATGAGCCTTTCGAGCTTCTGCGTTGTGACAAACGCCCTGCGTCTGAATCTGTTTCGGATGCACGACGCGTCAAAAGATAAAAGAATCAAAAACGAAATTCCAAAGGAGGATCTGAACATGACAACAGAACAGGGAATGGTAAAAACCATGACAATCGAGGGCATGATGTGCGGCCACTGCGAGGCAAGAGTGAAGAAAACACTTGAGGCAATCGAGGGTGTTGCATCCGCAGAAGTAAGCCATGAAAAAGGAACAGCCGTTGTAACACTGACAGCTCCGGTATCAGACGATGTGCTGAAAACAGCCGTAGAGGCACAGGATTACACCGTAAAAGGAATCCAGTAAAACAGGAAACATTGAGAAAAGGGAAACGCGCCTGGAATGAAAATTTCCGGGCGCGTTTCTTTTTTTTACCAGATATAGCAAAAATATTGCAATTTGTTCGGAATTTTCGTGACAAAAGGACAAAAATCCGTTAGGATAGAGAAAAAGAAGAGCAAAAACAAAAGGGTTTTTAGGATCAGGAGGTTTTTTCATTATGACAGAGTACAGACTTGCAAAGCCGGAAGAGTGGGAGGACTGCATCGAACTTGCAAACTACGTGTTCAGCATGGCACACCGTCCGCACGACTTTGAGCAGTTAATTCCAAGGGTTTATCAGGCAGGACCGGAAATGGCACGGATCCACCGCGTCGCTGTTGCGGAAAACGGCAGACTCCGGGCCGAGATTGCGGTGCTTCCGCAGCAAATGGCAGCAGGGGGTAAGCTGCTCCGCGCAGGATATGTGGGAAGCGTTTCCGTGCATCCAAAGGCAAGGGGCGAAGGCCACATGAAGCGTCTTCTTGGCGATTGGATTACGGATCTGGAAGGAACGTGTGATCTTCTGGCACTGGACGGCCAGAGACAGCGGTATGCCTACTTTGGCTTTACGCCGGGAAGTGAAAAATACACGTTTTACCTGGATGTGGCAAATGTGCGCCATACCTGGAAAAACGGGGAACTCTCCGCTTACACCTTTGCGCCGCTGTTTCCGGAAAACGGCGAAGCGGACGAAGAGGCGGCAGCCTTTGCAAAGAAGCTGAATGAGGAAAAACCGCTTTACGTGGTAAGAGAGGATGTGAAAGCCTGCCTGAAAACGTTCGGCGAGCAGGCAATTGCAATCTGGAAAAACGGTGAGCGGATCGGATATCTGGCACTTTGCGGCGGAAACCAGGTTGTGGAAGCAGAAGTGTTGGAGGAACAGGATTTCGTTCCTGCACTTGCCGCTTATTTAAAAGAAAATGCGCTTGACTCTCTTTTCATTTCCATTCCGGTGTATGAGACCGGAAAAGCAGCAGCGTTATCGGAAGTCTGCGAAAGCTTCACAAAAGAGCGCTGCGGTTCCGCGATGTACCGTATTTTCCAATTTGCAGACGTCATCGAGGCAATGCTGACCATGAAAGCAGAGACGATGGGCATCAGCGATGGAACGTGGTTCGCCGTACTGGAGGGACAGCCGCTGACCGTGACGGTAAAAGATGGAACTGTGACCGTGACACGGGAAGCCCATCCGGGGGCAGATGTACTCAACCGGGAGCAGGCGCAGGAACTGCTTCTTTCACCGCTGGCAAGTAAGGGAAGCAAGGTTCCATCTGAAATCTGGAAGAACATTCCATCCGACTGGTTCCCGCTTCCGCTGTACTGTGCGACGGCAGACGAATTTTAGGCAATGACTGTTGGGAGGCAGAGAAATATGAACGAGACAGAGAAACGAGACAGAAGAGACGAAAAAGAAGAAATCCGGTACCATGTGATTTTCTACGGCCAGGTGCAGGGCGTGGGGTTCCGTTATCGGGCGTATTATGCTGCCTACCAGCTCGGACTGACCGGCTGGGTGAGAAACTGCTGGGATGAGACGGTGGAGATGGAGGTGCAGGGTGATGAGGAGACGATCACGGAGATGATCAAAAGGATCCGCACCTCCAGCTACATCGAAATCACGGATGCAAAATGGACGAAGATTCCGCTGGAATCGGAATTCGGTTTTCATATCCGTTGATCAGGGCTGTTTTTTCTCTTTTTCCGGAATTTCGACAAGAATGATATCGCTGCCGATCTGGCAGATGCGGTCCCATGGGATCACAAAATCCTCGCCGTGGCAGAAAAAGCCGCAGAATTTCACAGGACCCGGAAGAACGAGTCCGGTAAGATGTCCCGTTTTTGGATTGAATTCCACATCAATCGGACAGCCGAGCGTTTTGCAGGTGCAGATATTGATAACTTCTTTCTGGCGGAGATCTACAACGCGCATGCGGTGCTCCTTTTTACTGATTCCTATGGAAAAACATATGCGAAAATGTTGCTGCAGTTGACTTGAATTTCACGGAAAAATGCGTATACTGTAAAAGTAGAAAACTTTCCGAAATACTTATTTAGAAACGAGGACGAAAGATATGAGATGTCCATTTTGTAATCAGGATAATACCCGGGTTGTGGATTCACGCCCGATTGAAGACAGCAATGCGATCCGCCGCCGCCGGATGTGCGATGTCTGCGGCAGACGCTTTACGACATACGAAAAAGTGGAGACGATCCCTTTGATCGTCATCAAAAAAGATATGAACCGCGAGCAGTATGACCGCTCGAAAATCGAGACCGGTATCCTGCGCGCCTGCCACAAACGGCCGGTGTCCGCCGAGAAGATCAACGAGATGGTCAACAAGGTGGAGACGGAGCTTTTCAACGGCGAGGAACGCGAGATTCCAAGCTCTGTGATCGGAGAGAAGGTCATGCATTACTTAAAAGACCTGGATCAGGTGGCGTACGTCCGCTTTGCGTCGATTTACCGTGAGTTCAAGGACGTCAACACGTTCATGGACGAGCTGAAAAAGATGCTCGACAAATAGCGGGAGGCAAAAAAATGGAAGTGTCGAACTATATTAAAATGCGTGATCAGATGCAGGAACGTTTTCTGACATACGATCAGAAGGAGATCGAAGGAAAGTATGGCTTTGCGTTTGATGGCGATTATTTCTATGTGCCGTATCTTTTTGAAGAATGGAGAGTGAACCGCCATACCGGCGTTGTAGAGGGATCAAAAGACCATTTTCTTCATGTACATCAGGGCAGTTTCAATGAGACGCTGACGATTTTCGACCTGCTCTGCTGCGGAAAGAAGGAGATTGTGCTCGCCGGCACGTATGCGCGTACCAATTCCTTAAAGGGAACGATCAAAGGCCGCACGATTGCGTCCGGCGTTCACGACAGCCGCGCCGCACGGTATGACGGGCATGTGGAACAGCTGAAAAAAGCATGCGTTTCCCTTGGCGGAAAACCATATTTCCCGGGAGACGCTGCTTTTGTTTTTCATGTCTTTCCGTTTCTGCCGCTCGTCTTCCAGTTCTGGGAGTCCGATGAGGAATTCCCGCCGGTGCTGAAGTTTATGTGGGATGAAAACGTCCTCGATTATCTGCGGTTTGAGACGCTGTATTACGTGATGGGAGATTTCCTGGACGCACTGGATCAAGCCTTCGATGCATGTAAAACAGAAGCCTGATACCTTTTGTGAGACAAAATCTTACGAAAATTTTTCGAATGTTTATAAAAATTTCAGTATACGAATCCCTTGGTTTAATGCTATAATGAGCGAAAGTGAGTAAAAAAAGAGAAGAGAAAGGGGAATGCATATGGCTTTTAGCATGAAAGTAACACCGGAAATAGAGGAACTGACAAACATCTGTCTGGATAACTCCAAAATGGATGTTTCGCTGTATGGGCAATACGATGTAAAACGCGGACTGCGCGATGTCAACGGCGTTGGCGTCCTTGCGGGACTGACACAGATTTCAAACGTTGTGTCTTCGGATATCATTGACGGCGTCAAAACACCGTGTGACGGACGTCTGTACTACCGCGGCATCAACGTGGAAAAACTGACCCAGGGATTTTTGAGTGAAAACCGTATGGGATTTGAAGAAGTCGCTTATCTGCTCCTGTTTGGAAATCTGCCGAATGAAGAGCAGCTTAAGCATTTTAAGACGATTTTAAAACAGCAGCAGTCCCTGCCGAAGAACTTTGTGCGTGACGTTGTTATGAAAGCGCCGACCAAGGACATGATGAACACTCTGTCCCGAAGCGTTCTGACCCTGTACGCGTACGACAACCACGCAGATGATACCTCCCTTCCGAATGTGCTTCGCCAGTGCATTAACCTGATTTCTGTTTTCCCGATGCTGTCCGTCTATGGCTATCAGGCGTACAACCATTATATCAAGGGAAAAAGTTTATATATCCACAATCCGTCGAAGAAGCTTTCCACCGCAGAAAACATTCTGCTGATGCTCCGCCCGGATCAGAAATACACCCCGCTGGAGGCGAAGATCCTCGATCTTGCCCTCGTCCTCCACATGGAGCACGGCGGCGGTAACAACTCAACCTTTACAACACATGTTGTTTCTTCTTCCGGAACCGATACGTACTCCGCAATTGCAGCGGCGCTCGGCTCCTTAAAGGGACCGAAGCACGGCGGTGCAAACATCAAGGTTGTGCGGATGTTCGACGATATGAAGTCACACGTCAAAGACTGGACGGATGAGGAAGAAGTATCGAATTACTTAAGAAAGCTGCTGCACAAAGAGGCGTTCGACCAGAAAGGTCTGATTTACGGTATGGGCCATGCGGTTTACTCCATTTCCGACCCGCGTGCGCGCATCTTCAAGACCTTCGTTGAGCAGCTGGCAAAAGAAAAACACAGAGAGAAAGATTACCGGCTGTACGCTATGGTCGAGGAACTGGCTCCGAAGATCATCGGCGAGGAGCGCCATATTTACAAAGGTGTATCCGCAAACGTCGACTTCTACAGCGGCTTCGTTTACAGCATGCTGGATCTTCCGCTGGAGCTCTACACCCCGATGTTCGCCTGCGCGCGTATCGTCGGCTGGAGTGCACACCGGATGGAGGAACTGATCAACACCGACAAGATCATCCGCCCGGCGTACAAGAGTGTCAAAGATGAAGTGGACTATGTTCCGCTGGAAAACAGATAAAACAGGCAGAAGGGCCGGAGCGTGTCGGGATTTTCCGATCTGCTCCGGCATTGCTCTGTGCAGGAAGTAATGTGTCATTGTGAAAAATAGGAGAGTGCAGGAGAATGAATGAGACAAAAAATTACAGCATAACAAAATCCGGAGCAGTCATATTGGAAGGAGGGGCCAATCGCGGCGTCTTTACAGCAGGAGCGCTGGACTTTCTGATGGAGCAGGAGTATTATATCCCTCATGTGATCGGCGTTTCCGCCGGAGCCTGCAATGCGCTGGACTATGTATCGCGCCAGATTGGCAGAACGAGGGACTGTATGATTGTCACGGATGAGAAAAACCGCTACGTCAATAAGAATATCAAGACAATCGTTGAGAAAAAAGCACTGCTCGACATGGATATGGTGTTCGAACGGTATCCGTATGAGATTTTTCCATTTGATTTTGATACGTATTTTGCATCGCCGCAGACGTGTGAGCTGGTTGTGACAAACTGTGAGACGGGACGCGCGGAATATCTGGATGACCGCGAAAATAAAGAACGTCTGCTTGCAATTGGCCGTGCATCATCGAGCATGCCGATCGCCTGCCCGATGGTGGAGATCGACGGAAACGAGTACGTCGACGGCGGTGTTGCCGATTCGATCCCGATTATCCGTTCCTTAAAGACGGGACACCGAAAAAATGTCATTATTCTGACACGGAATTTCGGTTACCGCAAAAAAGAGGGAACGAGAGGCTGGGAGCTGTATGTGGCGGCATTCCGCAAATACCCGAATCTCGTGCGTGCGCTTGTAAACCGCGCGAAACATTATAACCAGGTACTCGAATGCATCGAAAAATGGGAAGAAGAAGGCTCCGTCTTTGTGATCCGCCCGGAGATACCGGCGGTATCGCGTCTCGAAAAGGACGAGGAGAAGCTGCGGGAATTTTACCAGCACGGCTATGACCAGATGAAAGCAAATTTTGAGGCTCTGCAGGAGTTTCTGAAAGAAGAATAAAGTTACTGTATAAACGAAAAGAGGATTGGAGAAAGAAGATGAGTGGAAAAAACCAGAAGAACCGGGGAACTATACTGATGCGGATGTTTTACCCGGACCGGAGAGAAAAAAGTGCCTATACGATCGATTACGCGGATCTGTACCGGAAAGGATACCGGGGCGTGATTTTTGATATCGATAATACGCTTGTTCCGCACGGTGCGCCGGCAACGAAGGAGGCGGCTGCGTTCTTTGCGTCTCTTCGGGAGACTGGTTTTTCCACCTGTCTGCTTTCCAACAATCAGAAACCGCGTGTGGCTCCGTTTGCCGATGCGGTCGGTTCTATCTATATCGAAAATGCGCACAAGCCTTCGGTGAAAAACTACCAGGAGGCATGCCGGAGAATGGGGATCAAAGAGGAGCAGGCGGTCTTTGTCGGGGATCAGCTTTTCACCGATGTGTACGGTGCAAAACGGACCGGACTTTACAATATTCTGACCGAGCCGATCAATCCGAAAGAGGAAATTCAGATCGTTCTGAAACGGTATCTGGAGCACATTGTACTGTTCTTTTATGAGCGTGATCTGGCCCGCGGCAGGATTACGAAAAAAAACAGTTGAAAAATCGGGAAAAATATTATATTATAAGATAAGCCTATGGTGCGCATTTGGCGCATCGTACTATGTTAAGGAGGAAAAATCAGAATGATTTCAGCAGGAGATTTTAGAAACGGCGTTACCCTCGAGATCGATGGTCAGGTCGTTCAGATTCTTGAATTTCAGCATGTAAAACCTGGTAAAGGAGCTGCATTCGTAAGAACAAAATTAAAAAATGTCATCAACGGTGGTGTGGTAGAGCGTACCTTCCGTCCGACTGAGAAATTCCCGCAGGCTCGTATCGAGCGTGTAGACATGCAGTATCTGTACAGCGATGGTGATTTATTCTACTTCATGAACGTAGAAAACTATGAGCAGATCGCTCTGAACGAAGAGACCATCGGAGATGCTCTGAAATTTGTAAAAGAAAACGAAATGGTTAAAGTATGTTCCTACAACGGAAATGTATTCGCAATCGAACCGCCTCTGTTTGTAGAGCTTGAGATCACCGAGACTGAGCCAGGCTTCAAGGGAGATACCGCACAGGGTGCTTCCAAACCGGCTACCGTTGAGACTGGTGCTACCGTAAGCGTTCCGCTGTTCGTAAACCAGGGAGACAAAATCAAAATTGATACCAGAACAGGTGAATATCTGTCCCGTGTATAAGTAAGACTGTTCCCGCCGTTGTCCGTCACAACTTTCTTTGTGGCGGACACGGTTTTCTAAATAAATAGAATATTCGTCTGAAAAATGGCTGATAAAGGCTGTCGGAAGCAGTCCGGGCCCGTTTTTCTCATCGTTCGAAGTTCCGCGAACCAACGAATCTCTGGCATATACAGATCTGTACAGAGGTTTTTAAGTTGTGTTTTTCGGAGCTTTTTTTGTTCCGTAAAGCAAAAATACAAAAGGCAATCAAACAGGAAAGGTGGGAAAAAATGGACTATCAGATGTTCAAAGAGCAGCTTGCCGCGCTGCTGAAAAGAAAAGCCGGCGATGATTTTGAGGTGAAGATAGAATCGGTGCAGAAGCTGAACGGTATCGAAAAAGAGGCGTTTGTCATCAGCAGAAAGAAGGACTGGATTGCACCGACGATCTACGTGGAGCTTCTGTATGAA
Organism: Fusicatenibacter saccharivorans; assembly: GCF_027667425.1. Classification (NCBI taxonomy): domain Bacteria; kingdom Bacillati; phylum Bacillota; class Clostridia; order Lachnospirales; family Lachnospiraceae; genus Fusicatenibacter; species Fusicatenibacter saccharivorans. Next base: position 51,150 of record NZ_JAQEGR010000001.1, read on the forward strand.
TGCTGTCTGCAGGGCGTGCCGCTTTCTCAGATTGCAGAAAAGGTACTGGAGCAGTACCGGAAAGTGGAAGCGGAGGCGAGAAGACCGGAGAAAGCTGCCTTTTTTACCAACTGGAAAAATGCTGCGCCGCAGATCTACTGCGAGCTCATTCATGCGGAGAAAAACCGTACGCTGCTCTCCGAAGTTCCGCACAGAAAATTTCTCGATCTCGCGGTCGTGTACTATTACCAGATGCGGGGAAACCGCGTGCCGGATGCGACAATTCTGATCCACGAGACGCACCGGGAGCTGTGGGGAATTTCGGCGGAGGAGCTGGATGCCCGTGCCTGGGAGAACACCCTGCGGGATCTGCCGGTGCGCACAGACAGCCTTATGGTGTATTTGAAAGAGGAGTACGGAGTAACATTTCCCCTGTTCGAGCTTGGTCCGCTGGCGGAACAGTTTTACCTGGTCAGCAACCGCAGAGGAAAGCTGGGTGCAATCTGCATGTGCTATCCCGGCGTGCTGGAGAGTCTTTCGCAGCGCTTTGAGGCAAGTCTTTATGTGATTCCGAGCAGTATCCATGAGTGCATGGTGATTCCAGATTATGATGTGTTCCCAGAGGAGTGTCTTTCCGACATGGTACGGGACGTGAATGAAAAGACGGTCAAGCCGCAGGAGATTCTGTCGGATCACGTTTATTATTACCACCGGGAAAGCGGGGAACTGACGCTGTGTGAGGAAGAAACGTAAGCTGTGTGGCAGAATAGTCTGCGAATAATTTAAGAAAAAAATGGGCGGCTGGGTGGGAAAAATACTTTACAATTGCAGGAGTCTGTGGTAAACTATCATAGTGTGGTTGAGAAAACAGATCACATCAGCGTCTGTAGCTCAGGGGATAGAGCAACGGTTTCCGGTACCGTGTGTCGGGGGTTCGAATCCCTCCAGACGCGTTTTTGCTACATGGCATGCTGCGGCGGGCAGGACCGGCGCAGGATAAGGAAAGCCCCTGCTTCGGTGTGAAGTAGAGGTTTTTTTGCTTGCTGAGCATATCAATAACTGATCCGGCGGATCAGTTTTGATGAAGGAGGAAAAATATGGCAAAACCAATGACAACAAAAGATAAAATCCGGGAATGGATTTCCGATAATCTGCGCTACATGCTTCTGATCGGAGCAATTCTCCTGATTGTGGCAGCGGTTCTTCTCATCGTTCATCTGGTGTCACCAAAAAACGATGGAAAATCGAGCGGCGGAACCGTAACAAGCAGCAGCACCGGAAACAATGTGCCGGATAAAAAGACACAGGTAAAAGCAGACAGCAAAGCAGATTCTGAGGACAGCACAGGCATTTCATCGGACGTTTCGGATTCCGCGAATGATTCCAGTGCAGATGCTTCCAGTACCGATACTGCCAGCGCGCCGGATGCAGAGGCTGAGCCGACAAGTGAGCCGGAAGCGGCAGACGATACCAGTAATACAGAGAATACCGATAATACGGCTGTCTCCTTTGCCACGGACAATGTCCCGGAAGTAAGCACCGTGCTGGAGCAGTATTACACCGCGCTCGGTGCAAGGGATATCAACGGTCTTTTTGCAGTAACAGATAATCTGACCGCGGAGGAGCAGGCGCAGATTGAGGCAGAAAGCGATGTGGAGTCATACGGAGATGTAAAGGTCTACACGATCAGCGGTCCAAGCGACGGAACGTACATCGCGTTTGTCAGCAGCAGATGCAAATATCTGGGAATCAACCAGACCCTGCCGATGCTTTCGGAGTATTATCTCTACACGACAGAAGACGGCGGCCTGAAAATCATGGATGATACTGACAGCGATGCGGCCGTAACCGAGGCTATGAAAGCGGCGCTCGAAAACGAAGAAGTCAAAAATCTGATCGAACAGGTTCAGAACGATTATCGGAATGCACTCGATGCAGATGCTTCCCTGAGAGTATATGTAGAGAGCATTCAGTAGGAACAATAGAATAATACAAAACAAAAAAAGCAGTTTCTGGTTTTTATGAAACTGCTTTTTTGGAAGGATAAAACCATGCGCTTAAACAAATACTTAAGTGATGCGGGCGTCTGCTCGCGGCGGGAGGCGGACCGTCTGACAGAAGCGGGCGAGATTACGGTAAACGGAAAACGCGCGGAAACCGGCATGCAGGTGGAGTCTGGCGACGTTGTTGTCGTGAAAGGCAAAACCGTTGTCCCGGAGGAGAAAAAAGTCTATCTCGCCTTCAACAAACCGCGCGGCATCGTCTGTACTGCGGAAAAACGGGAGAAAAACAACGTCATCGATTATCTGTCCTACCCGGTGCGGATTTACCCGGTGGGAAGACTCGATAAAGATTCCGAAGGCCTCCTTCTGATGACGAACGACGGTGCGATCGTAAACGGTATCATGCGTGCCAGAAACCGCCACGAAAAAGAATACCAGGTCGAGGTAAACAAAGAGATTACACCGGAATTTCTGAAAGAAATGGCATCCGGCGTGCCGATTCTCGATACCGTGACGCGCTCGTGCCGGATCCAGAAAACGGGAGAGCGCAGCTTTACGATTATTCTGACGCAAGGGCTGAACCGTCAGATCCGGCGGATGTGCGAAGCATTAGGATATCGTGTCACAAAGCTGAAACGTGTGCGGATCATGAATATTCACTTGAAAGACCTGAAAACAGGGGAGTACCGCCCTTTAACGGAAAAAGAATTAGCAGAACTGAAAAAGCAGATCGGGGAGGAAAAGCGATGAACGAGACAGAACGGATGAAGGAACTGGTCAAAAAGCTGAACGAAGCGGCAAAAGCCTATTACCAGGAAGACCGGGAGATCATGAGCAACCTGGAGTACGACACGCTGTATGACGAACTGCAGGTATTAGAGGAAAAAACAGGCGTAACACTCGCCGGAAGCCCGACCACAAAAGTCGGCTACGAGGCGATGGACGAACTGCCGAAAGAAGCGCACGAGTCGCCGATGCTTTCCCTTGATAAAACGAAAGATGTGGAAGTGCTCCGCAGCTTCATCGGGGATCACAAAACGCTGCTATCCTGGAAGATGGACGGTCTGACCGTCGTTCTGACGTACCGCGGCGGTACCCTCGCAAAGGCCGTCACCCGTGGAAACGGCGTGATCGGAGAGGTTGTCACGAACAATGCAAAAGTGTTTGAAAATATTCCCTTAAAAATCCCGTACCAGGGAGAGCTGGTTCTGCGCGGCGAGGCGATCATCCGCTATTCCGATTTTGAGAAGATCAACGAGGAGATTGAGGATGTCGATGCGAAATACAAGAATCCGAGGAACCTCTGCAGCGGTTCTGTGCGCCAGCTGAACAATGAGATTACGGCAAAACGCCACGTTCATTTTATGGCATTTGCGCTTGTGAGCGCTCCGGAACAGGATTTCGAAAATTCCAGAATCCGTCAGATGGAGTGGCTGAAAGAGCAGGGCTTCGAGGTGGTGGAATACAAGGTTGTCACCAAAGATAACCTCGACGAGGCGATGCAATATTTCTCCACGAAAATCGAGACAAACGATTTCCCGTCCGATGGCCTTGTCACGTTGTATGACGATATCGCCTACGGAGAATCACTCGGCACAACCGCGAAATTCCCGCGGAACGCTTTCGCCTTCAAATGGGCGGATGAACAGAAGGAGACCACTCTGCTTGAAATTGAGTGGAGCCCGTCGAGAACCGGTCTCATCAATCCGGTTGCGGTTTTTGAGCCGGTCGAGCTGGAAGGAACTTCGGTTTCCCGCGCAAGCGTCCACAACATCAGTATCATGCGTTCGCTGGATCTCGGTGTGGGTGATAAAATCCTTGTCTACAAAGCAAACATGATCATTCCACAGATCTCAGAGAATCTGACGAGAAGCGGTGTGCGCGATATTCCGGAAACGTGTCCTGCCTGCGGCGGTGCCACCCGGATTCAGATGATGAACAATGTCGAGACCCTCTACTGTACGAATCCGGAGTGCCCGGCAAAATTCATGAAGGCATTCACCCTGTTTGTAAGCCGCGACGCGATGAACATCGACGGCATGTCGGAGGCAACGCTCGAAAAATTCGTGGGCCACGGCTTCATCCGTGAGTTTGCCGATATTTTCCGTCTCGACCGCTACCGCGACGAGATTGTGGAGATGGACGGTTTCGGTGAAAAATCATACCAGAATCTGATCGACAGCATCGAGCGCGCGAAAAACACAACGCTGCCCCGTCTGATTTTCGGACTTGGCATCTTAAATATCGGTCTTGCAAACGCGAGAATGATCTGCAAAGCCTTCGATTTCGATCTCGACCGGATCCGGAATGCATCGGCGGAGGATTTCGCGCAGATCGACGGTGTCGGAGAAGTGATTGCAAAAAGCATCGTGGATTACTTTGCGGATGAGGAAAATAAAGAACGCCTTGAGCGCCTTCTGTCGTATCTGACGATTGAGAAGCCGCAGGCAAGCCAGGAAGAACAGAAATTAGCCGGTCTTACCTTCGTCATCACCGGAAGTGTGGAACATTTCCCGAACCGGAATGCATTAAAGGCAAGAATCGAGGAGCTCGGCGGAAAAGCCACCGGAAGTGTAACGGGAAAGACGAGCTATCTGATCAACAACGACACGACATCCAGTTCCTCCAAAAACCGGAAAGCGCGCGAACTCGGCGTGCCGGTGATCTCAGAAGAGGAATTTCTGAAGATGACAGAAGAATAACGAAATATCTGCAAAGGCGGTTTGCATCCCGCGCGGGAATCTGCTATAATCGGAAGCAGACGGCAGAAATTCCTGCCGGAAAAAGCAAACCGCCTGTCTGCGCAGAGAAAAGCGCGGCAGATCAAGAAGAATAGAAACGAGGAAAAAGAATATGCCGGTTAAAGTTCAGGCAGATTTACCTGTAAAAGAAATACTCGAAAGCGAAAATATATTCGTCATGGACGAGACAAGAGCGGTTCATCAGGACATCCGTCCGCTGAAGATTATGATCCTGAATCTGATGCCGCTCAAAGAAGATACCGAGCTGCAGCTTCTGCGCTCCCTTTCCAACACCTCCCTGCAGGTTGATGTCACCTTTCTGATGGTGGCAAGCCACGAGGCGAAAAATACATCGACCAGCCATCTGAACACGTTCTATGTGAAATTTGAGGATGTGCGGAAAAATTATTACGACGGTATGATCATCACCGGTGCACCGGTCGAGCAGATGGAATTTGAAGAAGTTGACTACTGGGATGAACTGACAAAGATCATGGACTGGACGAACACACATGTTACCTCCACGATGTTCCTCTGCTGGGGAGCCCAGGCGAGTCTGTATCATTTCTACGGACTGAAGAAACGGATGCTTCCGGAGAAGAAATTCGGGCTGTTCTGGCACAAAGTCAACAACCGCAAGATCCCGCTTGTGCGAGGCTTCGATGACGAGTTTTTGGCACCGCATTCCCGCCACACAGAAGTACCGATCGACGATATCCGTGCCTGCAAAGATGTCACGATTCTCGCAGAGTCCGACGAAGCCGGATTCTATCTTGGCATGGCGGAAGAGGGAAGAAAGATTTTTGTGATGGGTCATCCGGAGTACGACCGTATGACGCTCGACGGCGAGTACCACCGCGATAAAGACAAAGGACTCCCGATTGAGATTCCGAAGAACTATTATAAAAACGACGATCCAAATACAAAACCAGTGCTTTTATGGCGGTCACATGCGAACAATCTGTACACGAACTGGCTGAACTACTATGTATACCAGGTGACCCCGTATAATCTTGACGGAACTCCGGATTTTTCGGGAAAATAAGAGAGAAAAAGCCCCCGCACCGGGCGCACACCGGCTGCGGGGGGTTGCTGTAAAAATCTGCTATAAAAAACGGAAAGCTTTCCGGGCTTACCGTTTGAAATCAAATAATGTTTTCAGCGGAATTTCGAGTGCTTCCGCAATATCCATCAGCTTGTTTAGAGACAGAGAGGTATGACTGTTTGGCGCTTCGATGTTGCTCATATGTGTACGGCTGATCTGGACAGCTTCGGCAAGCTCACTTTGCGTTAATCCGCGTGCTCTGCGATAAAAAGCGATGGTAAGACCGAGGAGGCGCATCTCCTCCGTATGACGTTCTCCCATTGCTATGGCTCCTTTCTGAACAGAGTGATACAAAGACTTATATAATATTTATCTTAAACGATTAAATACCAAAAAGAAACAACTTTAAATTTTTATAATGCACATGTAAATTGTGCAAAATATAGAAATTATCCATCAGAATAATAGGAAAACAGGAAAAAGAGTTCTTTTGACAAATGAGAGGTTTTTGTGTATGCTGTAGAAAGCACCAACAAATAAAATCGGAGGTTTTTACATTATGAAAGAGTCGATCCATACCATTCCGCTGATGGATGCATTCAAGGCGGAAGATGAGTGCCCGTTCTGCTATCTGGAGCGGGAAGCAGAGCAGCATGCGATTTCGTTTGCGCTCGGTTCCGGCGCATCCTATATGGAGGATGATGTGCGTGCGGAAACAGACGCGATGGGATTCTGCCGCCACCACTATAAAATGATGTACGATTACGGAAACCGTCTCGGAAGCGGTCTGATTTTATCCACCCATCTGAAAAAACTGAACCAGGAGCTTGCCGCACAGATGGATCTGTTTGCACCGGGAAAATCCTCGGTGTTCAAGCGGATGCAGAAGACATCCCTCGACAAACAGGGCCGTGAGACTGCGATCGGCCAGTGGATTGATGAGAAGACGCATTCGTGCTACGTCTGCGATCACTTCAAGGCAAACTATAACCGCTATCTTGATACGTTCTTTGATCTCTACAAAAAAGACGAGGAGTTTGCAAGACTGTTCCGCGAGGGAAAAGGCTTCTGTCTGCCGCATTTTGCGGATCTGGTAGAAACGGCGGAGAAAAAGCTGAATGATAAACAGAAAGCGGAATTTTACCCGACTCTGTTCAAAATCATGAAAGAAAATTACCAGCGGCTGCAGGAAGAGGTAACATGGTTTACTGACAAATTCGATTACCGCAACAAGGATAAGGACTGGGGAAATTCAAAAGATTCCATCCAGCGCTGTATGCAAAAATTAGGCGGCGGCTATCCGGCGGACGAGCCGTTTACGGAAGGATTATAATTCTTGTTTATAAAAGGAGCATAAAGTTTCGATGCAGAAGTTTTATCAGAGATTAAAAGAGAATCAAAAGGAGCGCGCCCGGTGCGCGTTTCTTGTTTTGGATTTCGGCGTGCTGGCGGTGCTGCTGTTTCTGGCGCGCCCGCTGCTGGATACGACGGCGGCAGACCGGGAGTGGAGTATTCACTTTCTGTTCCCATGCCTGCTGGCGTGTATCATACTGACGACAGTTGTCAGTTTCTGCCGGTTTGCTGCAAAGCCGGACCAGAAACCAAAACCGCGCTATGTGGGATGGAAACAGCCGATTCTGATGCTGGCAAACGCAGCCTATCTGTTTGCCACACTGGAATTTGTCACAAACAGCCAGTTCCGGGAGATGAAATGGTATTATGCGTTGTTGAATATCGGTGTCATTTTCGTACTTTCCATTCTCGTTTCCCTCTTTCTGAACTCCATCCGCCGCGCGATGATTTTCATGAACATCTTTTATTTCTGCATGAGTCTGGTATTCTACTATGTTTATCTGTTCCGCGGAGAAGCGTTCCAGCTCATCGACCTGTACAGCATTGCGACGGCGGCGGACGTAGTCGGCGGCTACAAATTCGAGATCACAGGTGAAATCGTGACTTCGTTTATCACGATGATGCTCGTTGTGCGCCTCTGGCTGCAGAGCCGGGAATATCGTTTTGCACGGAAAACGAGAAATAAAATTCTGCTCCGCGTGGCTGCTGCTGCGCTGACGCTCGGAACATACCTGGCGTACATGAATCTGAACTGGAACGCCGAGTTCGGTGTCATCAGTGACCTCTGGAATCCGGCGAAGACATACCGCCAGTACGGAACGACAGTCGGTTTTACCGCGGTCGCCAAATACATGCGCCTGACACCGCCGGACGGCTATTCGAAAGACGAAGTGACAGCGATTGCCGATACGAGCGAGAAAGAGACGAAAACAGAAGATCTTCGAAAAGATAATGCGGATAGCGTGACACCCGTCAACATCATCGCGATCATGAACGAGTCGTGGTTTGACTACCGTTCCGTCGGCGATCCGCAGACGAGCGAGAGCTACATGCCGTTCCTCGACTCGCTGACCGAAAATATCATCAAAGGGCACACGCTGACGTGTACCAAGGGCGGCGGAACAGCAAAAACGGAGTATGAGTTCCTGACCGGAAACTCCTGCAAGCGGTTCCCGGGCATGGTGCCGTACGTCAGCTACTTTACGCACAGCCAGTATTCCCTTGTCACGACGTTAAAAGACCAGGGTTATCAGGCAATTGCGATGCATCCGAACAAGGCGACAAACTGGAAGCGGAGCACGGCATACCGTTTCCTTGATTTTGATGATTTCATCTCGATTGATCAGTTCTCCGATACGGCCAAGCGGTACCGCGGCATGATCAGCGATCAGGCGAACTATGAGAAGATCGTGGAAACCTACGAGAACAAGGAGCCGGGCAGCCCGTTCTTCCTCTTTGATGTGACGATGCAGAACCACAGCGGCTACACGAACCGTTATTTCCAGGCGGATATCAACTGCAACGGCTACGACAGTGATGAGGCCGATCAGTATTTCTCCCTGTTAAAGCTTTCCGATGAGGCAATTTCCTATCTGATCCGGTATTTCCAGCAGGTGGACGAGCCGACGATGATCATTATGTTCGGCGATCATTCCCCGAAACTGCCGGATGCGTTTGAAACATGGATTGCCGGAGACGCCTATCAGAATCTTTCGGTCGAGGATCAGGAGAAGTTCTATGGAACCCCGTTCTTCATCTGGACCAACTACAGCATGAAATCCGAGAGCAATGTCTGGATCAGCACAAATTATCTCTCAAGCTATGCGTTAAGCCTTACCGGCCTGGAACTGACGCCGTACAACGAGTATCTGCTTGACCTGCGCGAGAAGATGCCGGCGCTCAATCACCTCGGCTTTTTAGCAAGTGACGGAACCTGGTACCGCTGGAACGACAGCGATGCGCCGGAGGAGGATCTCGAGTACGAACGGCAGTATGAATGCCTGCAGTACAATGAACTGATCGACAAAAAAGACCGGGATGACAGCTTTTTTACAATTTCCGGTGAAAAAGACGAAGAATAAGGGCTTTCCCTACTTGCCAGAAAACGGAAACCTATGGTAGACTATACTCCGTATGACCGGGAAACCCCGGCGGTAACTTCACGTTTACAATTAAGAATAAGAAAATGAGGTTTTAAAAAGTATGATTGCAGCAAATAATGTGACACTTCGTGTCGGAAAAAAAGCGTTGTTTGAAGATGTCAATATCAAATTCACCGAGGGAAACTGCTACGGCATGATCGGTGCCAACGGAGCGGGAAAATCAACCTTTCTGAAAATCTTGTCCGGCCAGCTTGAACCGACAAACGGAGACGTAACCATCACACCGGGCCAGCGTCTTTCCTTCCTCGAGCAGGACCACTTCAAATACGACAGCTATCCGGTACTCGACACCGTTATCATGGGAAATGCCCGTCTCTATGAGATCATGAAAGAGAAAGAGGCGCTGTACGCAAAAGAAGACTTCACAGATGAGGACGGTATCAAAGCGAGCGAGCTCGAGGGTGAGTTTGCAGAGATGAACGGCTGGGAGGCAGAGACCGATGCAGAGCAGCTCTTAAACGGCCTTGGCATTGAGCCGGAACTGCACTACGCACAGATGGCAGACCTGACCGGTAGCCAGAAGGTCAAAGTTCTTCTTGCAAGAGCCCTGTTCGGAAACCCGGACATCCTTCTTCTCGACGAGCCGACCAACCACCTGGACCTCGATGCGATCGAGTGGCTTGAGGAGTTCCTGATCAACTTCGAGAATACCGTTATCGTCGTATCCCACGACCGTTACTTCCTGAATAAAGTCTGCACCCAGATCGCAGATATAGATTACGGAAAAATCCAGCTCTATGCCGGAAACTACGACTTCTGGTTTGAGTCCAGCCAGCTGCTGGTAAAACAGATGAAAGAGGCGAACAAGAAGAAAGAGGAGAAGATCAAAGAGTTACAGGACTTCATCTCTAGATTCAGCGCCAACGCATCGAAGAGTAAACAGGCTACTTCCCGTAAGAAAGCCCTGGAGAAAATCCAGCTCGACGATATCAAACCGTCCAGCCGGAAATATCCTTACATCGATTTCCGTCCGAACCGTGAGATCGGAAACGACGTTCTGCAGGTAGAGGGACTGACCAAAACCGTAGACGGCGTGAAAATCCTGGATAACTTAAGCTTCACCCTCGGAAGAGAAGATAAAGTTGCTTTCGTCGGAAGCAACGAGCAGGCGATCACCATGCTGTTCAAGATTCTGACCGGAGAAGAAGAGCCGGATTCCGGTTACTACAAATGGGGCGTAACCACTACACAGGCTTACTTCCCGAAGGACAACACCGCAGAATTCGACTGCGACCTGACGATCGCAGACTGGCTGACCCAGTATTCCGAGATCAAGGACGTAACGTATGTCCGCGGATTCCTCGGAAGAATGCTTTTTGCCGGTGAGGACGGCGTGAAACGTGTCAGAGTCCTTTCCGGAGGAGAGAAAGTGCGCTGCCTGCTCTCCAAGATGATGATTTCCGGTGCAAACGTTCTCGTTCTTGACGAGCCGACCAACCATCTGGATATGGAGTCCATCACTGCACTGAACAACGGTCTGATCAAATTCCCGGGCGTGCTGCTGTTCACCTGCCACGACCATCAGTTTGTACAGACTACAGCAAACCGTATCATGGAGATCCTTCCGAACGGCGCGCTGATCGATAAGATGACCACCTACGACGAGTATCTTGCAAGCGATGAGATGGCAAGAAAACGTCATGTCTATACAATGACAGAGGAAGATAATTAAAGATGAGCAAAAAGACGACAGTTTCCGGCATTCTGCTGGTGTTGCTTGTGCTGGCCACAACGCCGCTTCTTGGAACGGACAACGTTTCGTTCCTGAAGTGGTGGCTTATGACCCTGGTGCTCGGTATTGGATTTTATCCGGCTGCCGCAGCGCTGTTTCCGCGGTTTCATGACCGGGGATGGATGTTTTCTAAAGTGCTTGGCATCGTTGTTTCCGGTTTTGCTGTATTTGCTCTTGGAAGCTTCGGACTGGTTCCGTTTACCGCACCGGTCTGCCTGATCACAGTCGGTGTACTGATCCTGGCTTCTTGGATTTTCGGATGTTTTAAGGTACGCGTCCATGCGCCGGAAATCGACTTCCTGATGATGGAAGAAGTGTTGTTTTTCGCCTTTTTCCTTCTCTGGACCTATCTTGCGGGCTTTCACCCGGAGGCACACGGAACCGAAAAATTCATGGATTATGGTTTTATGAAGGCCATGATGCGCAGCACCGCCGTTCCGGCAGAGGATCTCTGGTACAGCGGAAGCGGTATTAACTACTATTACGGCGGCCAGTTCTATGCCGTATTTCTGACGAAGATTACCTTCACGGATGTAAAGCAGACGTACCATCTGATGCGTACGATGGTGGCATCGTTCGCGTTTGTTCTGCCGTTTTCGATCACCTACCATCTGGCAGAGTCGCGTGCGTGCCACCGCATCCGGAAAGAGGGCGGCAATAAAAGCCAGATTGCACCGGTGCTTGGCGGTCTTCTTTCGGGAGGCGCCGTTTCCCTTGCCGGAAATATGCACTATGTGATTTACGGCTGCATCCGCCAGTGGCTGGGACTGAACGAATCGGCTTACTGGTTCCCGAGTTCGACCCGCTATATCGGGTATGACCCGCTTGTGGAAAATGACCGCACGATTCATGAGTTTCCATCGTATTCCTTTGTGCTCGGCGACCTGCATGCCCATGTGGTGAATGTCATGTTCGTCCTGCTGGTGCTGGGCCTTTTATATTCCTACGTGAAAAATACCTGCCGTGATCCGGAAAAAGAGTGGAAATGGTCGTTAAAAGACGTTCTGCTTCAGCCGCAGATCATCGCGGCGGGCTTTCTGATCGGTGTGTTCCACTGGTCCAACTACTGGGATTTTGTTATCTATTTCGTCGTGATTGCAGGCTTCTCTCTGTACGGTGCGCTGTACCGGTATCATGCGCGGGCGAAAGAGACGATCGGAACGGTTCTCCTGCAGGCTGCAGAAGTTTTTGCAATTGGAACAGTTGTCGCCCTTCCGTTTACAATGAAGTTTGAGACGATGGTTTCCGGTGTCGGCATTGCCAGGCACCATTCGATGCTGTATCAGCTGACGATTCTCTGGGGCCTTCCGACGGTGCTCGTTGTGCTGTTTATCGCAGCCGTTCTGCTAGCATGGCGGAAAAACTGTCATCTTCCGGGCATGGAGCGGCAGGGACAGATTGTACTTGCCGATGGAAAGACGCAGGAAGAGGTGGAAGAGCAGGCCGTTGCCCTGATTCTGGGAGAGAAAAAACCGGAGCCGGGCGAAAAAGAAACGGCGGAAAAGCCAAAAAAAGTTTCTGCCTTCTGTAATTTCTGGAGAGAGATTGCGGTGAGCGATATGGTGATCGGTATTTTAGGCCTCTGTGCCATCGGCCTTATCATCATTCCGGAGCTCGTCTATGTGCGCGATATCTACGAAGAATCGTATGCGCGCTCCAACACGATGTTCAAGCTGACGTATCAGGCATTTATCCTGTTTGGGATCTGCATGAGCTACATCATCACGCGGTTCCTGCTCTGGAAAAAAGAGCGGATTCTGCAGGTGTTCGGCGGAATCGGGCTGGTACTGCTTTTATGGACCTTCGGCTATTTTGGAACGAGCGTGTACTCCTGGTTCGGAAATATTTTCGATCTGTCCGAGTACCGCGGACTCGATGCGACAGCGTATCTGGAAAATGTCTTTTCCGAGGACGCAGGTGCCATCCGCTGGCTGGATGAAACAATAGAAGGACAGCCGGTTGTGCTTGAGGCGAACGGCGACAGCTATAGCGATTACGAGCGCGTTTCCGCAATGACCGGTCTTCCGACCGTGCTTGGATGGTATGTCCATGAATGGCTCTGGAGAGGGGATCCCGCAGACTTAAATGTCCGCGCCGAGGATGTGAAACAGATGTACACCTCGACCGATACGAATGAAGTGCTGCGCCTGCTGGAGCAGTATCATGTGACCTACATTTTTGTGGGAAGCAAAGAAAAGGAGAAATATGGCGATGCGCTGAACGAATCGCTGCTGCAGTCCATCGGAGATATCGTTTACCAGGATACTGCGTCCGGTACGTATATTCTTCAGGTACAGGATACATAAAGAACAAAAACAGGAGAAAAGAACCGCCGGGTGCGGCATCTTTTCTCCTGTTTTTCATATAATACAGGGAATGCAGAAGAAAGTGCGAAGGGCAGACCATGCGGAGATTCCGAAAAGTGCGGCACGTTCCTCTGCCGCTTCTGGCTGTGATGATGGCGGCTATTCTGTTTGCAGAGCTGGCACGGTGTGAAAGAGAAGGCGCGAAAGAGACAGCGGCGGAAGCAGAAAAAAGTGTGCCCCGCCGTGCGGCGCTGACATTTGATGACGGGCCGAATGCGTGCTATACGCCGGAGGTGCTTGAAATTTTAAAAGAAAATGAAATTCCGGCAACGTTTTTTCTGCAGGGGCAGTGTCTTGCCGGAAACGAAGAAATCGTCCGCCGGATGCATGCGGAAGGCCATCTGATCGGAAATCATACGTTTCATCATGTTCAGCTTACGAAAGTATCAGAAGAGGAAGCGAGGGAGGAGGTCGTGAAAACAAGCAATGCAATCTACGAGATCACAGGGGAATATCCCGTCTATATCCGTCCGCCGTTCGGGGAATGGAGAGAGGGGCTGGACCTTGCAGTGACGATGATCCCGGTACTCTGGGATGTGGATTCCCGCGACTGGGAGAGCCAGAACACCGCGTCGATCTGCAGCGCGGTGCTTCCGAATGTGAAGGATGGCAGCATTATTCTCATGCATGACGGCTACCGCGCGACGGTGGAAGCGCTGCGGCGGATCGTAAAAGAATTAAAAGAAGAGGGATACACGTTTGTGACGGTGCGTGAGCTGATTGAAGAATAGCTTCCGCGGATTCCATCGAACATAGTTGCGGAGAATCCGAGATTAAGGGGTTGAGGATACCCGCCAAAATGTGATAAGATAAATGGCAGGAAGAAAAATGGGGTGAAAAATACATGGATTTGTTTGATTATATGAAAGAAACCACAATGGAAAAAGAGTCCCCCCTCGCATCGCGCATGCGCCCGACAACGCTGGACGAGGTGGTTGGACAGGAGCACATCATCGGCCCTGGAAAGCTGTTGTACCGTGCGATCAAGGCGGATAAACTCGGCTCCGTCATTTTCTACGGCCCTCCGGGAACGGGAAAAACGACGCTTGCCCGCGTCATCGCCAACACGACAAGCGCAGAGTTTACCCAGCTGAATGCCACGACAGCCGGCAAAAAGGATATGGAAGAAGTCGTAAAAGAAGCGCAGCAGCGGATCGGCATGTACGGCAAAAAGACGATTCTTTTTGTCGACGAGATCCACCGCTTCAACAAGGGGCAACAGGATTATCTGCTTCCGTTTGTGGAGGACGGCACACTCGTTCTGATTGGCGCGACGACGGAAAACCCGTATTTCGAGGTCAACGGGGCGCTGATTTCGCGTTCCATTATCTTTGAATTAAAGCCGCTCGAAAAAGAGGACATCGAAAAACTGCTGGAGCGCGCGGTGACGGACCCGGTAAAGGGGCTCGGGACGTACAACGTTGTGCTCGATGCGGATGCAAAAGAGTTCCTTGCCGACATCGCAGGCGGTGACGCGAGAGCGGCCTTAAATGCAATCGAGCTGGGCGTCCTCTCAACGGAACGTCAGGCGGACGGAAAAATCCATATCGATCTCGAAACGGCATCGGAGTGCATCCAGAAGCGCGTCGTGCGGTACGACAAGACGGGCGATCAGCATTACGATACGATCTCTGCATTTATCAAGAGCATGCGTGGTTCTGACCCGGATGCGGCGGTCTTTTATCTGGCCAAAATGCTGTATGCCGGGGAGGATATCAAGTTTATCGCCCGCCGCATCATGATCTGCGCGGCGGAGGATGTCGGCCTTGCCGATCCGAATGCCTTAAATGTAGCAGTTTCCGCGTCCCTTGCCGTGGAACGCGTCGGCATGCCGGAGGCGCAGATTATTCTGGCGGAGGCAGCCACGTATGTTGCCTGTGCACCGAAGAGTAATTCTTCGTGCGAGGCAGTCTTTGCGGCGATGAAGACGGTCGGAAGTGTGCGGACGTCGGTTCCGCCGCATCTGCAGGACGCCCATTACAAAGGTTCTGCCAAACTCGGCCACGGTCAAGGCTATCAGTATGCACATGATTACCCGAATCACTACGTCGAGCAGCAGTATCTGCCGGACGAGATCTTAGGAAGCCGTTTCCTTCATCTTGGAACGAACGGCTATGAGCAGAAGATCCGGGAAAACTTCAAAAAAATTGGAAAAGACATCGAATAAAAGGGGAAGAAATCATGACAGACTGGCTTGGAAAGCCGTATTATTCGCTGGACGCCTATCTGAAAAAGACGTTCGGGGAAAAAGTGTACAAGCTCTCGCTCGACGGCGGGATGACGTGTCCGAACCGGGACGGCACCTGCGGTGACCGGGGCTGCATTTTCTGCAGTGCGGGCGGCTCCGGTGATTTTGCCGGGGACAGAAACAAATCCATCCCGGAACAGATCCGGGAGCAGAAATCCCTCCTGCAGCAAAAGCGGCCGGTGCATAAGTTCATCGCTTATTTCCAGGCGTATACGAACACGTACGCGCCGGTGGAATATCTGGAAAAAATTTTCCGGGAGGCAATTTCGGACGAGGAGGTCGTGGTCCTTTCGATCGGAACGAGACCGGACTGCTTAGGGGAAGAGGTTCTTTCTCTGTTAGAAGAGCTGAACCGGATCAAACCGGTCTGGGTGGAGCTGGGACTGCAGACGATGCATGAAAAAACGGCACAGTATATCCGAAGGGGCTATCCGCTTTCCTGTTTTGAACAGGCAGTAAACGAGCTGCACAGGCGGGGGATTCCCGTGGTTGTCCACACGATCCTCGGTCTGCCGGGGGAGGGACAGGAAGAAGTCTTTGCAACAATGGATTACCTGAATGGACTTTCCATTTCCGGCATCAAGCTTCAGCTGCTTCATGTGCTGAAAAACACGGATCTTGCGGCGGACTACGCGGCCGGAAAATTTGAGGTGCTGGAGCAGGAGGCGTATCTTACCCTTGTCATCGACTGCCTGCGGCGCCTCCGTCCCGATCTTGTGATCCACCGTGTGACGGGAGACGGCCCCGGGGATCTTCTGATTGCACCAACATGGAGCCAGGCAAAACGCACCGTCTTAAATGAGCTGCATCATCGCATGAAAGAAGAACATGCGTATCAGGGACAGCTTCTGGACGAAGAAAAAGGAGGAAACACACCGTGATTGAATCATCCTTTACGTTATACAAACTGATTATTCTCTACATGCTGCAGAATGTGAATTTTCCGCTGTCAAATACACAGATTTCGGATTTTATCCTGGAAAAAGAGTACACGAACTACTTTCATCTCCAGGAGGCGTTAAGCGAGCTGCAGGATACAAAGCTGATCGAGATCGAGAAGGTGCGCAACACCTCGTACTACCACATGACTGAGGAGGGCAGCAAGACGCTTTCCTTCTTCGAAAACGAGATCTCTCCGGAAATCCGGGAGGAAATCGACCGCTATATGAAGGAACACTCCTATGAACTGCGGAAAAAAGCGTCCGTTGTGGCCGATTACTACAAGACCGCGGGAGATGACTACGAGGTCCGCTGTCAGGCAAGAGAGCGGAAGACGACTATTTTTGAGATTGTCGTGACGGTTCCGTCCGAGGAGGCGGCCAAAAAGATCTGCAGCAACTGGGAAAACCGGAGTCAGAAGATTTATGCTTCGATTATGAATGAACTGTCAAGATAACGATTGACAGGAATGGTGGCATATAATAGAATAAATTAGTATGTCTAAAAAGCATAAACATGGAAAACATAGTAAATAAGATTTTATATTCTAAAGGAGATAAAACCGTGCCTGATTATACAAAAGAAATTGAAAGACGGCGTACCTTTGCCATCATTTCCCACCCGGATGCCGGTAAAACCACACTGACTGAGAAATTCCTGCTGTACGGAGGAGCGATCAATCTCGCCGGTTCCGTAAAAGGAAAAGCGACTGCGCGCCATGCCGTATCCGACTGGATGGAGATCGAGAAAGAGCGTGGTATTTCCGTTACCTCTTCCGTTCTGCAGTTCAATTACGACGGCTACTGCATCAACATTCTGGATACCCCGGGACACCAGGACTTCTCGGAGGATACGTACCGTACCCTGATGGCAGCCGATTCCGCCGTCATGGTTATCGATGCATCGAAGGGTGTCGAGGCACAGACCAGAAAGCTGTTTAAAGTCTGTGTCATGCGCCACATCCCGATCTTTACCTTCATCAACAAGATGGACCGCGATGCGAACGATACCTTCGAGCTGCTCGACGAGATTGAAAAAGAGCTCGGCATTGCAACCTGCCCGATCAACTGGCCGATCGGTTCCGGAAAGAAATTCCGTGGTGTTTACGACCGTGACAAAAAGAAAGTCCTTACCTTCTCCGATACAATGAAGGGAACAAAGGAAGGTATCGAGGAAGAAATCGATATCGACGATCCGCATCTTCTCGATGTGGTCGATGAGGACCAGAAAGAACAGCTCATGGATGAGATCGAGCTGCTCGACGGCGCAAGTGCAGAGTTTGACCAGGAGCTTGTCAGCAAGGGAGAGCTCTCCCCGGTATTCTTCGGATCTGCGCTCACCAACTTTGGTGTGGAGACTTTCCTGCAGCACTTCCTCACGATGACGATGCCGCCGCTTCCGCGTACGGCAGACTGCGGCGTAATCGATCCGGTCAAAGAGGATTTCTCTGCGTTTGTCTTTAAAATCCAGGCAAACATGAACAAAGCACACCGTGACCGTATCGCATTCATGCGCATCTGCTCCGGCAAATTCGACGCCGGAATGGAAGTCTTCCATGTGCAGGGAGGAAAGAAAATGCGTCTTTCCCAGCCGCAGCAGATGATGGCGAGTGACCGTCATATTGTTGATGAAGCATACGCCGGCGATATCATCGGTGTATTTGACCCGGGCATCTTCTCTATCGGAGATACGATCTGTATGCCGGGCAAAAAATTCGCATACGAGGGAATTCCGACCTTCGCGCCGGAGCATTTTGCAAGAGTGCGCCAGCTCGATACGATGAAGAGAAAACAGTTCGTCAAGGGAATTTCCCAGATTGCACAGGAAGGTGCGATCCAGATTTTCCAGGAGTACAAAGGCGGCATGGAGGAGATCATCGTCGGCGTTGTCGGCGTCCTGCAGTTTGACGTTTTAAAATACCGTCTGGAGAACGAGTACAACGTGGATATCCGTCTGGAGAACCTGCCGTATGAGCATATCCGCTGGATCGCAAACAAAGAGGAGATCAACCTGGACCGTATTCAGGGTACATCCGATATGAAGAAGGTCATGGACCTCAAGGGAAATCCGCTGCTTCTCTTTGTCAATCCGTGGAGTGTCGGCATGGTACAGGATCGAAACAAAGACCTTGTGCTGACCGAATTCAGCAAAAACTAAGAACAAAAGAGCGGGATGCCGCTTAAAAAGGAGAAGGAATGAACTTATTCGATATTCTGGGCCCTGTGATGGTCGGTCCGTCGAGTTCGCACACAGCGGGGGCAGTGCGGATTGGATGGATGACGCAGAAACTTCTCGGGGAACAGCCGGTGGAAGCAAAAATACTGATGTACGGTTCCTTTGCCGCAACGGGAAAGGGCCATGGAACGGACCGCGGTCTCGTCGCGGGTCTTCTCGGCATGCGGCCGGATGACGAGCGGATTCCGGACAGCTTTGAAATTGCCCGGAAGATGGGTCTTTCCTATTCATTCGGCATCGCCAATCTGACGAGTGCCCATCCGAACAGCGTCGTTCTGGAAGTAAAGGGAAAGAGCGGCCGGACGCTCGAGGTGCAGGCGTGCTCCCTTGGCGGCGGCCGTATCATGATCAACCGCCTCGACGGGCTGGATGTCAACTGCAGCTGCGAGATTCCGACCCTGATCGTCCACAATCTGGACCAGCCGGGCCACGTAGCCGAGGTTACGTCGATGCTGGCACATAAGTCAGTCAACATTGCGAATATGTCCCTCTACCGCGACAAGAGAGGCGGATCGGCCGTCATGGTCGTGGAGATGGATCAGCCGCTTCCCAAAGAGTCGCTGGAATGGCTGGAGCATCTTGAGGGCATTGTAAAGGTAACATACATCAACGTAACGGAAGGAGAAGAGGACGATGTCTTATAATTCACTGGAAGAAATTGTCCGGGAGTGCCAGGAAAAAGACCTGCCGTTTGATGAAGTCATCCTTCTGGACGATATGAATGAGAGAAATGTAAGCCGCGAAGAGTCCATTGAGACGATGCGCGGCATGTGGGAAGCCATGAAAGGCGCTGAACGGAATTATGACGGTTCGCTGCAGTCGAGAAGCGGTCTTGTGGGCGGCGCCGGAAAGACGATGCGCGCGTATGTCGAGAGCGGGAACACGCTCTGCGGACCGTTTGTCGGAAAAGTTATGGCATCTGCACTTGCGATGGGTGAGTCAAACGCCTGCATGAAGCGGATCGTTGCAGCACCGACCGCAGGAGCGTGCGGTGTGCTTCCGGCTGTGCTCGTGAATTACCAGAAAGAGAAGGGGACAGCGGATGAGCAGATCGTGCGTGCGCTCTACACGGCAGCCGGTATCGGCCAGGTCGTTGCGGCGCGGGCCTACATTGCGGGCGCTTCCGGCGGCTGCCAGGCCGAAATCGGAACAGCAAGCGCGATGGCGGCAGGCGCACTGACCGCACTTGGCGGCGGCACTCCGTCCCAGATCACGCATGCGGCAGCGATGGCATTAAAGAACCTGCTCGGTCTCGTGTGTGACCCGGTCGGCGGTCTTGTCGAGGTCCCGTGCGTCAAACGGAATGTGATCGGTTCCGTGAATGCACTTTCTGCGGCGGACATGGCACTTGCGGGAATCATAAGCCGCATTCCGCCGGATCAGGTGATCGATGCGATGCGGGAAGTCGGCGACCAGATGCATCCGAGTCTGCGCGAAACCGGCCAGGGCGGCCTTGCCAACACGCCGGCAGCACGCGAGTGGTGCGCGGCACAGGAAGAAGAATAAAAAAAACTTTTATTTTCGGAAAACTTTTGGTATAATAAAGGAAAGTCAGCCAAGGAGGAGGTTCTTTAAGATGGCAGAGGCAAAAATTCAGAAAAGAAACACTTATACGATATATGATGACGAAGGAATCGGAACCGTGCAGATTGCAGACGAGGTGGTAGCTATTATCGCAGGACTTGCGGCAACGGAAGTGGACGGGGTAGCCTCCATGGCCGGAAATATTACCAACGAATTAGTCAGCAAGCTTGGCATGAAAAATCTTTCCAAGGGTGTCAAAGTTGATGTACTCGACGGCGTTGTCTGCGTGGATCTTGCCCTCAATCTCAAATATGGATACGAGATTCCGGCAACCTGCAAAAACGTACAGGAAAAAGTAAAAACAGCGATCGAGAATATGACAGGCCTGGAAGTTTCCGATGTCAATGTAGCCATTGCAGGCGTGAATATGGAACAGACGAAATAAAAAACAACGAACCGCGAGGGAATAAGGCGACCCCTTACAACCCCGCGGTTCTTGTTAACTATTCAGAGCCAGATGAAATGGAAGAAAAATAGTTAATTAACTATACAGGAAGGAATTAAAACAGACAATGAACAGAAGCAAACTTCGCGAAAATATTTTTAAACTTCTCTATACCGCAGAGTTCCAGGAGAAAGAGGAGATGCCGCAGCAGATGTCTCTTTACTTTACGTACTCTGACGACAACGACGAGGATGAAGAAGTAACCGTAAGCGAAAAAGATCAGACCTATATGGAAGAGAAATACCATCATGTGACCGAGCACATCCCGGAAATCGACGAGATGCTGAACCGTACTTCCGAGGGCTGGAAAACGACCCGTATGGGAAAAGTAGACCTGGCGATCCTGCGTCTTGCCGTTTACGAGATGAAATTCGACGAGGACGTTCCGGTCGGTGTAGCCATCAACGAGGCCGTTGAGCTGGCAAAACGCTTCGGCAGAGACCAGTCTCCGTCCTTTATCAACGGTATTCTTGGAAAACTGGCAAGAGAAGAAGATGAGAAATAAAAATCAGAATGTTTACACCGTAGGCCAGGTCAATTCATACATCAAAAACATCTTTGACCAGGACTATATGCTCCGCCGGATTTACGTCAGCGGAGAAGTAAGCAACTGTAAATACCATCCGTCCGGCCACATCTATTTTTCCTTAAAAGATGCGGAAGGAACCATTTCCTGTGTCATGTTCGCCGGTTCGCGGCGCGGCCTTGCCTTCCCGATGCGGGACGGCGATAACGTGATTGTCGGCGGCAGCATCAGCGTCTATGAGCGGGACGGAAAGTATCAGATCTATGCAAAAGAGATCACAAAAGAGGGCGCCGGCCTTTTATACGAAAAGTATCTGGCCCTAAAAGCAGAACTGGAAGAGATGGGCATGTTTGCCCCGGAGTACAAGCAGCCGATTCCTGCGTATGTAAAGAAAATCGGCGTTGTCACAGCACCGACGGGAGCTGCTGTGCAGGATATCAAAAACATTGCACTCCGCCGGAATCCCTTTGTCCAGATCATCCTCTACCCGGCCCTGGTGCAGGGAGAGGGAGCGGCGGACAGCATCGTGGAGGGCATACGCCGTCTGGACGTACTGAATCTGGATGTGCTGATCGTGGGCCGCGGAGGCGGTTCGATCGAGGATCTTTGGGCGTTCAATGAGGAAAAAGTAGCGCGTGCCGTTTTTTCCTGCCATACGCCGGTGATCTCCGCCGTCGGCCATGAGACCGACACAACGATCATCGATTTCGTGGCAGATCTGCGCGCCCCGACCCCGTCCGCAGCGGCGGAGCTGGCAGTCGCTGATGTCCGCGCGGTACTCAACACACTGGAAAATTATAAAAGCCGCATGAACCATGCGATGGCAAACCAGACGCAGAGAGCGAGAAGCCGCCTTCTGCAGTACGAGACAAAGTGGAAGTATCTCGGACCGGAAAATAAGATCCGTGACCAGAGAGCACGCCACGCCGAGCTGGAGCGTCGGTATACAGATGCGATGGAAGAAAAGCTCAAAGAAGCGCGCCACCGCCTTGCCCTTTACATTCAGGCGATGAAGGGTCTGTCCCCGCTGGACAAGCTGAACCAGGGCTATTCCTACGTGGAAAAAGAAGGAAAAGCCATCACTTCGGTGCAGGATGTCAAAGAAGGTGATCTGCTCGAAATCTGTGTATCAGACGGAAAGATCACAGCGCGCGCAGAGAAGACATCGGCCGTATCCTGGATGGAACAATCGTGAAAAAGCAGAGAATCGAGAAAACATGGGAAATATGGAAGCAGAAGAGAGAAAAGAAGAAGGAACCCCTTCCGGTGAGACACTGGAAGCAGCATTTGGAAAACTGGATCAGATGCTCGAAACGCTGGAGAGCAGCGATGTCAGCCTGGAAGACTCCTTTCGTTTATACAAGGAGGGAATGGAGCTTTTGAACGAATGCAGTCAGAAAATTGACCGCGTCGAGAAAAAAATGCTCCAGATGAATGAGGATGGAACATTCAGAGAATTTTAAAGCGGTACTCGAAGAAAAAACGCGGGAAGCGGAAAGTATCATTGCCGCTTACCTGCCGAAAGAGGAAGGCTTTGCAAAGAAACTGGCAAAAGCCATGAATTACAGTATGACAGCGGGCGGAAAGAGGCTTCGTCCGCTGCTTTTGCAGGAGAGTTTCCGTCTGTTCGGCGGAACCGGGGAGGCTGTAAAACCATTTATGGCAGCCATGGAGATGATTCACACCCATTCCCTGATCCACGATGATCTCCCTGCGATCGACAACGATGATTACCGCCGCGGCAGAAAAACGACCCATGTCGTCTTCGGGGAGGCCGTCGGCGTGCTGGCAGGAGACGCCCTTTTAAACTATGCATACGAGACAGCCTGGAAAGCCTTTCCACTGGAGGAGCACACCGACCGCGTAGTGCGTGCTTTTGGCATTCTCTGTCAGAAAACCGGAATTTCCGGCATGTTGGGCGGTCAGAGTGTTGACGTGATGAATGAAAAAGCCGGCCATTTCGCCATCGACCGTGAGATGCTGGACTACATTTACGAGAACAAGACTTCGGCGCTTTTAGAGGCTGCCATGATGGCAGGTGCGGCACTTGCAGGAGCAAACGACGATGATCTTGACGCGCTCTGCCGGATTACCTCCAAAGTCGGGATCGCGTTCCAGATCCGGGACGACATCCTGGATGTCACATCCACGATGGAGGAGCTTGGAAAGCCGGTTTTCAGCGATGAAAAGAATGAAAAAACAACGTATGTGACGATGTTTGGCACAGACGGGGCGGAGCAGGAGGTAAAACGGCTCACGAAAGAGGCCGTAGACGAACTGAAAAATCTGTCCTGTCCGGGAGATAAAATATTTCTGGAAGAGCTGTTTGAATCTCTGACTTCCAGAAAAAAGTAAGGGATGATTTCATGTTAGAAAAAATACAGAAACCAAACGATATTAAGAAGATTCCGGCGGACCAGCTTCCGGCGCTTGCAGATGAAATCCGGGAATTTATTATCGAGTCTTTGAGTAAAACCGGCGGCCATCTGGCGTCCAATCTTGGTGTCGTGGAACTGACGATTGCGATGCACCGCGTCTTCGATCTTCCAAAAGACAAGCTGATCTGGGATGTGGGACACCAGTCCTACACGCACAAGATTCTGACCGGGCGGAAAGACGGGTTTGAAACGCTGCGCCGGGAAGGCGGCATCAGCGGATTCCCGAAGCGGAGCGAGAGTGACTGCGATGTATTCGACACCGGCCACAGCTCGACCTCGATTTCCGCAGGCGTCGGCTATGTGCGTGCACGGGAACTGAAAAAAGAAAATTATTCCGTTATTTCGATCATCGGAGATGGTGCGCTGACCGGCGGCATGGCGTACGAGGCGCTGAACAATGCGGCCAGCCTGAAATCGAATTTTATTATCGTTTTAAATGACAACGAAATGTCGATCACCGAGAATGTCGGCGGTATGTCATCGTACCTGTCCGGCCTTCGGACGGCATCGGCGTACACGGATTTCAAGATGGACGTCACAAAGGCATTGAACCGCATTCCGGGCATCGGACCTGGCATGGTGGATGCGATGCGGAAGACGAAAAGCAGCATCAAACAGATCATCATTCCGGGCATGCTGTTTGAGGATATGGGACTTACGTATTTAGGTCCTGTGGACGGCCACAACATTCCGCAGCTGATCAAGACCTTCCAGGAAGCAAAACGGTTTGAAGGACCGATTCTGGTGCATGTCCTGACACAGAAGGGCCGCGGCTATGAGCCGGCGATGCGCCACCCGGCAAGATTCCACGGTGCGGGTCCGTTCGATGTGAAAACAGGATTGCCGGTTGGAAAATCCAATCCGACGTACACGGATGTCTTTTCCACGGTCATGCGGAAAATGGGAGATCGAAGAAAGGATGTTGCGGCAGTCACGGCGGCGATGATGACCGGTGTCGGACTGAAACGCTTCTCCAACATGTTCCCGGACCGCTGTTTCGATGTGGGAATCGCAGAAGAGCACGCGGTGACATTTGCAGCGGCACTGTCACTCGGCGGCATTACGCCTGTCGTTGCGATTTATTCTTCATTCCTGCAGCGGGCGTACGATCAGATCATGCATGACGTTTGTATGCAGAATCTCCATGTCGTCTTTGCGATTGACCGCGCCGGTCTTGTGGGCTACGACGGGGAGACACACCACGGCATTTTCGACCTTTCCTATCTGGGTTCGATGCCGAATATGACAATTCTTGCACCGAAGAACCTCTGGGAGCTTTCGGATATGATCAAATTTGCGGTCGATTACGACGGCCCGATCGCGGTGCGCTACCCGAGAGGGGAAGCGTATACGGGATTAAAAGAGTTCCGTGCGCCCATCTGCCTCGGAAAATCAGAAGTGATCCATGAGGGAAGCCGTGTTGCACTTCTTGCCGTCGGCAGTATGGTAAAAATGGCAGAAGAAGTGCAGAAACAGTTAAAAGAGCGGATGGATATGGATGCGGCGCTTGTGAATGCGCGGTTCGTCAAACCAATCGATGAAGAACTTCTTCGAAGCTTTGCCGATACGTATGAGCTTGTCGTAACACTCGAGGAAAATGTAAAAGACGGCGGCTTTGGAGAGCGCGTCCTTGCTTTTGCCGAGGAAGAAGACCTTCCGTTTGGCGTGGAGATCATTGCACTGCCGGACCGCTTTATTCCGCACGGAAGTGTATTATACCAGATGAAACAGGTCGGCTTTACGCCGGAAGATATCTGCGGCAGAATTGAGGAATACTACAGAAAACAGGGGCAGGAAGAAAGATGAAAAAACGATTAGATGTATTACTGGTAGAACGGGGCCTTGCCACATCGCGGGAAAAAGCGAAAGCCATGATTATGGCAGGAGAAGTTCTGGTGGACAATGAGCGGGAGGACAAAGCCGGTTCCATGTTCCCGGAAGAAGTGGAGATTGTCTTAAAAGGAAAACCACTGCCGTATGTGAGCCGCGGCGGCTTAAAGTTAGAGAAAGCAATGAAAAACTTTGACCTTACCCTGGATGGAAAGGTCTGCATGGATGTCGGAGCATCCACCGGCGGCTTTACCGACTGTATGCTGCAGAACGGCGCCGTCAAGGTATATTCCGTGGATGTCGGCCACGGCCAGCTCGACTGGAAGCTGCGGAACGATCCGCGCGTTGTCTGTATGGAGCGCACGAACATCCGTTACGTCGTGCCGGAGGATATCGAGGAGAGACCGTCCTTCGTATCGATCGACGTATCGTTTATCTCCCTGACCAAGGTGCTGCTTCCGGTCCGGAATCTGATGGAAGAGAACGGCGAAATTGCAGCTCTGATCAAGCCGCAGTTTGAGGCAGGACGCGAAAAAGTCGGCAAAAAAGGTGTTGTCCGTGATCCGGCTGTACACAAAGAAGTCATTGAGATGGTCATTTCCTATGCGAAAAGCATTTCCTTCGGCGTGCGCCATCTGGAATTTTCTCCGATCAAAGGACCGGAGGGAAATATCGAGTATCTCGTTCACCTTGTCCGGCTGCCGGACGGCGTGACAGAGGAAGAGACCAATGTCGATGTAGACGCCGTTGTAAAGAGCGCACACGATACACTGGATAAATAAAAGGGTTAAGGAGCATGATATGGAGCGATTTTACCTGATCACAAACAGAGCAAAAGACCCGGACCTTACCGTGACAGACCAGATCAGGCAATATCTGGAGGAGCGCGGAAAAACGTGTCTTCTCTGCGATAACAGCGAAAAAGGGGAAAAATACCATTATACGGATCCGGCGAAGGTTCCGTCAGATATCGACGGCATTCTGGTGCTCGGTGGTGACGGCACGCTTCTGCAGGCAGCAGGCGACGTGGTGGATTTACAGATTCCACTGCTCGGCATCAATCTGGGAACGCTCGGCTATCTTGCGGAAATCGACCGTGACACGCTTTATCCGGCGCTGGATCATCTGATGGCAGATGAGTATACGATTGAGCACCGCATGATGCTCTGTGGATCGATTTACCGGGACGGAAAGCTGATTGCGGAGGACGCGGCACTCAACGACATTACGATCACCCGTGAGGGAAACCTGCGTGTCGTCCGGTTCGACAATTACGTCAACGGGGAGTTTTTAAATTCCTACAGCGCCGATGGCATCATCATCGCAACGCCGACCGGTTCGACCGGCTACAGCCTCTCCGCGGGCGGCCCGATCATCTCACCGTCAGCCAGCCTGATGCTGATGACACCGCTTGCCCCGCACACCCTGAATACGAGAAGCATTGTCTTTCCGGCAGAGGATGTGATTGAGGTGGAGCTCGGGCCTTCGAGAGACGGCGGCATTGAACAGGGCATGGCATATTTTGACGGCGACACCCGCGTTCCGATGAAAACCGGCGACCGGATCGTGATCAAAAAGGCCAGACGGGATACTCTGATTGTGAAGATCAGCAACATCAGTTTTCTGGAGACATTAAGAAAGAAAATGGCAAACATTTAAGATATAGTTACTGGGGAAGGATGCTTGAAATGAAAATCGCGAGACATGCACAGATTATCAAATTAATTAACCAATATGACATTGAAACACAGGAGGAGCTGGCAAAGAAGCTGGAGGAGAGCGGCTTTGCCGTAACGCAGGCGACGATTTCGAGGGATATCCGCCAGCTGAAGCTCACAAAAGTACCAAAAGAGAACGGCGGAAGCCGCTATGCGGTTCTGCAGAACGCACCGTCCGAGGTTGGGAGCCGCTATGCGCGCGTGTTAAAAGACGCGTATATTTCCGTTGATCTTGCCAAGAATATTCTGGTCATCAAAACCGTGTCTGGAATGGCGATGGCGGCGGCAGCGGCTTTCGATGAGATGAACTGGAATGAAATTGTCGGCTGCATCGGCGGAGACGATACGATTCTCTGCGTGGCAAGAGACGATGATGCGGCGCTTGTGGCAGCAGAACGACTGAAAAAAATGGTGGACGGCATGGAGGAGACGGGCGAAGAGTTCTAAAGAACGCACGTCTCTGCAAAAAGAGACAAAAAGATGACAGCAGGTGTGACACCGGAGGAAAAGAATGCTCACAAACTTACACGTAAAAAATCTGGCCCTGATCGACGAAGCGGAAGTGGAGTTCGGTCCGGGCCTGAATATACTGACCGGAGAAACCGGAGCCGGAAAATCCATCTTGATCGGTTCGATCAACGCGGCGCTTGGAAAGAAGATATCCCGCGAGATGATCCGGACGGGAGAGACAAGCGCGCTGGTGGAACTGGTCTTTGAAACCGAAAATCCGCATGTGCTGGAGCTGTTAAAAGAGACGGATCTCGGGGCGGAGGAGGGACAGGTGATTATTTCCAGAAAGATCACCGGATCCCGCAGCGTCTGCCGCATCAATGGCGAGGCATGCAATATCTCGCAGGTAAAAGCTCTTGCGTCCCTGCTGCTCGACATCCACGGCCAGCATGAGCACCAGTCGCTGCTCTATCCGGACCGGCAGATCGCGATTCTTGACGCGTTTGCGGGAACCGAGGCGGCCACGGCAAAAGGAGAGGTCCGGGCGCTGTACCAGGAGTGGAAGAATGTCCGAAAGGAGCTCTCGGCGTACGAACTCGGCGAGGAGGCAAGAAAGCGGGAGGCAGCATTTCTTACGTTTGAAATCAACGAGATTGATCAGGCAGAGCTAAAAGAGGGCGAGGACGAAGCGTTGGAAACTGCGTACCGGAAAATGGGCCATGCGAAAAAGATCGCGGAATCTCTGCAGACGGTATATGCGATCACCGGCTACGGTGCAGAGAACAGCGCCGGGGAGCAGGTCGGCCGCGCAATCCGGGAGCTGCAGCAGGCCGCGGTGTACGACGATGCACTTTCCGGTCCGTCGCAGACCCTTTCCGATATTGACGGACTGCTGAATGATTTCAACCGCGAAATTTCCGCATATCTTTCCGAACTGACCTTTTCCGAAGAAGAGTATTACGAGACGGAAAAGCGGCTCGATGAGATCAACCGCCTGAAAGCAAAGTATGGAAAGACGATGGAAGAGATTGCCGCATACCGCGAAGAACAGCAGAAAAAACTGGAAAAACTGGAAAATTTTGAGAGCTGCCGCGCCGCACTGCAGGAGCAGTTACAGAAAACGGAGCAGAAACTGGATGCGGCCGCACATAATCTGTCCAAAATCCGCAGAAACTATGCAAAACGGCTCGAAACACAGATTATCGAAGGTCTGCGCGACCTGAATTTCCTGCATGTCGCATTTGAAATTTCATTTGAAAAGACAAAAAGCTACACCGAAAACGGAACCGATGCTGTGGAGTTCTTAATCTCCACAAACCCGGGCGAAGCGATCCGTCCGCTGGCGAAAGTTGTTTCCGGCGGTGAACTGTCGCGAATCATGCTTGCAATCAAGACGATTCTTGCCGACCGCGACGAGACAGAAACTCTGATTTTCGATGAAATCGACACCGGAATCAGCGGAAGGACGGCGCAGAAGGTTTCCGAAAAAATGGCACAGATCGGGCAGCGCCATCAGGTCATCTGCATCACCCATCTGCCGCAGATCGCGGCGATGGCAGATTCTCATTTTGAAATCGAAAAAAACGTCGAAGAAAACGAGACCGTCACATCGATCCATCCATTATCCGAGGAAGATTCTGTCAGAGAACTGGCAAGAATGCTTGGCGGCGCGAAAATTACGGATTCTGTTCTGGCAAATGCCAGCGAGATGAAGGAATTGGCACAGGTACAAAAATCTGCAAGACTCAAATAAAGAGAAGTCCGCATACTAAGAGGGAAATCACGAAACAAAGCGTGGTTTCCCTCTTTTTCGCGGGCGGCGAGTCAAAGTCCGTGCCTGCACGAGAACTTGACGACCGCCGCGAAAACAAAAGAAATGCCGCAGTTCTGCCCTGCGGCGGAAAGGATGGGAATGCAAATGACGAGAAAACAAAAATACCGAAGAGTCCTGCTTGCGCTGGCGGCGCTGTTTCTGATCCTCGCCGTTCTTCTTGGCTACGATGCCATGCGCGAATCCCTGCCGGATACGATGTATGTGGATGAGAACAGCGAAAGCCCGTTTCAGCCGCTCACGAAACATCCACTTCTGACGATTTCGGAAGATACGAAGGAAGCAGAAAAAACCGAATTCGGAGAAACGGGTGAAACGGTTGTAGAATGTTCCGCCGCCGGGATCCCGCTGAAAAAGATCCGTGTGATCCAGGAAGAACGGCCGAAAGTTGCCGTCTGCGGAGCGCCGGTCGGTATCTATATGGAGACCGACGGTGTGATGGTGATCCGTACAGCCGAAATCCGTTCGTCCGACGGAACCGTCAGCCGTCCGTCAGAAAATATTCTTCGGGAAGGCGACTATATCACAAAAGTAAACGGACAGAGCATCCGCAGCAAGCAGGATCTGATTGATGCAGTAAAAGTATCAAACGGTTCCCCGGTGTATCTTTCCCTGCTTCGGGACGGGGAAACGATCGAAGTGCAGGTGACACCGCAGAAAAGCCAGGACGGCACCTGCCGCCTCGGGGCCTGGGTCCGCGACAATATGCAGGGAATCGGAACACTGACTTTCGTGGAACCGGACGGAACCTTTGCAGCGCTCGGCCATGGAATCAGTGATATCGATACCGGAAAAATGCTCCAATTGAACGGCGGAGAACTGTATCTGACACAGATTCTGTCTGTGATCCCGGGAAAAGCGGGTGTACCGGGTGAACTGCAGGGCGTGATCCATTACGAAGAAAAGAACCGTATCGGGTCAGTGGCGGAGAATACCATCTACGGTATCCACGGCGTTCTGGACAGGGAAAAAAGCAGTGCACTGCCGCTTACCGTGACGGAAATTGCCTATCGGCAGGAGATCGAGACGGGCCCGGCCACCGTGCGGATGTGCGTGGACAATACGGTAGAAGAGTATGAGGCGGAGATTACAGAAATCGATCTTGGAAGCGAGAATACGAACAAAAATTTTGTGCTCGAAATTACCGATCAACGGCTGCTACAGAAAACCGGCGGCATCGTACAGGGAAATTCCGGCTCGCCGGTGCTCCAGAACGGAAGGCTGATCGGCGCCATTACCCATGTTTTCGTAAACCATCCAGAAAAAGGCTACGGTGTCTTTGCGGAAAACATGCTTGCACGGAACTGAAAAAATATGCGTTAATTTGGTTGAAATTGTTACAAACTTCCGAATTTTTACGGAAAATGTCGATCGAATTTTCAAAAATTTACGGGAAATATATTGAAAATGCGAAAAAATAAAATTATAATGTCTGTGTGATTGGAAAAAGTTCAGAAGAAAACGGATGCAGTGAAATTCCGGAAAGACTATGAGTTTTTGCAAAGGAGAGCTTTATGGAAAAGATCAACATTGCCATCGCGGATGATAACGAACGCATGCAGGAAATGCTTGGGAACGTCATAAAACAGGATGACACGCTTGAACTGATCGGGCAGACCGGAAACGGAAATGATATCTACAGTATCATCCGCGACAAAGAACCGGACGTCGTACTGCTTGACATTTTCATGCCGAAGATGGATGGTCTGACTGTAATGGAGAAAGTCAATGAGGATAAAAATCTGAAAAAAAGACCTGCCTTTATCGTTGTCTCCGCCGTAGGAGAGGAGAGGATCACCGAAGATGCGTTCCGGCTCGGCGCTTACTATTACGTCTTAAAACCGTTCGACAACGAAACTCTTCTGAACCGGATCAAAGCAACAAAAGGAATGACATCAGTAAGAAGATACCATCCAAGAAATTTTACAAACCCCGGAAAAGAGCCGATCTGTCCGCCGGAAAACAGTCTGGAAATTGATGTGACAAATATGATCCACGAGATCGGCGTTCCTGCCCATATCAAAGGATACCAGTACCTGCGCGATGCGATTCTGCTTTCCGTAGAGGACACGGAAATGCTCAATTCCATTACCAAGATTCTCTATCCGACCATCGCGAAACGCCACCAGACAACGTCAAGTCGTGTCGAGCGTGCCATCCGCCATGCGATTGAAGTGGCCTGGAGCCGCGGCAAAATGGACACAATCGACGAGCTGTTCGGCTATACCGTGAACAACCGCAAGGGTAAACCGACAAATTCTGAATTTATTGCATTAATTGCAGATAAAATACGTCTTGAACTGAAAAATCAGTAAAAAGTAACAAAAAAATCCGAACAAACGGAGAAATTACAGAAGTTTAGACTTTTTTTTCTGGACAAAGTACGGTATAATACAGACAGGACGTTGATTATCCTTTCGCGTTTCATAGGATCGTGACAAAAAGGAAGGAATTACAGAAAAACAAAGATGCGATAATCAGCATGAAATTACAGGAGGATTCTTTTCATGAAAAATATTTTGTTCGTGGCTTCAGAGTGTGTACCGTTCATCAAAACAGGCGGTCTGGCGGATGTAGTAGGTTCTCTGCCGAAGTACTTCCCGAAAGAGTATTTTGATGTGCGCGTGGTGATTCCAAAATACGCAGGAATCAAAGAACAGTTTAAAAATCAGATGCGGTATGTGACAAACTTCTACATGGATCTGAACTGGAGACAGCAGTATGTCGGCATTTTCGAGATGGAATATGAAGGCATCAAATTCTACTTTATCGACAACGAGGAGCATTTCGGAGGAAGCACTCCATATGCGGGCATGCCGTGGGATCTGGAAAAATTTGCTTACTTCAGCAAAGCAGCGCTTTCCATTTTACCGACCATCGGCTTCCGCCCGGATCTCATCCACTGCCACGACTGGCAGACCGGTCTCGTTCCGGTTTACCTGCACGAGCGTTTCCAGGCAGATGAATTCTATCGGGGAATCAAAACCGTCATGACGATCCACAACCTGAAATTCCAGGGCATCTGGGACCGCAAGACGATTCAGAGCATTACCGGCCTTTCCGACTACTACTTCACACCGGATAAGCTGGAGTTCAAACACGATGCCAGCTACTTGAAGGGCGGTCTGGTTTACGCAGATGCGATCACCACCGTCAGCAATACATACGCGCAGGAGATTCAGACCCCGTTCTATGGCGAAGGACTCGACGGTCTGATGTGTGCAAGAGCAAACGATCTGCGCGGTATTGTAAACGGACTCGACTACAATGAGTGGAACCCGGAGACAGACGCTCAGATTGCAAAGAATTTCAATGTAAAGAACTTCCGTAAAGAGAAAGTGAAAAATAAACTGGCACTGCAGGAGGAGTTAGGACTCGAGGTCAATCCGAAGACGATGATGATCGGTATCGTATCCCGGCTGACCGATCAGAAGGGCTTCGACCTCATCAGCTATATGATGGATGAGATGTGCCAGGATGCCGTACAGTTTGTGATCCTTGGAACCGGCGAGGAGCGCTACGAGAACATGTTCCGCCACTTCGCATGGAAATACGACAAGAAGGTTTCGGCAAACATCTACTATTCTGATGCAATGTCACACAAGATCTATGCATCCTGCGATGCCTTCCTGATGCCGTCCCTGTTTGAGCCATGCGGACTCTCCCAGCTCATGAGCCTCCGCTACGGAACCCTTC
Organism: Fusicatenibacter saccharivorans; assembly: GCF_027667425.1. Lineage (NCBI taxonomy): Bacteria > Bacillati > Bacillota > Clostridia > Lachnospirales > Lachnospiraceae > Fusicatenibacter > Fusicatenibacter saccharivorans. Next base: position 84,471 of record NZ_JAQEGR010000001.1, read on the forward strand.
CGATCGTCCGCGAGACCGGCGGCCTCAAAGACACCGTAGAGCCGTACAATGAGTACGAGGGAACAGGAACTGGATTCAGCTTCACAAACTACAATGCGCATGAGATGATGGGTACCGTGCGGTACGCAGAGCGCATCTATTACGACAAAAAACGCGAGTGGAACAAGATGATCGACCGCGCAATGGCACAGGATTTCTCCTGGGCGAATTCCGCAAAACAGTACGAGGAAATGTACAACTGGCTGATCGGATAAGCTGGTCTGCATTCTGAAAAATAAGAAAAAAATCCCGAAATGGCAGAAGAGGAAAGAAAAGCCGTTTCGGGATTTTTTTGCAGTATTTTTGGGTTGCGGCAGGAGAGTGGAATATGCTACACTTGTGCATAAGGATATATTCGAAGCAACTCCGGTGCAGAGGATTTGGGGGCTGAAAAAAGACACAAGAAAAACAGTTGACAACAAAGCAGATTTGTAATAGTATGTATACAGAAGCGAACGAACGTTCGCATGGTAAGGAGAATATTCAGTATGGGAAATAATAACGAAGATAAACTGCGTGCACTCGATGCCGCACTTGGACAGATTGAAAAACAGTACGGAAAAGGAGCTGTCATGAAGCTCGGAGATTCCGCAGCAAACATGAACGTGGAAACCATCCCGACCGGCTCTTTAAGCCTGGATATCGCACTCGGCCTTGGCGGTGTGCCGAAGGGAAGAATCATCGAGGTATATGGACCGGAGTCTTCCGGTAAAACAACCGTAGCGCTCCACATGGTAGCCGAAGTACAGAAACGCGGCGGAATCGCCGGCTTCATCGATGCAGAGCATGCGCTCGATCCGGCCTATGCCAAAAACATCGGTGTTGATATTGAAAACCTTTATATCTCACAGCCGGACAACGGCGAGCAGGCACTTGAGATCACCGAGACGATGGTCCGTTCCGGTGCGGTAGACATCATCATCGTGGACTCTGTTGCAGCCCTCGTTCCAAAAGCCGAGATCGACGGCGACATGGGAGATTCCCACGTCGGACTGCAGGCGCGTCTGATGTCTCAGGCACTCCGGAAACTGACTGCAGCGATCAGCAAATCCAATTGTATTGTTATCTTTATCAACCAGCTGCGTGAAAAAGTCGGTGTCATGTTCGGAAATCCGGAGACCACAACCGGCGGCCGTGCACTGAAATTCTATTCTTCCATCCGTCTCGATGTCAGAAGAATTGAAGCCTTAAAGCAGGGCGGAGAGATGGTCGGAAACCGTACCAGAATCAAAGTCGTGAAAAACAAAGTAGCTCCGCCGTTCCGCGAGGCAGAATTTGATATCATGTTCGGAAAAGGAATCTCCAAAGAAGGAGATGTTCTGGATCTGGCAGCTTCCGTCGGCATCGTACAGAAGAGCGGCGCATGGTTCGCATACGGCGGCGACAAGATCGGCCAGGGACGCGAAAATGCGAAAGCATACCTGCGCGAGCATCCGGAAATCATGGATGAGATCGAGCACAAAGTGCGCGTGGCTTACGGCCTGATCAAGGAAGAAGCGCCGGAAGGCACAGAAGAAACAGCAGCAGTTCCGGAAACCGAAGGAGACGACGAATAAATGTTTGTGACAGAGATTCGTCCTCTGAATAAAAAGAAATCACGGATCCTCTTCGATGACGGAGAGGATCTGGTTCTTTATAACGGGGAAATCCGCGCTTCCCGCATCAAAGAGCAGGAGGAGCTTCCCGATGAGGTTTACGAAAAGCTGGCAGGGGAAGTGCTGACTAAAAGGGCCAAACACCGCGCGATGTATCTGCTGCTCAGACAGATGCGGACGAAAAAAGAGCTGGAAGATAAGTTACGAAAAGACGGCTATCCCGAGAGAGCCATTGAAGAGGCTGTCTCGTACGTGGAGAGCTTTCACTATATCGACGACCGCGCATACGTGGAGCAGTATCTTGCGGGCAGCGGTGCGAAAAAAGGGAAAAAGGCAGTCCTCTATGCGCTGGCACAGAAAGGCGTGGACCGGGAACTGGTGGAATCCGTCCTGGAAGAGCAGGAGGATGCCCGCGATGAGTATGAACTTGCAAAAAGTGCCGCCTTCGCAAAGCTCGGCACGCCGCACCGGCTGGATGAAAAAGAGTACCGCCGTGCCGCCGGTTTTCTGACGCGGAAGGGATTCGGCAGTTTCGAAATCCGTCGGGCACTGGAAGAATACCAAGATTCCGCTGACGAAGAATCCTGAATATTCCCGGCGATTCCGCCACATGCCGCGAAATTATGTGCAATAAATTACATGAATATTTTTAAAACATTGACAAATTTGTGAAAACAGTATAAAATTGTAGTGTTGTAAATGTGCAATGAAAACTAAATAAGGAGGTGCTCCGGTAATGGGTACAGGTATTACAATTCTGCTGGTATTCATTGCTGTAGTAGTCACGCTGCTTATTGCGGTTCCTGTTACCAGGAAAATTGCTGTGGACAATAAAATCAAGCAGAATGCTGAGAAAATTGGCACAGCGGAAGAAAAGGCGAGAAACATCATAGATGAAGCACTGAAAACTGCCGAAACTAAGAAACGGGAAGCCCTGCTGGAGGCGAAGGAGGAGTCTCTTCGTACGAAGAATGAAGTAGAAAAAGAGACCCGAGAGCGCAGAGCGGAACTGCAGAAATATGAGAAGCGCGTTTTATCGAAAGAAGAATCTGTAGATAAAAAAGCGGACGTATTGGAGCGTCGTGAAAACGAAATTGCAGCAAAAGAGGCAAGCGTCAGAAAGAAAGAAAAGGAAGTAGACGGTCTACACGAAAAAGGAGTACAGGAACTGGAAAGAATTTCCGGTTTTACCTCCGAGGAAGCAAAAGAGTATCTGTTAAAATCTGTGGAAGACGAAGTAAAAATCGACACAGCAAAGCTCTACAAAGAGCTGGAGAGCAGAGCAAAAGAGGAAGCAGGCCGTAAGGCAAAAGAGTATGTGGTAACAGCTATTCAGAAATGTGCTGTCGATCACGTATCCGAGAGTACCATCTCCGTGGTACAGCTTCCGAGCGATGAAATGAAAGGCCGCATCATCGGCCGTGAAGGACGAAACATCCGTACACTCGAAACCATGACAGGCGTTGACCTGATCATCGACGATACACCGGAAGCAGTCGTTCTTTCCTCATTCGATCCGATCCGCCGTGAGGTGGCAAGAATTGCTCTGGAAAAACTGATCGTAGACGGAAGAATCCATCCGGCCCGCATCGAAGAGATGGTAGAAAAGGCCCGCAAAGAAGTAGAACAGAATATTCGCGAGGAAGGCGAGGCAGCCGCACTGGAAGTCGGTGTACACGGACTTCATCCGGAGCTGATCCGTCTCCTTGGAAGAATGAAATTCCGTTCCAGCTACGGACAGAATGCATTAAAGCATTCGATCGAGGTAGCACAGCTTTCCGGTCTCCTCGCAGGAGAGGTAGGATGCGATGTCCGCATGGCAAAACGTGCCGGACTGCTTCATGATATCGGTAAATCCATCGACCATGAGGTAGAAGGATCTCACATTCAGATCGGTGCAGATCTCTGCAAAAAGTACAAAGAATCTCAGATTGTGATCAACACAGTAGAATCACATCACGGGGATGTAGAGCCCCAGTCTCTGATTGCATGTATCGTTCAGGCAGCGGATGCAATTTCCGCAGCAAGACCGGGTGCAAGAAGAGAAACACTCGAAACATATACCAACAGATTAAAACAGTTGGAAGACATCACGAATTCGTTCAAGGGTGTCGAAAAATCTTTTGCTATTCAGGCTGGTAGAGAAGTCCGCATCATGGTTGTTCCTGAGCAGGTATCCGATTCTGAAATGGTACTGCTCGCAAGGGATATCTCGAAACAGATCGAAGCTGAACTGGAATACCCGGGACAGATCAAGGTCAATGTTATCCGCGAGAGCCGTGTAACGGATTACGCGAAATAAAAGACTTTCTACGAAACAATTTAATAACGAAATCAAAAAGAGGCTGTGGACATGAGCAATCATGTTCCACAGCCTTTTCAGTGTGTATAAGAACAGTAAATTTCAAAAGAATTTATACGTGCCGTATCCGGTTCGAGCGCATTTTCTGAGGTGTAGAGCCATACAGCTTTTTGAAGGTCCGCATAAAAATTTTGTAATTCGACAGCCCGTTTTTCTCCATCAGTACCGTGATCGTTTCGTCGGAATTCTGTAAATCTTCGTACAGGTGCATCGTGCGCACATCGTTCAGATATTCGAGAAAGGTCTGTCCGGTATACTTTTTAAAGAGCCGGCAGAAATACTCCTTCGAGAGCGCCAGGGAATCCGCGGCTGTTTCGAGGCTTAACGGTTCCGGGTAATGCACTTTCACCCAGTTCATAACGTGTGTCACGCGCTGCAGATCGCGCTGTGAACCCGTGAGGGATGCCGAAGGGATCTGGTGGGAATACGACCGGCAGAGATGGTACAGAAATTCGTACAGTCGTGAGGTAAAGAGAAGCTGGTATGAATCGGAAGGATTCTGCCGGATCTCGTTCATCTCCGAGAGCAGTGCGCGGAGCGGAGCCGGCTGTTCCGAGTAGGGAATGATCGTGTCGAAACGCATCGTATCAAAGTCCGGCAGATATTGGCGCATCTGGCTTGCGGAAATCTGCAGCAGAAGATATGTACAGGTGTTGGAGCGCGTCATATGGAGGTCGCCGGAGTTGATGATAATCAGATCGCCCTCGTTTAACCGATACTCCGTTGCCTGGACAATCGCGGAAAACTGTCCCCTGATCAGATAGAGAATTTCCACATATTCGTGCCAGTGCGCCGGAAAAACAAAAGCGGGCGCATCCTGCAGCTCAAAACGGACGTGCAGCAGATCGGTTTCGTGTATTGTTTCGTAAAAGCAGGATTCCATAAGTACCTCCAGGATGTGATAGAAATATACGTCAATTATAATCAAAAAAGATAAGAATATTGTACCAGAAATTGGGCGAAATATCAATATCAACCAGAGAAAGGACAAGAAAGGAACTAGAAGTTACACGAAAAAGGGAAGATAATGGAGACATTAGCACGAAACAAAGTTTGGGAGGAACAAAGACATGAAAGCAAAGGTAAGAACCTTTAACGGAACTACATCTCCGGAAGTAACCCAGCGTGAAACAGATCACCGCAAACTTGCCCGCGAGGCAGCAGCAGAGGGATTCGTTCTTCTGGAAAACAAAGATCATTTCCTGCCGCTGGCAAAGGGCAGCAAGGTAGGTCTTTACGGAGCAGGTGCGATCCGCACCATCAAAGGAGGCACCGGTTCCGGCGATGTCAATGAGCGTGACAGCGTTAATATTTTCCAGGGCATGAAAAATGCAGGCTACGACGTAACAAGCAGTGAATGGCTGGAGGATTACGATAAACTCTACGTACAGGCAAGACTGGACTGGAAAAATGAGATTTTCACAAAATTGAACGGAGACGACACAAAATTCTTTGATGCGTACTCTGCAACCCCGTTCTTTATGCCATCCGGAAACCCAATCGATGAAGAGAAAGCAGCAGCCGACGGTGCAGACACCGCATTCTTCGTTCTGGCACGTATCGCAGGAGAGAACAAAGACCGTTTTGATACGGAGGGTGACTACTTCATCTCCAAAGAAGAGAAAGCTATTCTGGCACAGGTTTCCAGATGCTATAAAAACGTTGTTCTTGTTATCAACACCGGCGGCCTGATGGATCTGGCATTCGTAGAAGAATTTGACAATATCCGCTCTATTTTACAGTACGTACAGGCAGGCCAGGAAGGCGGAAATGCATTTGCTGATGTTGTAAGCGGCGATGTAACCCCATCCGGAAAAATGACAGATACCTGGGCAAAAGATTACTATGATTATCCGGGTGCAGAGGTTTACAGCTACAAGAGCGGCGACCTCATGAAAGAAAAATACGAAGAGGGTATCTTCGTTGGATACCGTTACTTCGATACCTTTGAAGTACCAGTCCGTTACTCCTTCGGTTACGGTATGTCCTACACCGATTTCGAGATCAGAACCGATGACATCAAAGTAAGCGGCCGCGGTATGATGAATCCGAAAGTAAGCGTGACTGTTACCGTCACCAACACCGGCGATACTTATGCAGGAAAAGAAGTTGTACAGATCTACGCTTCCTGCCCGCAGGGCAGACTGGTGAAAGAGTTCCGCCGTCTGGCAGGCTTTGGAAAAACAAAACTGCTGGCTCCTAAGGAATCCCAGACCATGACCATCACCTTCCCGCTGTATCAGCTGACTTCCTATGAGGAGGAAAGCGCATCCTGGATTCTGGAGCCGGGCATGTATGGTATCTGGATTGGAAATGATCTGAATACATCTGTTCTCTCCGGCGCGCTGGAGCTGGACGAGAAAGCAGTCATGACAGCGTGTGAAAATATCTGCCCGATGAAAGAGGAATTGAATGAGATTGTTCCTGATGCAGAAAAAGTTCAGGCAAGAGAGGCTGTATGGCAGAAGGAAGTAAAAGAAAAGAGAATGAGCGTGATCGAGCTCAAAGCATCTGAGATTCCAACTGAGAAAGTAGATTACCAGCCGGTACCGGAAGAGCTTCCTGGAAAAGCAGGAAAGATTGTGGAATCCCTTTCTGTGGATCAGCTGGCACTCCTTGCAACCGGTGATCCGGGAAGAGCACAGGGCAACGCGCTTGGCTCCGCAGGAATTTCTGTTCCGGGAGCAGCAGCGGAGACATCCCCGTGTGCTTCGGAGGAGCCGTGGAATGTAACCACCATTGCTCTGGTGGACGGACCTGCAGGTCTTCGTCTGAAGAGAGAATACCAGGTAGACAACGGAGAGATCGTAGCGAGCGATTTCCTGGCGGCACTGGAAGGCGGATTCTTCAGCAAACCGCAGGAAAAACGCGGAACAACCTATTATCAGTTCTGTACCGCAATTCCGGTTGGAACACTTCTGGCACAGAGCTGGGATGTAGAACTGATCAAGAGAGTCGGCGAGATGATCGGCCATGAGATGGAGCTGTTCAACGTAACACTGTGGCTGGCACCTGGCATGAACATCCACAGAAATCCGCTCTGCGGAAGAAACTTTGAATATTATTCCGAGGATCCGCTGCTTGCCGGTATGATGGCGGCTGCTATGACGCTCGGTGTACAGAAGGTACCGGGCTGCGGAACCACGATCAAACACTTCGCATGCAACAATCAGGAGGATAACCGTATGGGCTCCGATTCCATCCTGTCCGAGCGTGCCCTGCGTGAGATCTATCTGAAAGGCTTTGAAATCGCAGTCAAAGATGCACAGCCGATGTCCATTATGACATCTTACAACCTGATCAATGGTGTACACGCTGCAAACTGCTACGATACCTGCACGAAAGCAGCGAGAGATGAGTGGGGATTTGCAGGAGCTATCATGACCGACTGGACAACCACCAACGTACAGATCCAGGGCGAGTGTACGGCAGCGGGCTGCATGAGAGCCGGAAATGACATGGTAATGCCGGGTCTGCCGGAGGATCACGAGAACATCAAAAAAGAACTTGCAGATGGAACTCTGACGATGGCAGAATTGAAACGCTGCATCTATAACACGGTAAATATCGTACTGCAGTCCAATATGTACGAGGGCGCAGTCAGCTACCTTGATCAGTTCGATGATCTGGATACCTATCTTGTCGTGAAATAAAAGAAGTGAAAAATATCTTATGGGGATATACAAAAAGCAGGGTTTGAAATGAACGGACATTTCGGTGCGTGAGACATTGGGGGACCCTGAAAAGAGGAAAGAAGTGCCATTCGCAGATGGGGGTCTGCGGAGCAGGCACTTCTTTTACGTATATTGTCTATGAACCGTGAATACATTGACAGTAAGGCAGAAAATAAGGAGGCGCAAAAAGCAAATGAGAGAACGGGATGAGAATGCATATATTCGTTTTTTTGCCCTCTGGTTTGCGGCCGGTATGACCCTCGGTGTACTGCTGCTGCTTGCGGCATCCCACACGGGAATGAAGGAGGGAAATAGCGTCCGCCTATTTCAGGCGGAGGCGTTTTTTGGAAGAAAAATTTCCGCAAAGGCCTGCTTTTCCTATCTTCTAAAGGTACGGTTAGCACCGGCATTTGCGGGACTTCTCTTTGGATTGACGGCAATCGGTGCGTATTTTGCCACTGCTGCCGTTTGGGCATATGGTTTTCTGTGTGGCGTCTTTCTCTCGGCTGCCTATCTGCAGAACGGAATGGCAGGTCTTTTATTCTTTTTTCTGGCTCTTTTTCCGCAGATTTTCCTCTACCTTGCCGCGTTATTTCTGATGGCTGCTGCGTGCAGCCGGATGGCAGAGACGAATCACCTTGCCGGCGGCATACAGAAAAAGGAATATTTTTGCTTCGGCGTGCGCTACTTCTTTGCACTGATCCTGCTTCTGTGGGGTATTCTGCTTGAGAGTTATGTCAATCCGTGGTTTCTTGCGAAAATCCTGTAAAAACGGTCGGAAAAGGGAATTGCATTTTTGAAAAAACGTGTATATAATTAAAAGCATTGTTACCCTTTATCGGGCAGTGAGAGGGAGAAAAAAGCAAAAAGGAAAAAAGCTATGCAGGAAACGATACAGTCATTTACGGACTATCTACAGACGGAAAAGAAAGCGTCAAAAAATACAGAAGTCTCCTATCAGCGCGATCTTCGAAAGCTGGCAGTTTTTTTGAAGGAGCACGGAATAGAAAAACCGGAGCAGATGAATGCAACGGTTTTAAATTCTTATTTATTATATCTGGAGCGGGAACACTTCTCCCCGGCAACGATCTCGCGCAGCATTGCGGCGATTCATATGTTTTGCCAATATGCATGTCAGGAGGGAAAAATGGTATCTGACCCGTCGAAAGCGTTGCAGCCACCGAGGGTTGAGCGAAAAATGCCGGAGATCCTTTCCATCGCAGAGGTCGATCTGCTGCTTCGCCAGCCCAAAACCGACACGCCAAAGGGTATCCGCGACAAAGCAATGCTGGAAATGCTGTATGCGACCGGTATCCGCGTCAGTGAGCTGATCCATTTGAAGATACAGGATGTCAACCTTATGATGGGCTACATCACCTGCCGCGATGAAAAGGAGCGGATCGTTCCGTTCGGCGGACCGGCGAAAAAGGCGTTGGAGCAGTATCTGGGGAGTGCGCGCGCAGCCCTGATGCATGGACGGGATGATGATGTATTGTTTGTCAACTGCTCCGGAGGTCCGATGAGTCGTCAGGGATTCTGGAAAATTCTGAAATCCTATGCGAAATCCGCAGGCATTACGGCGGATATTACGCCGCATACCCTGCGTCATTCGTTTGCAACCCATCTGCTGCAAAACGGTGCGGACTTAAAGAGTGTCCAGGAGATGATGGGACACGCCGATATTTCGACGACGCAGATGTATCTCCACCTTGGTGTGAATAAGATTCGGGATGTGTACCGGAAGGCACATCCGAGAAAGTAGCAGATTGAACAAAAAAAAGAAATGGAAAAAGCGTATTTGGCAAAACTTGAATGAAAAGATTTGCCAAATACGCTTAATTTTTTGAGATTATGCAGATTAGAATGTGCCAGGAAACAGCAGTTTTGATTCACAAGCTACAAAATCTGTGTTATACTGAAAAACAGGTTTTACATTTAAGTATGATATAAGCAAAGGGGTATCACAACATGAAACTGATTGTGGTAGAAGATGAAAAGATTATTCGAACTGGCCTTTTAAAGCACGTTCCGTGGCAGCGCCTTGGTGTTTCGGAAGTTGAAGCGGCCGCGAACGGAGAGGAAGCATTGGCGAAAACGGAAAATTTCCGGCCGGATATCGTTCTTTCGGATATTCGCATGCCGGGCATGAGCGGTGTGGATCTGTGCCGAAAATTAAGAGAAAAATTCCCGGAGATCGAGATTATCTTTTCGACGGGCTATGCAGATAAAGAATATCTGAAAGCAGCAATCGATTTGCATGCAGTCGGATACGTGGAAAAACCGGTTAATGTGAAGCTGCTCTCGGAAAACGTCGAGGAAGCAGTGCAGCGTGTGAGAGAGCGCAGAAAAAGCGAACGCGCGAAACTTCGAAACTATCTTTTGGAGGTGGATACCGATGTTTCACTGGAACAGGCGGAGGGAGCCTATTTTCGCATTGTCATGATCCATTTTGACAGTGAAGGCTGTGGAGCCGGATTCTTACCGGAATTTGAAAAAATGGCCAAGGAAGCACTGCGACCATATCAGATTTCGATAACAATGACACTTTTTGATCCATTCTGTCTGATTTTGCTCCTTGGAAGTGAAAAAGAAAAACGTTGGAAAGAAATGGAACCGATTTTAGTTGAGACGTTGAAGAGCTGTACACAGGACGGTTCGATTTCGGGCTGCTTTTTATCGCATGGAAGAAGAGGCAGCTGTCAGAAAGACATCTTATTGTCTTATCGTCAGGCAAAGGAAGCGGGAAAAGCTCTTTCGTGGCTTGGATGGGGAAAAAGTGTCTGCTACGATGACATTCCGCCAGAGAAGCCGTGGATGGATGACGCCAAGAAACAGAGGGATGAATTTTATCAACTCCTTATAGACAACAATGAAAAAGGTGCCTGCCTTTTTCAGGAAGAATTGTATGAAAAACTGGTTAGCCATCATCTGTGTATGAGTTCTGACATACGGTACCATTATTGTGTGATGCGTGATATGCTGGAAAAAGCAGCAGAATATCGATATCCCGGTATGCTGGAAAAGCCGTGGGAACAGAGAGGAACCGATTTCTTTATGCAGGCAGAAACGTTTGCGGAAATGAAAGAGGAGATGATACGCAGAATCGAGCAGCTTTTTGAAAAACAGAATGGAAAAACGAATACGCATAAAACGGAGAACCGTTATAATGTGAGCCGTATCACGGAATATATTCAGGAACATTATGCAGATCAGGATCTTTCTATTGGAACACTCGCTGAGCTTGTTTATCTGACACCGACGTATCTTTCTACCGTGTTTAAAAAACAAACGGGGCTTACAATTGGACAGTACCTGCTGGAAGTGCGTGTAGAGAATGCGAAACAGAAAATGCGTGATCCGCAGCTGAAATTCTATCAGGTATCTGAAATGGTGGGTTATGAGGATGCCAATTATTTTGCGAAAATCTTTAAAAAGAAGACGGGGGTTACCCCGACAGAGTATAAGGAGAGCCTGCAGATGCGATGAAAAATCCATTACAGAAATTGTCAATGCATAAGAGAATGATGTTGTATTTCTCCGTTCCGCTGATTCTGGTGCAGATTTTACTCTGCTTTTTATGTTATCCGCAGGTGGTGCGCCATTATCGTGAAAAAACAGATTACTCAATGGAACAGTCGGTAAGCCAGGCGATTTCTTTTACGGAGAGTTATCTGCGGAATATGACGTATCTGGCGAATATGGTGGAGGACAATGGGGTAATTCAGAATACACTGTCAGCGGATGGCTTTGGAGAAGAAAGACCATACATGGAGCAGTGGCTGGAATACTATGAGCTGAATAAAGAATTTAATTCCTACGAGATTTCGAACTCGATCTATCGTTTCTGCCTGTACGTGCCGGATGAGGTGATGTATGCGGGAAATCAATATTATTTCGATGGAGTATCAAGGCTTAAGGAACGCAGCGATTACGTTGATCTGCGGTATGCTCTGAACACGGGAGAAGATTACGTTGCAATCAGTCGTAAGAGAGACGGTGTGGATCAGCAGGATACCTCGCAGATGGTTACCCTGTATCACCGGATTGCATCCAAAAAAGAAAAAGAAGAGGAACTTGGTATCTGCAGCATCAGTGTTTCTGCGAAATATTTCCAGGATATTATGAAAAATGCCAATATCACATCAGAAGGTCTTGTTTATCTGATGAGTGAAAACGGCAGGATGATTACCAGCTCTAACAGCAGTATTCTTCAAAAAATGCAGAAAAAAGGAATACTTTTAAACTATGGCGCGGAGCTTTTTATGGAAAAAAAGAAGGAGGGACAGAAGGAATATTACATTACCCGGCAAAATGTGGACGGTGCATCCTGGCAGATGATCTTGATAATTCCCGAAAATGAATATGAGGATCAGTACACGTTTCTGTGGCTCTCAGCGGCTCTGATGCTTGGAAGTATGATTGCCGTTATTGTATTGATGTCATATCTTCTTTCCGGTTACTACGTTGGAAGACTGAAAAAGCTGAATGTGGAAATGACGGGTCTGGAAAGCGGAAATCTGAACGCAAATCTGCCAATCACAACCGAGGAAGATGAAATTGAGGAAATTTATCACAATTTTAACGGTATGGTGCAGGAAGTCCAGCGGCTGATGCAGGAGCATTATCAACTTGGTAAGGAAGTTAAAATGGCAGAGGTACGGGCACTGCAGGCGCAGATCAACCCACATTTTCTCTACAATACGCTGGATCTGATTAACTGGATTTCCATGGACTACGGTGCAGAGGAGATCGGAACGCTGACGTGGAATCTGGCCCGGTTCTATCGGTTGAGTCTGAATCATGGAAAGAGCCTGATTTCCATCGGGGAAGAAGTCGAGCATGTTGAGGTTTATGTCAATATCGAAAATTATCACTTTGATAACGCCATTTCTCTCGAGGTAGATGTACCGGAAGAACTGAAGAGCTATGCATGTCTCAATATTATTCTCCAGCCATTTGTGGAAAATGCGATCGTCCATGGGATTGCGGAGAAACCGGATATTGAAAGCTGTGAGATCCGGATCTGCGCGAGAAGAGAGGAACAGGATATTGTTTTTTCTGTGCAGGATGACGGACCCGGTGTCGATGTGAAAGAGATGCAGAAAGAGACACAGCAGGACATCCGGACAGCACAGCATGGCTATGGTGTGCGGAACATCAACTTTCGCCTGAAGCTCTGCTTCGGTGAAAAGTATGGTGTTACGTATCTGGAAAGTGAAAAAGGAACGCATGTTGAGATCAAAATTCCGGTTATGACAATGGCAGAAGCGGAAGAGAAGATCTGAAAAGAAAGAGAGAGGAAAAACTCTCTTTCTTTTTGTATAAAAATTGTGAAAATGAGCGGAGAGATGTGGAAAGTACGCTGACAAATTGACAAGAAACAGGAAGAAAAACAAGATTTTTCCTGTGCAAGATCACAAAAATCATAAGAAATTACTAGAAATCGAAGTTTTGTTGGGTACAAAATAGCTAAATCCTTCGGTATAATAGGGTCATCAGTTGAGAACAAGCCCAAGACAAAGCGATGCGTGGAGGGTCTTGGGAGCACTCTTGTACAGGCCGGCAGTTGCATACAGTGCAGGAACGATGAAAAAGAAAGGAAGTCAACAAATGGGAAAGCATGTGAAAAGTTTTGTAGCAGAAGTAAAGAAAAACAGAGCCCTTTTTGTTATGGCGATGCCTGCATTTTTGCTGGTATTGATTATGCAGTACCTTCCGATGTCCGGACTGGTGCTTGCATTTAAGAACTATCGATATGATCTTGGCGTATTCGGAAGTGAATGGAATGGATTTGCAAACTTCGAATACCTGTTCTCATCCGGAACCGGATGGCTGATTACGAGAAACACAGTTGTGTACAACCTGTTAAACCTGGTTACTTCACAGCTTCTTGCGGTATTGATCGCAATTTTTATTTCTGAGATCAACAAAAAAATCTTTAAAAAAGTGACACAGTCAATCATTTTCTTACCGTACTTCATCTCCTGGGTTATCGTTGGAGTTTTTGTTTACAATATCTTCAACTATGAAACCGGTATCCTGAACAGTATCGTAACCTTCTTTGGAGGGGAGAAGATCAATATGTACGATGCATCCAAAGCCGGTATATGGCCATGGATCATCTGTCTGTTCAACTCATGGAAATGGTGTGGATATAACTCCGTTATTTACATCGCAGCAATTACCGGTGTCGATGCTGAGATTCACGAAGCAGCTTCCATCGACGGTGCAAATATTTTTGAGAGAATCCGTTTCATCACTCTTCCGAGCATTCTTCCGACCATTATCACCATGCTTCTTCTGCAGGTTGGCCGAATTCTCCGTGGTGATTTCGAGATGTTCTATCAGATCGTTGGAAACAACGGACAGCTCTTCAACAAGACCGATGTTATTGATACCTATGTATTCCGTTCCCTGATTCAGAACTCCAACCTCGGTATGACAGCGGCAGCATCTTTCTATCAGTCCGTCATCTGCTTTGCGACTATTCTGATCGTAAACGCAATCGTAAAACATGTAGAAGAAGATCTTGCACTGTTCTAAGACAGAAAAAAGGAGGAATTAGTTATGCAAGCTGTTGCAAAATCACAGAAAATCAAGAAAAGTACTTCTACAAAAGTATTTTATGTCATCTGTTACACCTTTGTTGCGCTGATGGCTCTGGTATGTTTACTGCCGTTTATTATGGTGGTTTCCGGTTCGTTTTCATCTGAGCAGGCGATTCGGTTTCAGGGTTATGGCATTCTCCCAAGAGAATTTACCACAGCCGCTTACGCACTGATCTTCAAGAGCCCGATGACCGTTGTCCGTGCTTACGGGGTATCTATTTTTATCACCCTCGCCGGAACTGCAGTAGGACTTCTGCTTACGACAATGACCGCTTACGTGATCAGCCGTAAAGATTTCAAGTACAGAAATGCTCTGTCCTTCTTCTTCTACTTTACGACCCTGTTTAACGGCGGTATGGTTTGCTCCTATATTTTCTACATCCAGTATCTGCACTTAAAAGACAGCTACCTTGCCCTGATCTTACCGGGTGTGTTCAATGTCTTCTACCTGTTGATCATGAGAACCTTCGTATCCGCAATTCCGACCGCACTGATCGAATCTGCGAAGATTGACGGCGCAGGCGAGTTTAAAACATTTTTCAGCATCATCCTTCCGCTTCTGAAATCCGGAATGGCAACCATCGGTCTGTTCCTTGCGCTTGGTTACTGGAATGACTGGTACAATGCAATGCTGTATATGAATACAGAAACAAAATATCCGCTGCAGTACATGCTGTATGCCCTGATGCAGAAAACGCAGGCAATGTCCCAGATGGCAAGCTCTGCAAACATTCCGCTGCAGGATATGCCATCCAACTCCCTGAAGCTGGCCATGGCAGTTGTGGCAACCGGCCCGATCATTCTGGTTTACCCGTTTATACAGAAATATTTTGTAAAAGGTGTTACAATCGGTTCCGTCAAAGGCTGATGGAACGATTAGATAAAGGCAACGAAAAAGGAGGAAAAAGAAATGCAAAACAAAAAATTAAGAAAAGCACTTGCTGTATCCATGGCAATCGCCATGACCGGAGGCCTGCTTGCAGGCTGCGGAAGCAACAATTCCAGCTCTTCCAATGGTGGAGCTGCAAAGAGCGGATCTACATCATCCGCAAGCGGTGAGCTTGACACATCCGAGTTTGTGGAGCTTTCCATGTATGTCATCAGTGACCGTCCGGCAGGACAGGATGCAATCGACGAGAATCTGAACAAACTCTTAAAAGAGAAACTGAACTGCTCTTTGAAAATCAACTGGATCGGCTGGGCGGAGTACGCAAACAAATATCCGTTGCTGTTCTCTTCGGGAGAAGAGTTTGATATGGCATACAGTGCATCCTGGCTGAACTTTGCATCTCTGGCGCAGAAGGGTGCCTTCAAGAGCCTTGATGAGCTCTGGCCAACCTACGCACCGAAGAACTTTGCAGCACAGTCTGAGGAAGCAAAACAGCAGGCAACAGTAAATGGAAGCTATTATTGTGTTCCTTCCCTGCTGTCTACCTACAATTCATATGGTCCTATCTATCGTGGTGACCTGGTAGAGGGAACCGAATGGGACGGAAAGATGGAGACCTTTGAAGATATTGAAGAGTACTGCGATATCATCAAAGAAACGCATCCGGAAATGGAGTGCATCGATCTGTACTCTACAGCACCGGAAATCTTCTTCATGTATATGGAAAATCAGGGACTGGCAGCCTTCAACGGAATCCGTTATCTGTGGTATGATCCAAATGCAGAAAATCCAACTGTTATGACTTCCTATGAGCTGGAGAAAACACCGGAATTCCTGGAAATGATGGCAAGATGGAATGAGAAAGGATTTTATTCAAAATCTGCTCTGTCAGACACGGACAGCACGAAATTTCAGAATGGTAAAGCAGCTCTGAAGATCCATAACATTGATTCCTATGTGGGACAGGCAATTCTTCATCCGGAATACGATATTCACTATTCTAACATGGTAAAAGATGTTGCACATCTTCCATATACGCAGGACTGTATGGTAATCTCCAATACTTCCAAGAATCCGGAGAGAGCAATGGCACTGTGGGATCTGATCACCAATGATCAGGAAGTATACGATGCATTCTACTACGGCATTGAAGGAACTTCTTATGAGCTGAACGATGAAGGACAGTTCAAGGTTCTGGATACGGACAACTATGGAACGAGCGCAATGTGGTCTGCAAGAAGTGATGCTCTGAACCGTCAGGCGATCGGTACTCCGGACGATTATAAGACTAACATTGATGAGTTTGAGTCCCACATCGTTTCTGGACAGGGAAATGAGAAATTCACAGGATTTGTACTGGATACCTCTTCCTTCGAGACCCAGCTTGCTGCATGCAACAATGTACAGCAGCAGTACTGGTGGCCGCTTGAGCTCGGATACACAGATGCAGAATCTGGTTTGGCTGATTATCAGTCCCAGATGGAAGCAGCAGGAATCGAGACCATGAAAGAGGCAGCTCAGAAACAGCTTGACGCTTACGTAGCAGGCCTGAAATAAAACGAATTTCCGAAAGGGAAACGCAAAGACTATATAACTTCTGCCGCAGGCAGAACAGACGGACAAAAAGCAGGTACTGGAGCAGAACATATCGTGGGGGTATGCGTGCGGTGCCTGCTTTTTCCGAAAACAGCCATCATGTATGGGAGGGAACAAAACTATGATAAAAGAACCAATGGTAATGGAAATTGCGAAAAACACCTACGCCATCAACGAATTCGGTCTGTCCGCGTGTTATTTTCTGGTCGGAGAGGAGCGTGCGCTTTTGATTGACACCGCATGCGGCCTTTCTGATCTGAAAGGCATCGCGGCAAGCTTGACGGACAAGCCGTACGACGTTGTCCTGACGCACGGCCATCTCGATCATGTCGGCGGAATCGGTGCGTTTACGGATGTCTATCTTGGCGAGGCAGATTTTGCTATGACACGGAACCTGAACGCAGAACAGCTGCGCGGCTTTGCTGATGAAATTGGAAGAAACGGCGGCTATCAGGCATATGAGTATGATCTCAACAAAATTCAGCCGTTCGAAATGCCGACATTCCATGCCCTGCACGAGGGCGATGTTTTCGAACTGGGAAACCGCCGCGTCGAGTGCATCGAGGTGGCCGGCCACACGCCGGGCGGCATCTGTTTTCTTGATGAAGCGACGAAAATCCTGTTCTCCGGCGATGCCTGCAACCAGAATCTTCTTGTCCTCGGCTGCAGCGTGAGAAAAACGCTGGAAGGGCTGTATCACCTGAAAACATACGAAACCCGCTATGAGAGATCCTACAGCGGGCACATCGGTTTCGGCGGCATGCAGGGCTATTTCAGCCAGCCAGAGACGATTCTCGATGACTGCATCAAAACCGCCGAGCAGATTCTGTCCGGCGAAGCAGAAGGAAAAACCGCACCGCGGGAAGGCATGCTCTATGCCGAACACGGAACCGCAAGACTCAGTTATTACCCGGACTGCCTGGAAAAGGATCCGGAGCGATAAAATGATCTGCAAAAAGCAGAGAAAAGGAGAAGAAAACTTATGGCAAAAGTAACATTACACGCAACCATCTTTGGGGAAGATGGCATCAAAACAAGAGACTATGAAACTGCACTGATCCCGGACGCGAAAAATCAGGAAATGCAGGTCATCAACCTGTACCCGGACAAGACGTATCAGAAAATTGAGGGATTTGGCGCCGCACTCACCGAGTCCGCAGGCTATGCACTGTCCCGCATGAGTGAGGAAAACCGTAAGAAAGTAGTAGAAGCGTATTATGGAAAAGACGGCATTGGCTATACGATCGGCCGGATTCACATGGACAGCTGTGACTTCTCCATCGGCAATTACTGCGCAGTCGAAAACCCGGACGATCCGGAATTCAGGGATTTTAGCCTGGAAAGAGATGCAAAATACGTGCAGCCGCTCGTAAAAGCTGTTTCCAAAACTCTTGGCAAACCGGTCTCACTGCTGCTTTCCCCGTGGTCCCCGCCAGCCTTCCTGAAAGAGACCGGCGTGAGAAACGGCGGCGGCCACCTGAAAAAAGAAAGCTATCCGGATTACGCAAATTATATTGCAAAATACATCACCGAGTACGAAAAACTCGGCCTGCCGATTTCCTGGATGACGGTACAGAATGAGCCGCTGGCTGTTCAGACCTGGGATTCCTGCGAATATACGGCAGAAGAGGAAAAAGAATTCCTGCGTGACTATCTGTACCCGACCTTAAAAGAAAAAGGCCTTGATCACGTAAAACTGTACATCTGGGACCACAACAAAGAGAGAACGTACGAGAGAACCCGCGACATTGTGGATGAGACAACGAAAGATATGATTGCTGGTGTTGCATACCACTGGTATTCAGGCGATCATTTTGACACCCTCTCGATGGTAAGAGAAGATTACCCGGATCTGATGCTGATGCACAGTGAGGGCTGCGTAGAGCTGGCACGGTACGGTGCGGCTGCCGGAAACTCTCTGCGCCATGCAAAACAGTATGCGCACGACATCATCGGCGATCTGAACCATGGCATGAATTACTGGATTGACTGGAACCTCGTGCTTGATGAGATCGGCGGCCCGAACCACGTGGACAACTTCTGCGGCGCACCGATCATTTGCGACGGAACGACCGACACAATCGAAGTAAAACCGATGTTCCACGCGATCGCCCACTTCTCAAAATACATCAAACCGGGCGCCGTCCGCATCGCAAGCTCCACGTATTCGCCGGATCTTGAGGTTACAGCAGCGAAAAACCCGGATGGAACGATTGCACTCGTTGTATTAAATACGTCAGAAGAGACGAAAGTAGTCAATCTCCGCATGAACGGAACCACAACCCGCCTGACCTTCTGGGGCAATAGCATTGCAACGGTATTGATTTAACAACCTTATCATAACAAAAGAAAGAAACCTCTGTGCAGACCGGTAAAATCTGCGACAGAGGTTTCTTTCATATGTGTTTTTGCAACGAAGGAGAAAATTTAGCACTCCTCAGCAATATCGTAAATCAGTCGTTCGGTCTGATCCCATCCAAGACACGGGTCGGTAATGGATTTTCCGTAAACATGGGTTCCGCATCCGATTTTCTGATTGCCAGGCTCCAGATAGCTTTCGATCATAACACCTTTTACGAGACTTTCGATATCCTTGCTGCATCGTCTTGTGTGCAGAACGTCTTTGACGATACGGATCTGCTGCTCGTATTTCTTTCCGGAGTTGGAATGGTTGGCATCGATGATGGTAGCCGGGTTTACGAGATGTGTTTCGTTGTATTTCTCCAGCAGAAGCTGAATGTCCTCGTAGTGATAGTTCGGCACGGAGTTGCCGTGCTTGTTGGTCGCACCGCGGAGAATGGTGTGCGCCAGCGGATTTCCGCTTGTCTTTACCTCCCAGGTACGGTAAATAAAGGAGTGGGAGCCCTGTGCGGCAATGACGGAGTTGATCATAACAGAAAGATCACCGCTGGTCGGGTTTTTCATGCCGGCCGGAATGTCGATGCCGGAAACAGTCAGACGGTGCTCCTGGTTTTCTACGGAACGTGCGCCGACCGCAACATAGGAGAGAATATCGGACAGATAGCTCCAGTTGGACGGATACAGCATTTCGTCTGCAGAAGTCAGATCAGTCTCTTCTACTACACGCATATGCATTTTACGCATGGCGATCAGGCCGTGCAGCAGGTCCGGCTTTCCTTCCGGGTCCGGCTGATGAACGATACCTTTGTAGCCTTCACCTGTGGTACGCGGTTTGTTGGTATAGACACGCGGGATGATGATCAGTTTGTCGGATACTTTGTCGGCAACCTTTGCCAGACGGTGATTGTACTCCAGAACAGCGTCTTCGTTGTCTGCGGAGCAAGGTCCTACGATAACAAGAAATTTATCGGAATCCCCGGTAAAGACTTTTGCGATTTCAGCGTCACGCTGTTTTTTGATTTCGGTTGCGCGGGCGCTTAAGGGATATTGTTCCCGGATCTCTGTTGGGGTGGGAAGTTTTCTTACAAATTCAAGGCTCATTTTCGTTCTCCTTTATCTTAGATGCACTTCTTTTCTAGCTGCGGACAGAGGAGCGTTCTTGTGTGCCCCGTCGCAAACTATCTATAAATTATAATACATAACGCGAAGATTGTCGATATTTTTTCGGCGAAAATTCTGTTTCTCTTAAAAAAGATAGAAAAAAGGTATCAATGAACAGCAAATCCGTTTGCAGATTCCCGATGCAGGAACAAAAGTGCCATTGTCATAATGGTAAGTTCACTTGCAAGAATACCATAGAGATAGCCGCGGATACCGAAAACCGGGACGAGAAAAAGAATTGCAAGAATACGAATTACATCTCCGGCAAGGTTCTGGAAAAAAACGAGAGAAGTTTTTCCAAGGCCGTTTAAAATGCTTCCAAGTGTCGTTTCCAGATAGAGAAAAGGACTTAAAAATGAAAGGATACGCAGAAAAGCGCCGACTTCTTCGTTTTGAAAAAGGAAACGTCCAAGCCACGGACCGAAAAAGAAAAAGGCAAAAACAGCGGAAGTGCCAAGCAGCACACAGAAAGAAATTGTATAACGGATTGTGTCTGATATTTGCTCCGGCGTACCGTCGGCCTGCTGTTTTGCTACGCCGGGCAGAAGCATGACGGACACCGCGTGGGTGATGGCAGATGGAAAAAAGATCATAGGAAGTGCCATACCGGTGAGAATGCCATACTGCGAGAGCGCTGCTTTCCGGGAAAGACCGAAGGTGACCAGACAGCCGGGGAGCAGAGCACTTTCAATGCTGTGGAGGACATTCAGAAGAATACGGTTCAGCGTAAGCGGAAGATTCAAAACGGCAAGCTCTCGGAAGGTATCGTACCAGAGGGTCTTTTCTTTGAAAAAAACAGAAATCGGGCGGTGTTTCTGAGGGGACCTGCTGTGCGAGACGGACAGGCAGGCCATCAGAAAGAGACACGAAAAGAGTTCGCCGGCGGCAGTACCGAATGCAGCGACAGCGGCAGAGGGGAGGCTTGTGGAAAGACAGAAAAGCCAGGCAAGGTAGGAAGCGCCCATGCGCACGAACTGTTCCAAAAGCTGGCAAAAAGAAGGCAGTGCCGTCTGATTCTGGCCAAGATACCATGCCGAGAGACAGTTGTGGATCCCGGAGGGGAGAATGCCGAGTGATAAAATCCGGAGGAGCAGAATCGTCCGCGGCTCAAAAAGAAGCCGTGTTCCGATAAAATCCGCGCTGAAAAAGAGAAAGATGGAGGCGGAGAAGGAAAGTATCACTACAATGCCGCATCCGGCCGCCAGACAGATCTTTGCCCGTCTGGAATCCTTTTTGGCAAGGTACGATGCGACAAAGCGCGAGAGCACCGTCTGCATGCCGCCTGCGCCAAGGGAGAGCATCAGTGCGTAGAGTGGTGTGGCGAGCTGGTAGATACCAAAGGCTTCCGCACCGATCCGGCGCGACAGGAATATTCTATAGAGAAATCCAAGAATTCTGCAGATGATCCCGGACGCGGTCAGGATCAGTGTGCCAAGAAGAAGCGTGTTCTTTCTTGTGATTTTCAGCATGGGATAGACTCCTTTCACGGCATTGCGCAGATAGTCTAAAATATGCGAAAAAACTCCTTGACAGAACCCCGTGAGAGGTGCTATTCTGAGTGAGAAATAAATCCGATTAAAACTGTCGGAATTGGAAAACGACAGCACAGGAAAAAGGAGAACCAGGAATGAAATTATCGACCAAGGGAAGATATGGCCTGCGTGCCATGATCGATCTGGCGAGTCACGAAGAAGAGGGTGCAGTGTCCATTGCCAGCATTTCAGAACGCCAGAATATCTCAGAGAGCTATCTGGAGCAGCTGGTGCGTCCGCTTCGAAAAGCCGGATTCATTGAGAGTGTGCGGGGAGCAGGCGGTGGATATGTACTTGCAAAACCGGCAGATTCCATTTCGGTAGGAGATGTTCTCCGTGTGCTGGAGGGCGGACTCGAGGCAGTCACGTGCTCGGTCAATGAAGGCCTGGGCGGCTGCGATGCGGCCGATTTCTGCGTCACGCGTTTTGTGTGGCAGAGGATCAATGAGGGAATTACGAACGCTGTGGATTCCATCAGCCTCGGAGAGCTGGTTCAGCAGAGCCGGCAATTAGAGAAAAACAGAAACAGCGATAGAAATGACAAGGAGTGAACAACAATGATTTATCTGGACAATGCGGCAACAACAAAAACAGCCCCGGAAGTTGTCGAGGCTATGCTTCCTTATTTCAGCGAATACTACGGAAATCCATCCAGTATTTATGCAATTGCAGGAAAAAGCAAAGAAGCCATCACCAAAGGAAGAGAGCAGATCGCAAACGTGCTCGGCGCAAAACCGGAGGAAATTTATTTTACAGCCGGCGGCAGCGAGTCCGATAACTGGGCGTTAAAAGCTACCTTTGAAGCATATAAAAATAAAGGAAACCACATCATTACCACAAAAATCGAGCATCATGCGATTCTTCATACCTGTGAGTATCTGGAAAAAGAGCGCGGTGCGAAAATCACCTATATCGGCGTCGATGAGAACGGCGTTGTCAATCTGGATGAACTCGAAGCAGCCATCACACCTGAGACCATTCTGATTTCCGTTATGGCGGCAAACAACGAAATCGGAACGATTCAGCCGATCAAGGAAATCGGAAGAATTGCAAAAGAACACAATATTTTATTCCACACAGATGCCGTACAGGCATTTGGCCAGATCCCGATCAATGTGGATGAGTGCAATATTGATATGCTCAGTTCCAGCGGTCATAAGATTAACGGACCGAAAGGAATCGGCTTCCTTTACATCCGAAAGGGTGTGAAAATCCGCTCCTTCGTACACGGCGGTGCGCAGGAAAGAAAACGCCGTGCCGGAACAGAAAATGTACCGGGCATCGTAGGATATGGAGTTGCGGCAGAGCGTGCGGCAAGAACTATGGCGGAGCGTACCGCAAAAGAAATCGAAGTACGTGATTATCTGATCAACCGTATTTTAACCGAGATTCCGAACTGCCGTCTGAACGGCGATCCGGTAAAACGTCTGCCGAACAACTGCAACATCAGCTTTGAATTCATCGAGGGAGAGTCCCTTCTGATCATGCTGGATATGAAAGGTATCTGCGCATCCAGCGGTTCTGCATGTACTTCCGGATCCCTGGATCCGTCCCATGTACTGCTGGCCATCGGACTGCCGCACGAGAAAGCACACGGTTCCTTACGTCTGACTTTAAGTGAGGAGATCACAAAAGAGGACGTTGATTTCGTTGTAGAGCAGATCAAAGCGATCGTAGACCGTCTGCGCAGCATGTCCCCGCTGTATGAGGATTACATCAAAAAACAGCAGGGTAAATAAGTTAAAAAAAAATAAGACAGTCCATCCAGAAAGCCGGTACAGAAAAATTCAGGTAAAAGCTGTGCCGGAGGAGGACTGCTTTGAAATAGTTCAGGAGGAAGAATAACAATGTACAGTGAAAAAGTAATGGATCATTTCCAGCATCCGAGAAATGTAGGAGAAATTGAGAACGCAAGCGGTGTAGGTACCGTTGGAAATGCAAAATGCGGCGATATCATGAGAATGTATCTTGACATCGACGATAACGGAATCATTCAGGACTGCAAATTCAAAACCTTCGGCTGCGGCGCCGCAGTTGCAACCAGCAGTATGGCAACCGAGCTGGTAAAAGGAAAAACCATCCAGGAAGCTCTGGAAGTAACCAACAAAGCCGTTATGGAAGCACTCGACGGACTTCCGCCGGTCAAAGTTCACTGTTCTCTGCTTGCAGAAGAAGCAATTCACGCTGCACTCTGGGATTACGCAGAGAAACACCACATCAAGATCGAAGGTCTTGCAAAACCGAAGTCTGATATCAGCGAGGGCGAGGAAGAGGAAGAATACTAAGTATGGGAAAAAAGAAAGTAGTCGTTGGAATGTCCGGCGGCGTAGATTCCTCGGTGGCAGCGTATCTCCTGAAAAAAGCAGGATACGATGTCATCGGGGTGACCATGCAGATCTGGCAGGATGAGGCCGAGACAGTCCAGGAGGAAAACGGGGGCTGTTGCGGCCTTTCTGCTGTTGATGATGCAAGGCGCGTGGCACAGGTGCTGGACATTCCGTATTATGTCATGAACTTCAAAAAAGAGTTCCGTGAGAACGTCATGGACTATTTCACGAACGAATATCTCTGCGGCAGAACACCGAACCCGTGTATCGCCTGCAACCGCTATGTGAAATGGGAAGCGTTGCTTCAGCGCAGTCTTTCCATTGGAGCGGACTACATTGCGACCGGACATTATGCAAGAATCGAACAGCTTGCCAATGGACGGTATGCGATTGCAAATTCGGTAACAGCGGCAAAAGACCAGACGTATGCACTGTATAATCTGACCCAGGAGCAGCTTTCGCATACGCTGATGCCGGTCGGAGACTACACAAAAGATCAGATTCGTGAGATTGCAGCAAAAATCGGTCTTCCGGTAGCAAAAAAGAAGGATTCCCAGGAAATCTGCTTCGTGCCGGATCAGGATTACGCTTCCTTTATCCGGAACGAGACAGGAATCGTGGCACCGAAAGGCAATTTCGTGAATACAAAGGGTGAAATCCTCGGTACCCATGAGGGGATTACCCATTACACCGTAGGACAGCGCCGCGGACTCGGCCTTCCGATGGGACACCGCGTGTTCGTACTGGAAATCCGTCCGGAGACGAACGAGGTTGTGGTCGGCGAAAATGAAGAGGTTTTCGCAAAAGTAGTAAAAGCAAACAAAGTAAACTATATGGCAATTCCGCCGCTGGAACTTGGAGAAGAGCTCTCCTGCACCGCAAAAATCCGGTACGGGCACAAAGGCTCCCCGTGCGTGATCAAACGGACCGGGGAAGATGAGATTACCTGTACCTTCCCGGACGGCGTGCGTGCTCCGACACCGGGACAGGCTGTTGTCTTCTACGTGGACGGCTGTGTCGGCGGAGGCGGAACGATTACGGAGGCCGAAAGATGAAAATAGCGGACTGTCATATGCACAGTTTCTTTTCAAGTGACAGCGAAGCACCAACAGAAGAGATGGTAAAACGGGCAGTCGAGCTGGGACTTCCGGCAATCTGCCTGACGGATCACTACGATATGGATTACAGTACCGGCGAGTTCCAGCTCGATACACCGGCATATGCGGCAAAAATCCGGGAACTGCAGGAAAAATACCGCGACAAAATCGATATCCGATTCGGCGTGGAACTGGGACTGCAGCTCCACTTAAAAGAACGGATGGAAGAGTATGTAAATGCGTGGCCGTTCGACTATGTGATCGGCTCCATGCATGTCATTGACGGAAAAGACCCCTATTATGAGGATGCTTTCCTGGACTGGACAGCAGAAGAGCTGTACCGGGCGTATTTTCGGGCTACAGCAGAAAATATCCGGTTCTTCCACAATTTCCAGACGCTTGGTCATCTGGATTATGTGGTACGCTACTGCAGAGAAAAGGGAAAAGATTACAGCTACCGCGCATTTGCGGACGAGATCGATACCATTTTAAAAGAGCTGATTCAGTACGATATCGCGCTGGAAATCAACACCGGCGGCTACAAGGCAGGCCTTGGCGTGCCGAATCCGACGCCGGATGTCATCAGAAGATACCGGGAACTGGGCGGCGAAAAGATCACCTTCGGTGCCGATGCCCACAAACCGGAACATATAGCGTTTCATTTCGCGGACGCGTCAGCTATCGCGCAGGAAGCCGGATTCCGGTACTACGTGCGGTTTAAAGAGAAAAAGCCGGAATATCTGCCGATCCAATAGAAAACACGCAGGAAAAGCCGGAAAAAGCCCCAGAAAGGCTGGATTCCGGCTCTTTCTGCAATAGACGGATCTTTCGAAATTTTGCAGAAATACGGATTGGCATCCGGCTTCTTCACAAATTTTAGAAATAATTTCGTATTTTCTTGAAAATAGAACTTGAATTTTCCGACGAAATTAGGTATTATACAGATAAGGTTGATGTTTCTTTAACAAAGTACAGAGACTCAAAATTAAAATTCACTTTTTAGGAGGAATTGAAAATCATGGCAGTAAAAGTAGCAATCAATGGTTTTGGCCGTATCGGACGTCTTGCATTCAGACAGATGTTTGGAGCAGAAGGTTATGAAGTAGTAGCAATCAACGATTTAACATCCCCGAAGATGTTAGCTCATCTGTTAAAATATGACTCTTCTCAGGGAAAATATGCTCTGGCTGATACCGTAACATCCGATGAAGATTCCATCACAGTAGATGGCAAAAACATCAAAATCTATGCTTTCCCGGATGCTAACAACTGCCCATGGGGAGAGCTTGGCGTAGACGTAGTTCTGGAGTGCTCCGGATTCTACACCTCCAAAGCAAAAGCTCAGGCACACATCAATGCAGGCGCTCGTAAAGTAGTTATCTCCGCTCCGGCTGGTAACGACCTTCCGACCATCGTTTACAATGTAAACCATGAGACCCTGACAGCAGACGATAACATCATCTCCGCTGCATCCTGCACCACAAACTGCCTTGCACCTATGGCAAAAGCTCTGAACGAACTGGCTCCGATCAAATCCGGTATCATGGTTACTATCCATGCTTACACTGGAGATCAGATGACTCTGGACGGACCGCAGAGAAAAGGCGATCTGAGAAGATCCCGTGCAGCTGCAGTTAACATCGTTCCAAACAGCACCGGTGCTGCAAAAGCAATCGGCCTTGTTATTCCGGAACTGAACGGCAAACTGATCGGTTCTGCACAGCGTGTTCCAACCCCAACCGGTTCTACCACAATCCTTACAGCAGTTGTAGAAGGAACTGTAACTGTTGACGAGATCAACGCAAAAATGAAAGCATCTGCAACCGAGTCCTTCGGATACAACACAGATGAAATCGTATCCAGCGACATCGTTGGTATGAGATATGGTTCTCTGTTCGATGCAACTCAGACTATGGTTCTTCCGCTGGACAACGGAACAACAGAGGTACAGGTTGTTTCTTGGTATGATAACGAGAACTCCTACACAAGCCAGATGGTTCGTACCATCAAATACTTCAGCGAGTTAGCATAATTTAACAAACTGAACGGCAAAATTTCAGAGCCCAAAGGGTCCGGTCTGTTAAGGACCGGGCCCTTTTTGCGAATGCGGCGGAAAAATACGGCACAAAAACAGCCCTTTTCCGTGTGCAAAAATTATAAACTGCATTTTTAAATAAGGACCGCGATGCCGCAAAAACAAAGAAACGGCGCGGCAGATGCAGTTGGATATATGGAGGGAAACGCCCATGTTAAACAAAAAAACCGTAGATGATATCAACGTAAAAGGAAAAAGAGTCCTTGTAAGATGTGACTTCAACGTTCCGCTGATCGATGGAAAAATCACAGATGAGAACCGTCTGGTAGCAGCTCTTCCAACGATCAAAAAACTGATCGCTGACGGCGGAAAAGTAATTCTCTGCTCTCATCTTGGAAAACCGAAAGGAGAACCAAAACCAGAGCTTTCTCTTGCACCGGTTGCAGTTCGCCTTTCCGAGCTTCTTGGACAGGAAGTTAAATTTGCAGCAGATCCTGAGGTTGTAGGACCGAACGCAAAAGCAGCTGTTGAGGCTATGAAAGACGGAGATGTAATCCTTCTGGAGAACACCCGTTACCGTGCAGAAGAGACCAAAAACGGTGAGGAGTTCAGCAAAGAACTGGCTTCCCTGTGTGACGTATTCGTAAACGATGCATTCGGAACCGCACACCGTGCTCATTGCTCCAATGTTGGTGTTACCAAATATGTTGACACTGCTGTTGTTGGTTACCTGATGGAGAAAGAGATCGCATTCCTTGGAAATGCTGTCAACAATCCGGAGCGTCCGTTTGTTGCCATCCTTGGTGGATCCAAAGTATCCAGCAAGATTTCTGTTATCGACAACCTGATCGATAAAGTTGATGTCCTGATCATCGGCGGTGGTATGGCTTATACCTTCGCAAAAGCAGCAGGCGGCACCGTTGGTGATTCTCTGCTTGAGATGGATTATCTGGATTATGCAAACAAAATGAAAGAAAAAGCAGCAGCAAAAGGCGTGAAACTGCTTCTTCCGGTAGACAACGTTGTTGCAGATGCATTCTCAAACGACGCAAATACACAGGTTGTTCCGGCCGGACAGATTCCGGATGGCTGGGAAGGTCTGGATATCGGACCGGAAACTGCAAAACTGTTCGCTGATGCTGTTAAAACTGCTAAAACCGTTGTATGGAACGGACCGATGGGATGCTTCGAGATGCCGAATTTTGCAGCAGGAACCAAAGCAGTTGCAGCAGCACTGGCTGAAACAGATGCAGTTACGATCATCGGCGGCGGAGATTCCGCAGCAGCTGTAAACCAGCTTGGATATGGCGATAAGATGACTCATATCTCCACTGGCGGCGGCGCTTCCCTGGAGTTCCTGGAAGGAAAAGAACTGCCGGGCGTTGCAGCAGCAAACGACAAATAAGAATTTATATTCAAAACTAAGGAGATCAAACGATCATGGCAAGAAAGAAAATTATCGCCGGAAACTGGAAAATGAACATGACTCCGAGCGAGGCAGTAGAATTAGTCAATACATTAAAACCACTGGTAGCAAATGACGACGTTGACGTTGTTTTCTGCGTACCGGCCATCGATATCATCCCGGTTGTAGAGGCTGCAAAAGGCTCCAACATCCAGATTGGTGCTGAAAATATGTATTTTGAGGAGAAAGGTGCTTTCACAGGCGAAATCTCCCCGGCTATGCTGACAGACGCTGGCGTGAAATACGTTGTACTTGGCCACTCTGAGAGAAGAGAATACTTCGCAGAGACCAGCGAGACCGTAAACAAAAAAATGCTGAAAGCTTTCGAGCACGGCATCACCCCGATCATGTGCTGCGGAGAAACTCTGGAGCAGAGAGAGCAGGGTGTAACGATGGATTTCATCCGTCAGCAGGTAAAGGTTGGATTCCTGAATGTAACAGCAGATCAGGCAAAAACAGCCGTTATCGCTTACGAGCCAATCTGGGCAATCGGAACCGGCAAAACTGCTACAACAGAGCAGGCTGAGGAAGTTTGCAAAGGCATCCGCGAGTGCATCGCTGAAATCTATGATGATGCAACAGCAGCAGCTATCCGTATCCAGTACGGCGGCTCTGTAAACGCAAAAACTGCACCGGAACTGTTCGCACAGGAGAACATCGACGGCGGCCTGGTAGGCGGAGCATCCCTGAAACCAGATTTCGGAGCTATCGTAAACTACAATAAATAATTGATTTTGTACGAAATCAATCAATAAAACGGGCTAAAACGCCACCAAACACGGTGAATTCGGCAGAAATGCTGAAGGTGAGGTGTTTGGTGGCGTTTTGCTGTTTTTTATGCAACATATAACCCTTGATTTAGCTATAGAGAGTGCCAGTTTGTGCAAAAAGAAATCACTTCGTTTCTGTGTTTTGAAGCGGAGTGATTTTTTGCGCGGATTGAAAAATTCACGTTTTCGTGATATGCTTGTTTTATATCTGTCGACCAGCCGTCCAGAGAGTTTCTGGAAGAAGTAATCAAGGATTATAACAAAATGTTCCATACGAACTACGATACCTCAAGTGATAAATTCCAGAATTATTATAAAGATGTGTCGCTTCGCATGAAGAATAAGGAATTGGACATTCTGATCGTAGTCAATATGTTTCTTACCGGTTTTGATGCGACGACTATGAATACGCTGTGGGTAGATAAAAATCTGAAAATGCACGGACTGATACAGGCGTTTTCCCGTACAAACCGTATTCTGAATTCTATCAAGACCTTTGGAAATATTGTATGTTTCAGAAATCTGCAGAAGCGAGTAGATAGTGCCATTTCCTTGTTTGGGGATAAGAATGCCGGGGGCCTTGTTTTACTGCAGAGCTTTAAGGATTACTATTACGGATATGAATCCGTAGATGGTAAGCTAATGCCAGGGTATGTGGATCTGATGGAGGAATTGAATCATAAGTTTCCGCTGTCAGAACCGCAGATTGTCGGAGAGCAGAACCAGAAGGATTTTATTGCTTTGTTTGGTGCTATTCTTCGTATGAGAAACCTTCTGCTTTCCTTTGACGAATTTAAGGGGAATGAGCTGATTTCTGAGCGCAATTTGCAAGACTACCTTGGACGTTATCAGGATTTGCGTGACGAGTGGAAACGGAAACGCCGGGAAAGTACGGATATTACAGATGATGTGGTGTTTGAAATTGAATTGATCCGGCAGGTAGAAATCAACATTGATTATATTCTGATGCTTGTAAAGAAGTATCATGATACCCGCTGTGAAGATAAGGAAGTGCTGATAACCATCAATAAAGCGATTGATGCCAGCCCGGAGCTGCGCAGCAAGAAACAGCTTATTGAAACCTTTATTGCAGGAATCAATGATGTGGACGATGTTATGGATGAGTGGCATGAATTTGTTGTGGAACAGCGCGATTATGATCTTAATGTAATTATTACGGAAGAAAAATTGAAGCCGAAAGACACACGAAAGTTCATAGAGAATGCGTTTCGGGACGGAGAGATCAAAACAGCGGGAACGGATATAGATAAAATCATGCCGCCAATTTCTCATTTTGGTGGTGGCGGAAGAGCCAAGAAAAAACAGAGAGTCATTGAAAAACTGAAAACGTTTTTTGAAAAATATTTCGGTATCGGTGGTTCGTCTTCCTTTAATGAGCCAGAGCATAAAGCCGTGACATACGATCTGAGCGATCAGGAAACAGTGTTGATGGCGGCAGAATCTGAAGCACCATACGGAAAATAGTCATAAATGAATGGAACCACATTGGAAGCAAAAAGCAAAATAATAGAGTCATCATGGACAAAACTTAATCATGGAGGTGATCGGATGACAATAGAAGAAATCCTTGCTGGAGAATCCAAGAACGTTGAATTCAAAGTACAACGTCCAGACAAGAGCATGAAATATATGAAAACGGTTGTTGCTTTCGCTAACGGAAAAGGTGGGAGGATTATATTTGGTATTGACGATAAAACAAGAGAAGTTGTTGGCATTCCGGAGGATAAAGTTTTTCGGGAGATTGATGCGATTACGAATGCTATTTCTGACAGTTGTGAACCTACAATTATCCCGGATGTTTATTTGCAAAATATAAATGATAAACCTGTAATTGTTGCAGAAATCAGGACGGGACGTCGGAAACCATATTATATTAAGGCAGAGGGGCTGGAGAATGGCGTATATATTCGAGTTTCTGGAACAACACGCCCTGCTGACCGTGATATGTCAAGAGAATTATATTATGAATGCGATGCCCGCTCTTTTGATTCAATAATCCGCAGAGATATAGAAGTGACCGATGAAGATATTAAAAGTCTCTGTGAACAAATGAAGGAAGTTGCTATTGCCAACTGCAAATCCAATCTTCAGCGATCAGCAGTTAAAGATGTAACGAAAAATGTTTTGCTCAGTTGGGGAATTTTGAAAAAAGATGAGAATGAAAAAATCTATCCGACAAATGCGTATATTTATTTAACGGGACAAGGTGGACTCCGTTCCATGATACAGTGCGCTGTGTTTAAGGGAACGACGCGAGCTGTCTTTTTGGATCGACGTAATTATGAAGGACCGCTTTGGAAGCAAGTAGAGGAAGCGGTGCAGTTTGTCCTTAGAAATATTCGTATGGGATGTCGGCTGGAAGGAGTATATCGACAGGATATTTATGAACTGCCGCCGGATAGTATCCGTGAGTTGATCGTTAATGCAGTTATGAATTGCAGTTACATTCAGAATTCTAATATTCAGGTGGCAATTTATGATGATCGTTTGGAGATCACATCTCCTGGTGGACTGCTTCCTGGCGTAACGATTGAGTTGATGAAGGAAGGATTTTCAAAAATCCGAAATCGTTCGCTTGCCAATGCTTTTGCCTATATGAACCTTGTGGAAGCATGGGGAAGTGGTATTCCGAAACTTATGCAGGCTATGCAGGAATACGGATTGCGTGAACCGGAATTTATTGATATGGAAGTAGCTTTCCGCATCAATCTTTATCGCGGCCAGAATGAGGTCATTGAGGTCAAAAATCGAGATCATGACCTCAATCATGGGTCAAATGATCTCAATCGTGAGCCCGATAATCTCAATCATGAGCCTGTTGACCTCGATCGAGATCCCAATGACCCCAATCATGATCCCAAAGATGACCTTGAAATTCAATTGTCAGAAATGATTTATAAAAATCCGAAACTGACTCAGAAAGAATTAGCAAAAGCGCTTGCAGTTTCTACGGCAACGATTAAGCGTATGCTTACAAAAATGCAGCATGAAGGTAAAGTTATCCGTGAGGGGTCTAATCGAAAAGGAAAATGGATATTGACGGATAAAATGAAATAGGATTGATGATTTGATTGGAAAAGGCAAATGAATTTACCGGCTTTTTTAAGAAAATCAGACGAACTTACAGAACAGTTATCAAAGAAACAAGTGATTGCTGTTATGTCGACATATCACAAAAGATATCCTAGACGGAGTGCGTTCATACATGAATTAATAGAATTTGGATATGTGAAATGAACGATTCTGAACTTTTCTTGTGTCCGGGAGCGGCTTTTTCGCACTTGCGGACATCTCCCACATGTGATATGATGGGAACGACAAAAGTGTCGGAAAAACCGCATGATAGAGGGAAAAAACGCGGCAAATTAGACGACGCGAAAGAAAGCATAAAGGAGAATATGATTATGGCAAGAGAAATCATTAATACAGAAAAAGCACCGGCAGCAATCGGACCTTATGTACAGGCAGTCGCAGACAACGGCCTTTTATTTATTTCCGGACAGCTTGGCTTTGATGTAGAGCATGGCAGCGTGATCCCGGAGACTGTAGAAGAGCAGGCAACCCTCTCTTTAAAGAATCTGGACGCAATCATGACAGCAGCAGGAACTGACCGCACGAAAGTGATGAAAACAACCATTTTCCTGACCGATATGAACGATTTTGCCAAGGTAAATGAAGTATACGGTGCTTTCTTTGGCGAGTCCAAACCGGCTCGTTCCTGTGTAGCAGTTGCTGCTCTTCCGAAAGCAGCAAAAGTAGAAATTGAATGCATCGTATCCCTGAAATAAGAGGGAGAGATGAGTATGGCAGAGGAAAGAGTAATTAAAATCGGAATGCTGGGTCTTGGCACCGTCGGTACCGGTGTGTACAAAGTGCTGAAAAGCCAGCAGGAGGAAATGCTTCCGAAGCTGGGAGCGCGTGTGGAGCTGAAAAAAATTCTCGTGCGCAATGTGGAAAAAGCAGCTGCAAAGGTTGACGATCCCTCCATCATTACCACCAGCTTCGAGGAGATTGCCAATGACCCGGAAATCGAGATTGTTGTTGAGGTTATGGGTGGAAAACAGCCGGCCATGAATTACATTCTTGCCTGCCTGGATGCTGGAAAGAATGTTGTAACGGCAAACAAAGATCTGGTGGCATCCGAGGGCAAAAAAATCCTTGCGACAGCAAAGAGAAACGGAAAAGATTTTCTCTATGAGGCATCTGTGGCGGGAGGAATTCCGATCATCCGTCCGGTGAAACAGTGCCTTGCCGCCAATCATATCACAGAGCTGATGGGTATTTTCAACGGTACCACAAATTTCATTCTCACAAAAATGTCGCAGGAAGGCATGGAGTTTGGTGATGCGCTCCGTCTGGCGCAGGACATGGGCTATGCAGAAGCAGACCCGACCGCAGATGTGGAAGGTCTTGATGCCGGCCGCAAGGTAGCAATCCTTGCTTCGGCAGCGTTCAATTCCAGAGTGACATTTGAAGATGTTTACACCGAAGGCATTACCAAAATCACGGCGACCGATATCGAGTACGCAAAAGAGATGGGATGCACGATCAAGCTGCTCGGCGTGGCAAAAGATACCCCGGAAGGAATCGAAGCCCGCGTTCATCCGATGCTGATCGACAGCAATCATCCGCTTGCGACTGTCAATGATTCCTACAATGCCGTATTCCTGACAGGCGATGCCGTACAGGATACGATGTTTTACGGGCGAGGTGCCGGAGAGCTTCCGACTGCGAGTGCTGTTGTGGGCGACATTTTCGATGTTGTGCGCAATATTTTATGGAACTGCTGCGGCAGAATCGGCTGCACATGCTACCGGGAATGCCCGATCAAGCGTGTCGGCGAAATTAAGTCGAAATATTTTGTACGCATGCAGATTGAAAATCGGTATGGAACGCTGGCATCGGTAGCTTCTGTCTTTGGAAACAACAAGGTTTCGATTGCACAGATGCTTCAGAAACGTGTCAATGGAAAATACGCCGAGATCGTCGTCATTACGGACGAGGTCAAAGAGCGCCATTTTGAGGATGCCATGCAGATTTTAGGCGGAATGTCGATGATCCAGGAGATTTCTTCGACAATCCGGGTATACTAACAAAATGTAACAATTCAGAGCCATGCGAAATGGAAGAAAAATCGCGAATCATGCTTGCATGAAGGAGCGCTTTTTCTTGAGTTTCATATGGCGAAAAGCAACATCGAGATGCAGCGTAAGCGGAATCGAGACGGGGCTCTGGATTGTTACCCAAAATTTAAGTAAAGAAGGGAATTCACAATGAGTAAAAAACCAACCGTATTAATGATTCTTGACGGATATGGACTGAATGACAAATGCGAGCATAACGCTGTCTGCGAAGCGAAAACTCCGATTATGGACCAGCTGATGAGCCAGTGCCCGTACGTAAAAGGACAGGCCAGCGGACTTGCTGTAGGTCTTCCGGACGGACAGATGGGTAACTCTGAGGTAGGCCATCTGAACATGGGCGCAGGCCGTGTTGTATATCAGGAGCTGACCAGAATCACGAAAGCAATCCAGGACGGCGATTTCTTCGAGAATGAAGAGCTGGTAAAGGCTGTTGAAAATGCAAAAGCAAATAATTCCGCACTGCACCTGTTCGGACTTCTCTCTGACGGCGGTGTTCACAGCCACATCACCCACGTATTCGGACTTCTGGAGCTGGCAAAACGTAAGGGTCTCGAGAAAGTTTATGTACACTGCTTCCTGGATGGCCGTGACACTCCTCCGGCATCCGGAAAATCTTATGTAGAGCAGCTGCAGGCAAAAATGGATGAGATCGGTGTCGGCGAAATCGGCGTGATCTCCGGCCGTTACTATGCAATGGACCGTGATAACCGCTGGGATCGTGTCGAGCTGGCTTACAAAGCTCTGACAAAAGGGGAAGGCGTAGAAGGAACCGATGCGGCAGAGGCTGTTCAGGCTTCCTATGATGCTGAAAAAACCGATGAGTTCGTTCTGCCGACCGTTCTGAAAAAAGACGGAAAACCGGTTGCAACGATTCAGGATAAAGATTCTGTGATTTTCTTCAACTTCCGCCCGGACCGTGCAAGAGAGCTGACAAGAGCATTCTGTGCAGATGAGTTCACCGGATTTGAGAGAGAAAAACGTCTGGATCTGACCTACGTATGCTTCACGGAATACGATGAGACCATCCCGAACAAATCCGTTGCATTCAAAAAAGAAGAGATCACCAATACCTTCGGTGAGTATCTGGCAGCACATAACATGACTCAGGCTCGTATCGCCGAGACCGAGAAATATGCACATGTAACCTTCTTCTTCAATGGCGGCGTTGAGGAGCCAAATAAAGGTGAGGACAGAATCCTTGTGAAATCCCCGAAGGTTGCTACTTATGACCTGAAACCAGAGATGAGTGCTTACGAAGTATGCGACAAGCTGACGGATGCCATCCGTTCCCAGAAATACGATGTCATCATCATCAACTTTGCAAATCCGGATATGGTTGGCCATACCGGCGTTGAGAGCGCAGCAATCCAGGCAGTTGAGGCTGTTGATGAGTGCGTAGGCAAAGCAGTTGATGCATTAAAAGAGGTTGACGGCCAGATGTTTATCTGTGCGGACCACGGAAATGCAGAGCAGCTTGTAGACTATGAGACCGGCGAGCCATACACCGCTCATACCACCAATCCGGTTCCGTTCATTCTGGTTAATGCAGATCCATCCTACACGTTAAGAGAGGGCGGCTGCCTGGCAGACATCGCACCGACTCTGATCGAGCTGATGGGCATGGAGCAGCCAAAAGAAATGACAGGAAAATCCCTGCTGATTAAGAAATAAAGAGAAATCGTGAAAATGTCCCTGCCGGATTCGTTTTGAAACGGGTGCGGCAGGGATATTTTATTATAATAATCTGAAAATAAAAATAATTACGCAATAAGAGACAGAATAAAAATGGAAAACAGATAAAAAATAAAAATAAAGTGTTGACAAACGGTGAGAAAACTGATATAGTAAAGTCAACAAAAGAAAACGGAAGAAAAAAAACAGAAAGAGAGGACGGACCACCGAGAACATAACGAATTACCCCATAAACTAAGAAAGCGAAGGTATGGACCCAAGAAAACGTAACGAAGTACCCCAAAGTGAAACAAAAGAACAAAAGAACAAAAAAGAAAGGATTCAGTCCAATGCACAGTTCTAACTTATGAAAGCCATCCGAAAATGGAAAAATCGGATGGCTTTCATATTGCGTTTTTTTATGTTTGAAAAGAATAAGGACTGGAAAAAAGAGGTTTCGACAGAGAGAGCAACATATTTTTCCCATAGCACGGTCATACTGTGAACGCAGAGAAGAAACTTGGTTACTGTTCACTTTGCAGCAAAACAGGAGGGAAAACTATGTTTCGATATTTACCAATTCGAAGCGTGACAGGAAGAGAAATTCTGGATTCGCGCGGAAATCCGACCGTAGAGGTGGAAGTGGCCGTCGGGGAGGGGATTCTCGGACTGGAAGGCCATATGGGGCGTGCCCAGGTGCCGTCCGGGGCATCGACAGGAAAATTTGAGGCACTGGAAAAAAGAGATCAGGAAGTGCGCTATCTGGGGCAGGGCGTGAGAAAGGCTGTAGAAGCGGTCAATACCGTGCTGGCCGATGCCGTTGTCGGCGAGAATGCGCTCGAGCAGGAGCGGATCGACCATATCCTGTGCCAGGCAGACGGAACCGAAACGAAAGAAAACCTCGGGGCAAACGCCATTCTCGGTGTCTCACTTGCTGTGGCGCGCGCGGCGGCAAATGCGATTCATCTGCCGCTGTACCAGTACCTGGGCGGCTGCCACACAAGCCGTATGCCCGTGCCGATGATGAATATTTTAAACGGCGGCCGTCATGCCGACAACACCGTCGATCTGCAGGAATTTATGATTATGCCGTGCGGCGCTCCCTCATTCCGGGAGGGTCTTTCCATGTGCGCGGAGATTTACCATACGCTGAAGCAGCTCCTGAAGGAGAAGGGATACTCGACTTCTGTCGGCGATGAGGGCGGCTTTGCGCCGGATTTAAAGGATTCCGATGAAGCACTGCAGCTCATTGTCAATGCGATCCAGAAAGCCGGCTATGCGCCCGGAAACGACGTGATGATCGCGATCGATGCGGCGGCAAGCGAGCTCTACGAGGAGAGCAGGAACGTCTACTACTTTCCCGGGGAATCCCGTCAGTGCGGAAAGACAGTATTTCGGGATACCGCAGAAATGGTTGCCTACTATGAGGAACTGATCGAAAAATACCCGATCGTATCCATCGAAGACGGGCTGTGCGAGGACGATTTCGAAGGCTGGAAACAGATGACGGAAGCGCTCGGGAACAGAGTACAGCTGGTCGGGGATGATCTGTTTGTGACGAATGTAAGAAGGCTTTCCTGCGGCATTGCACTTGGCACGGCAAATGCGGTTCTGATCAAGGTAAACCAGATCGGAACGCTCTCTGAGGCGCTGGATGCGGTGGAGATGGCGCAGAGAGCAGGGTACCGCGCCGTCATTTCCCACCGGTCCGGAGAGACAGAGGATGATTTTCTGGCAGACCTTGCCGTCGCGACAGGCGCCGGCCAGATCAAAACCGGAGCACCGTGCCGGTCGGAGCGGAATGCGAAATACAATGAGCTTCTCCGCATCGAGGAACGCCTCGGTGAGGAAGCGAAATACCGGAATCCGTTCCCGCAAAAGGGAACCGGCGTAAGAGAGTGGTGAAAAACGGCTAAAATAGGCAAATAACAGTTGAAATCGTTCTTCCGCTATGGTAAAATAATATAAGTTGGCCGTAGGAGGTGTAATTGTGGAAATTTTAAGAACGATTTTGACAGTCATTTATGTCATTGATTGTATTGCTTTAACCGTTGTTGTATTGATGCAGGAAGGAAAACAGCAGGGTCTCGGTGCTATCGCAGGTATCTCAGACACTTACTGGGGAAGAAACAAAAGCCGTTCTGCAGAAGGAACTCTGATCCGTGCAACAAAAATCATGGCAGTTCTGTTTATTGTACTGTCGGTTGTATTAAACATGAATTTTTAGCAAAGTAAAGACATCCTTATTCCCACGAGAAGGCGTAAGGGTGTCTTTTTCTACAAAGAGGAGATAATAGATGAAAGATAATAAGAAGAAAAAAGATCGGAGGAAATATCCGCAGGGCAGCGCGGCGTCCCATGCAGGACAGAACAGCGGGAACCATGGCGGTCATGCGGGCCATCCGCGTTCCAGAAGTTCGAAACTGCTGAAAAACCGCAAGACGCTGCTCATGGATCTCGTAAGCTCGAAAAACTATGAGCCGATGCGTCTGAAAGACATTGCCATGCTGCTGCAGGTGCCGAAAGCAAAACGGTCGGAGCTTGCGGAGGTTATGGAAATCCTGATAAAAGAAGGAAAAATCGATGTGATCTCCGACGGCCGTTACCAGAAGAGCCGCGGTGCATCCACAACGACGGAAAAACGGGAAAAAAGAGACCGCCGCGCCGGAGAGCAGGGCAGAAGAGGACGCGATGACCG
Source organism: Fusicatenibacter saccharivorans (assembly GCF_027667425.1). Lineage (NCBI taxonomy): Bacteria > Bacillati > Bacillota > Clostridia > Lachnospirales > Lachnospiraceae > Fusicatenibacter > Fusicatenibacter saccharivorans. Next base: position 123,516 of record NZ_JAQEGR010000001.1, read on the forward strand.
ATTCCGCAGAAAGAATGGAAAGGACGGCGACACAGAGAAGAAGCCGCGTATCCAGACTGTCGATATCCAGGCAGTCGTGGACGCTTACCAGATCCCGGAGGAGTTCCCGGCACGCGTGATCACACAGGCAGAAAAATGCCCGGAGGAAGTAATTCCAAACGATTACAACGGCCGCCTCGATCTAAAAAGCTGGCAGATGGTGACAATCGACGGCGAGGATGCCAAAGACCTCGATGACGCCGTATCCGTCACAAAAGCGGGCGATACGTGGACGCTTGGCGTTCATATCGCTGATGTCAGCAACTATGTGCAGGAAAATTCCGCCCTCGACCGTGAGGCGTTAAAGCGCGGCACCAGTGTCTATCTGCCGGACCGCGTTATTCCGATGCTGCCGAAGCGTCTGTCAAACGGCATCTGTTCCCTGAATGAAGGACAGGAGCGCCTGGCACTCTCCTGTATTATGACGATCAACGAGAAAGGCCGTGTGATCGGCCATCAGATCGCTGAGACGGTGATCCGCGTGGACCGCCGCATGACCTACACCGCCGTCAATGCAATCCTGACCGAGCCGGAAGCACATCCGGAGCTGCTGGAGGAATATCATGAGCTGGTTCCGATGTTCCGCCAGATGCAGGAACTGTCTGCACTGATCCGGAGCTGTCGGAAAGAACGCGGAGCAATTGATTTTGAATTCCCGGAGAGCAAAGTAATTCTTGATGCAGAAGGGACGCCGGTGGAGATCCGCCCGTATCCGTCGAACGTGGCAACACGGATGATCGAGGACTTCATGCTGATGGCGAACGAGACCGTGGCAGAGGAATACTGCACACGCGAAATCCCGTTCTTATACCGGACGCATGACAAGCCGGACGGAGACCGCATGGAGGCAACGCTGACGCTGATCCGTGAACAGGGCATCAAAGTCGAAAAGCGTTCCCATGAGATTACGCCGGGTGAGGTGCAGAAGATTCTCACCAGCATCGAGGGAACCCCGGAAGAGCCGCTGATCAGCCGCCTGCTGCTCCGGTCGATGGCAAGAGCCATTTATACCCCGGAATGCAGCGGCCACTTCGGACTGGCAGCGTCATATTACTGCCATTTTACCTCACCAATCCGCCGTTACCCGGATCTGCAGATCCACCGCATTATCAAGGATGATCTGCGGGGACGTCTCGACAAGGGCGGCAGAATCGGCAAATATTCGTCCATTTTGCAGCATGTGGCGGAGCAGTCGAGTGCGATGGAGCAGCGTGCTGCAGAGGCAGAAAGAGAGGCTGTGAAGCTGAAGAAAGCCGAATATATGCTGGAGCATGTCGGCGAAGAGTACGACGGCGTCATTTCCGGCGTGACCGGATGGGGCTTCTATGTGGAGTTGCAAAATACAGTTGAGGGACTCGTTCACATCATGACACTGAAAGACGATTATTATAATTTTGATGAAGAAAATTACCGTCTGGTCGGAGAGCAGCACGGAAGAGTATTCCGCCTTGGTGAGCCGGTGCGTGTCCGTGTACGAAACGCCGAGCCTGCCAACCGGACAATCGATTTTACGTATGTAGAAAAAGAAACCGAGACAGAATAAATCCCTGGAGGAAAAAGCTATGGCAAAACAAAAAGGAAATCGAATGATTGCCAACAATAAAAAGGCATATCATGACTATTTTATCGAGGATAAATACGAGGCCGGCATCTCCCTTGCCGGTACCGAGGTAAAATCCCTCCGCATGGGAAAATGCAGCATCAAGGAGTCCTTCATCCGCATTGAGCGTGATGAGGTATTCATCTACGGCATGCACATCAGTCCGTACGAGAAGGGCAACATATTCAATAAAGACCCGCTGCGCATCCGGAAACTGCTGCTGCACGACTATGAGATCCGCAAACTTGAGGCGCAGATCAAGGAAAAAGGCTACACGCTCGTTCCGCTGCAGGTGTATTTTAAAGGCAGCCTCGTAAAAGTCGAGATCGGTCTGGCACGCGGTAAAAAACTGTATGATAAACGGCAGGATATCGCAAAGAAGGATCAGAGACGTGAGGCGGAGAGAGATTTCAAAGTTAAAAATCTGTATTAAAAATCCTTGACAAAAAGTATGGGGAAAGACTATAATACAATATACGGCAGTTGAAAGAGAGTTTTCACTGCACCGGGACGATCTGTTTGCGTCCCCGTATCAAAGAAAAGCGTCTGTAGAACCAGCACGGGCTTGTACTGGTTTCGACGGGGGTTTTGAAGTTTGGGAAGCCATTCGTGGACTCCGGGACCGCGTCATCAACCTGGAACCTAAATTTAAACGCAGACGATAATTACGTAGCGTACGCTGCCTAAGTGCGGCGTTGTCAGCTGAATAGTTTTCCGCGGCTATTCTCCTGGCATCAAACAGATGCGGAGCACTTCGTTTCCAAAGCTTTGCGGAGATGGAAGATTTTATGAAGCTACCGAAGCGGCAAGCCTGTCATCCGGCGTGCCGATGGGGGAACCTTTAATAGAATGACTGTAATGGGAGATGCCTGAATGAATAGGCTTTCGGACAGGGGTTCGATTCCCCTCAGGTCCATACCTGAAAAACCGCTAAAATCCAGTGTTTTAGCGGTTTTTTTGTACATTTTGGGTAGAAAAAACAGGGCAAAAATAGCGTTTTAGACCGTTTCAGACCGAAAAAAATGGGGTCAAAATCGCGGTCGAAAATTAAGGGGAAAAGGAAAAATTTTCCATAAAAAAGTCGATTTTCTGATAGAAAAATGAAAAGGGGAGCAGATATGCAGTTACTAATCAAACAACGTGTATTTTCCTGGTCAGACACGTATGATATCTATGACGAGCAGGGGAACCAAAAGTATTTTGTGAAAAATGAATTTATCTCGCTGGGACACCGTCTGCATGTGTACGATGCGGCGCATAATGAAATTGGGTTTATCAAACAGAAATTATTTTGCTTTCTTCCGACTTTCGAAATTGAATGGAACGGGCAGTTAATGGGACATATCGAAAAACGTTTTGCACTGTTCCGTCCCAAATACGATGTAGATTTCATGGGATGGCGTGCAGAAGGTGACTTCATGGGATGGGATTACGATGTATATGAAGCCTGCAGTGCAGTCGTCCACGTACATAAAAAACTTCTGAGCTGGGGTGACACGTATGTCATCGAGTATGATAATCCGAGCAATGAAATTCCGGCATTATTACTGGTGCTGGCGATCGATGCGGCAAACTGTTCACAAAATAATGGATAGCTGGCAGTGTCTGGAATGGCGGCAGGGGAGCTGGCAAGGCTCTCGTTTATGCCGTTTGGAGCAAGCGTAATTGGATAAAAAAGCATATGGAAAAAATTGAGTTACTGGAAGACAGAATGACAAAAGCATCACAGATGTGATGTAGTACTGGAATAAAGTGAAAATGGGAAGGATAAAACAAAAGAGATGGAGTTAGGAAATTTTCAGAAACCGGTAGAGTCAGATGAAATCCGAAAAATGGCATCAGACATCACCGGAGAATCGGTAAAAGCAGTTTCCCGCATCTGCGAGCAGTGGGGCGAGGCGGAAGATGAAGTGCGGGAGTACGATGTGTATGTGATCGAGACAGATGCAGGAAAATATACACTGAAGAAAACCGGCAGCAAAGAAGCGCAGATTTATGCGCAGTATCTGTCAAAAGGAGAGTTTCACGTACCGCAGTATGTCGGCATGCGGCAGGCAGAGGATGCGGACTGGATCTGCATGAAGTATGTAGAAGGAAACGACATGCGGGATATGACGGACGAGACAACAGAAAAAGCGGCAGAAACCTTAAGTAAAATTCAGTCGTATTTCTGGACACCGTCGATGGACAAAGCGCCGGAAAATGAAGTGGAGCAGAGATTTGTCGAATACTGGAAACGCGTTCTGCGCCGAGCATCGTCCGTAGCGGATGATCCAATTCTGCGGAAAGCGTATCAGATGTTCCTGGACCGCCAGCTGATCTGTCCATGTACGATGTCAAACGGTGATTTCCTGCAGTGGAATGTGATCTATGACGGCGAAAATGTTGTCATGATTGACTGGGGATTTGGTGGAATGATGCCGTATTCTCTGGACATTGCAAGATTCCTGGCACATGCGACCGAGACACGGAGTGCTTTCCCGTTCTACATGAACAATGCACAGAAAGAGCTGTTTCTGGATCGGATGTATGAAGCGTTAAAGACAAAGATTTCACGCGAACAGTTCAATCTGGATGTGAAGCTGGCCACGCTGAATGAGTATATCGAGTTTGTGGAAGCAGAAGAGGACGAAGACGGCTGGTATCTGGAGCATGCACAGGCGCTGGCAGAGGAACTTCTCAATTTGTAAAAAAACGGATTGCATTTATCTGTAAGTTGTCCTATAATAGGGAACAGAAAATAAAAAGAAAGAGCACCATTGGTGTAAAGGTGAGGGAATGTTTCTGCGATAATCGACTTTAAGAAAAACACAAAGAACGGACAGCCTGGAAAACAGGCCTGTTTTTCGTGTACGCTTAAAGACGAGAATCGCTGAATCATTTCCCTTTTTTATGAGAATAGAACAGGGATATTTTTTTGCGGGTCTGTTTTGCGTACGCAGGACAGGCTCGTTTTGCGTAAAAAAGCAGAAAAGAGGCTGCCGGAGCAAAGGGGGCTTCTGTATGATGCAGATAAAAAAATTAACACTGACACATAAAAAAGATCTGCGAGTGATTCTCGAAGATTTTCAGCTTGTACTGAATGACGGTGATAAGGCCGTTATCATTGGAGAGGAGGGAAACGGAAAATCGACGCTGCTGAAGTGGATGTACGATCCCGCACTGACGGAAGATTACATCGAATCCACAGGCGAGCGCATCATCGGAAAGGAGCGGCTTGGATATCTGCCGCAGGAACTTCCGGAGGCGGAGAAAACGAAGACGGTGTATGAGTATTTCTATGAAAAAGAAAAGTTCTGGGATCAGACACCGAAGGATCTGGCGGTGCTGGCAAGAAAATTTGGTCTGACGGAAGAGTTTTTCTATCGGGATCAGCAGATGAGTGAGCTTTCCGGCGGCGAGAAGGTGAAAGCGCAGATGATGCGTCTTCTCATGGAGGATGTCACGGTCCTTCTGCTGGATGAGCCGTCAAATGATATTGATCTTGCGACACTGGAACTTCTGGAGAAACTGATCCGCGAATGGGAGCATATTGTTGTTTTTATTTCGCACGATGAAACGCTGATTGAAAACACGGCAAATATGGTCATTCATATTGAACAGATTGTGCGGAAGACAAAATCGAGATACACGGTTGCGAAACTTCCCTATCGGACGTATGTAGAGGAGCGCCTGCAGAATTTCGAGCGCCAGGAACAGAAGGCGCAGAGTGACAGGAGAGAGAAAGCGCTGCGCGATGAGAAATACCGAAAGGTATACCAGAGCGTGCAGAACGCCTTGAACAACTGTTCCCGTCAGGCACCGTCCGTGGCGAAAAATCTGAAGGATAAAATGCATACCGTAAAGGCGATGAACCGCAGATTTGAAAAAGAAGATGCCCGCATGACAGAAATGCCGGAGCAGGAGGAAGCGATTTACTTCCAGCTTGGAGGAGCAGAGGCAGCCATGCCCGCCGGGAAAACGGTCATCGAATATCAGCTTCCGAAACTGGAAACGCCGGATGGGGAGCGGGTTCTGGCGGAAAATATCACCTTAAAGATAAGAGGACCGGAAAAAATATGCATTGTCGGCCCGAACGGGGCAGGTAAAACGACACTGCTGAAAAAGATTGCGGCAGAGCTGAAAGAACGGGAGGATCTCCGCGTAGATTATATGCCGCAGAATTATGAGGATCAGCTGGATCTTTCCATGACGCCGGTCGATTTTCTGGATTCCACCGGGGAGAAGAGTGAGAGGACGAAGATTCGGACGTATCTCGGATCGCTGAAGTACACGGCAGACGAGATGGATCACCCCATCCGCGAACTGTCCGGCGGCCAGAAGGCAAAAGTATTGCTTCTGAAAATGAGCCTTGGCAATGCCAATGTGCTGATTCTGGATGAACCAACCCGAAACTTTTCACCCTTATCGGGACCGGTCATAAGAAAAATGCTCCGCGAATTTCCAGGCGCCATCATCAGCATTTCGCATGACAGGAAGTATATCGGAGAGGTGTGCGGGAAGGAGTATCTGCTGGAAAAAGACGGACTCAGACTGATCAGAGAAGAAAAATAAAAATATTTGATAACGAAAAATACGACGGTGGCTGGCTGTCGTATTTTTCCGTGGAGAGATTATGTTTGTCTTAAGAGAAGGTTTCACAGCAGATTCTGTTCCGGTGAAGTCGGGAAAAATGTTAATTTTATATTGAATTAGGTCGGGAAAAATGTTAAATTAGAGTAAGAATAACCAGGGAAAAATGTGAAATAATAAAAAAGAGAAATGGAGGAAGATCAGCATGCGTCGATTTGCAATGGATAAACTATTAGACTGGAAGAAAAAAAGTAACAGAAAACCACTGATTTTAATGGGAGCCCGGCAGGTTGGTAAAACGTGGTTAATGAAAGAATTTGGTAAGACATATTATGAAAAAACCGCCTACATTTCTTTTTACAATAATCAGAGAATGCAGGCGGTTTTCGATACGGATTTCGATATAAAACGTATTATTATGAACCTCAATATTGAATCAGGCGTAACGATCACCCCAGAGAATACATTGATTGTTCTGGATGAAATTCAAAATGCACCGAAAGCGTTGGAATCTTTGAAATATTTTTGCGAAGAAGCACCGGAATATCATGTAATAGCAGCAGGTTCACTTCTTGGCGTGGCGCTTCATGAGGGAATATCCTATCCGGTGGGAAAAGTAGATTTACTGGATTTATATCCATTCAATTTTAGAGAATTCCTGTGCGCTATGGACGAAGAAGGGCTGGAAAGTGCATTGGAAACAAAGGATTACAATTTAATTGACAATTTTGCGGATAAATATTTGTTCTGGCTGAAAAATTATTATTATACAGGCGGCATGCCAGCAGTTGTAGATGCATTTCGCTTGAATAAAGATTATGCAGAAGTACGACAGATACAGAGTGATATTGTACGGCAGTATGAGGGTGATTTTGGAAAGCATATTGAAGCAAAAGTTCTCCCAAGAATACGAATGGTATGGGATTCTATTCCGATGCAGCTGGCGAAGGAGAATAAAAAATTTTTCTTTGGACAGATAAAGAAAGGAGCCAGAAGCAGCGAATTTGAAATAGCAATTCAGTGGCTTCTGGATTGTGGATTAGTATATAAAGTCAACCGGGTAAATGAGCCTCATATGCCGCTGAAGGCGTATAAAAATATGAATGCATATAAATTATTCGTACTGGATGTAGGACTGCTCGGAGCAATGAGTGAACTGCCAGCAGAATCCATATTGGAGGGTAACGATATTTTTGTTGAATTTAAAGGCGCGCTTACAGAACAGTACGTTCTGCAGCAGTTGATTTCAGATACCCCTTATACGCCATATTATTATGGAAATGAAAAAGCAACTTTCGAGCAGGATTTTCTGATTCAGAAGGCAAAGAGTATTGTGCCGATTGAAGTAAAGGCGGAACAGAACATTCGATCCCATAGTCTTAAAACATATTGCGAAAAATTCCAGCCGGAAGAAGCAGTTCGATTTTCAACATTGAAGTATAAAGAGCAGGAGCGGATGGTAAATATACCATTATACGCTGTTTGCAACTTATAAATTAAAACAGCTATAAATCCCACGAAAGAAGGTGATCCCCATGCCATTTAAAATCATCCGAAACGACATCACAAAAGTTCATGCCGATGCGATCGTCAACACAGCCAACCCTTAGCCAATTTACGTGAAAACGTATCAGAGGGGCGGTTACTTTAATCAAAGCCAGACGTTCCACCCGTTTTACCAGCCGGAGAAGATCAAAAAGGAAGAACTGGACAAAATTCTCGAAGCCGACAGCATCGCTGATGACAGCACAATCCAGAATGCTTTTTACGATGCCCCGACAGTTGTCTATCTGTTTGCACCGTATACCTACCCAAACGACGCACAGGACTGCTGCGTTGCAAAATCATTTACGATCAGGCAGAATAAACCGAAAAATCCCGGGGAAATATGTGAACTTCCGGGGTTCATTTTGGATGGAAATATTCTTGCAATTTTACAGCGCAGTTATTATAATAAAGACAAGTTCTGCGGTAAACTCATTTTTCGCAGAAAACGCCAGAAGCGGAGGCTGACGTTCAAAAAACAAAAAAGGAGCGTAAGAGAAATGGCAAAAATTTTAATTAGCCCTTCTAAATATTTACAGGGCGCAGGGGAAATGAAAAACATCGGAACATATGCGGCAAAATGCGGAAAGAAAGCACTGGTTCTGATCAGCCAGGGAGGCTACAGACGGATCGGAGCAATGATCGAAGAAAGCTTTGCGGGAAGCGACTGCGACGTTGTTTTTGATTATTTCAACGGCGAGTGCTGTGAGAGTGAGATCAACCGTCTGGTTGCTATCGTGAAAGAAAAAGGCTGTGATCTGGTTATCGGTGTCGGCGGAGGCAAAATTTTTGATACCGCAAAAGCAGTTGCCTACTACGCAGAAACACCAGTATTCATCTGCCCGACCATTGCATCGACCGATGCACCGTGCAGCGCACTGTCTGTTGTATACACAGAAGAGGGTGTATTCGAGAAATACCTCTTCCTTCCGGCAAACCCGAACCTGGTTCTGATGGATACCGACATCATCGTAAAATCTCCAGTCCGCCTGACCGTAGCCGGAATGGGTGATGCACTTGCCACCTATTTTGAAGCAAGAGCCTGCCAGAGAAGCGGAGCTACTTCCTGCGCCGGTGGAAAAACAACCGAGGCAGCGATGGCACTCGCGAAACTCTGCTTTGACACTCTGATGGAAGAAGGCGTAAAAGCCAAAATCGCTCTTGAAGCCGGCGTATGCACCCCGGCAGTCGAGAAAGTCATCGAGGCCAACACCCTCCTTTCCGGAATCGGTTTTGAAAGCGCAGGCCTCGCAGGAGCCCACGCCATCCACAACGGCTTCACCGTACTCGAAGAGTGCCATCACATGTACCACGGTGAAAAAGTAGCCTTCGGAACCCTGACTCAGCTCGTCCTGGAAAACGTACCGCTCGATGAACTCGAAGACATCATCTTATGGTGCATCGAAGTCGGTCTCCCAGTCACCTTGGCTGAACTCGGTGCCGGAAACGTAACCGACGACCAGCTCATGGAAGTAGCCAAAACCGCATGCGCAGAGAACGACACCCTCCACAACATGCCATTCGAAGTAACCCCGGAGACCGTCTTCGCCGCCATCAAAGCAGCCGACGCCTACGGCAGATACTATCTCGACGAAGAAGAATAACCCGTATGAAAAAAGATCTCCTGCCAACCTCAGGAGATCTTTTTTTATACTCAAATTTAATCAACACAAAAATAGAAGTTCCCAACTCCCTTCCTATATGTTAAAATAAACTCATCCTATTTCACAAAAAAAACATAAACCCATGTTAAAGTAAAATGGTAAAAATATCAGAAGTAAAAACACAACGAGATCAGGAAAAAGCACGAGCGGGCGGGCAGCCGGGCGTTTTCCGTCCGTCATATAAAGGAGACAAAACTCATGGAAAAATTAAAAATCCTAGTAGTAGACGACGAAAGCCGCATGCGCAAACTCGTCAAAGATTTCTTAGTAAAAGCCGGATACGACGTCATCGAAGCCGGTGACGGCGAACAGGCCGTAGACACCTTCTACGCCCAGAAAGACATCGCCCTCATCATCCTCGACGTCATGATGCCCAAAATGGATGGCTGGCAGGTCTGCCGCGAAATCCGCCAGAACTCCAAAGTCCCGATCATCATGCTCACCGCCAAAAGCGAAGAACGCGATGAACTCCTCGGCTTTGACCTCGGCGTAGACGAATACATCTCAAAACCATTCTCCCCGAAAATCCTCGTCGCCCGCGTCGAAGCCATCCTGCGCCGCAGCGGCAAAACCGGCGAAGACGACGTATTAGAAGCCGGCGGCATCCGCATCGACAAAGCCGCCCACATGGCATCCATCGACGGAAAACCAATGGAGTTAAGCTATAAAGAATTCGAACTCCTCACCTACTTCCTCGAAAACCAGGGAATCGCCCTCTCCAGAGAAAAAATCCTGAACAACGTCTGGAACTACGACTACTACGGCGACGCCCGCACCATCGACACCCACGTCAAAAAACTCCGCAGCAAAATGGGCGACAAAGGCGATTTAATCAAGACCATCTGGGGCATGGGCTATAAATTCGAGGCGGACGAATCATGAACGGAACAGAAAAACAAAATGAGACTTCCGTGGAGATGCCTGCAGAAGATTCCCGTGTGACAATGGGAAACCAGACGGAGAAAAAGCACCGGTTTCACTTGAAAATGCCACAAAAGGGAAGAAAACACTCCGTCAAAAAACGAATTGCCTACACTTTTATTGCGACCATGGCAGCTACCCTGCTTATCATCGGCCTGATCAATTACTTCTTTCTCGGGTCCTTTTATATCCGGGATAAAGAACACATTCTGGCAGAGAGCTTTCAGAAACTGAATGCGACAGGCGGAGACAGCGACAATATCCCTGATACCTTCGAGCAGTTCTGCGCTACCAACAACCTGAAAGTCATTATTACCGGACCGGAGCTCAGCAGCTTCGTCTATTCCAACGCAACCGACCGCCAGAGCCTCCAGACCCTGATCTTCGGCCTGATCAGCGGAAACGAGCAGGCAAATACCAAAGTCGTTGACAGCAAAGACAACTATCAGATCCAGAAATTCTACGACAGCCACGCCGATGCCGAGTATCTGCAGATCATCGGCTGGTTTGACAATGGAAATTGCTACTTTGCAAGATGCCCGCTGGAGAGCATCACGGATGCGGTCGGCCTTTCCAACCAGTTTTACCTCTTTATCGGCATTCCGATCATCATCATCGGTGCCATTGTGATCTGGATCATCACCCGCCAGATCGTCCGTCCGGTGCAGGAGCTGACCGAAATTTCGAAAAAAATGGCAGCCCTTGACTTCGATGCCCGCTACGTGAGCGGCGGAAAAGACGAGATCGGCGAGCTTGGAAACAACTTCAATGTCATGTCCGAACAGCTTGAGCAGGCGATTTCCGAGCTGAAAAGTGCGAACGTTGAGCTGCAGAAAGATATTGACAAAAAAACGCAGATTGATGAAATGCGCCGCGAGTTCCTCTCAAATGTCACACATGAGCTGAAAACCCCGATCGCTCTGATTCAGGGTTATGCGGAAGGCCTGAAAGACAACATCAACGACGATGAGGAAAGCCGCGAGTTCTACTGTGATGTCATCATCGACGAGGCGGCAAAGATGAACGAGATGGTCAAAAAACTCCTGAACCTGAACCAACTCGAGTTCGGTGAGGATCAGGTCAATATGGAACGGTTCGATCTGAACGCCGTGATCAGAGGCGTGCTGCAGTCCTCCGACATCCTGATCCGCCAGAAAGAGGCAAAAGTGCTCTTTACCGGCGGCGACCCGCTCTATGTCTGGGGCGATGAATTCAAAGTCGAGGAGGTTATCACCAACTATCTGACGAATGCCCTAAACCATCTGGACTACGACCACACGATTGAGATCACCTGCAAAAAAGAAGGGAATGTCGTAAAGACAACCGTTTTCAATACCGGGGACCCGATCCCGGAGGAGGATCTCGACAAGGTATGGGTGAAATTCTTCAAGGTGGACAAAGCGAGAACAAGGGAATACGGCGGAAGCGGCATCGGCCTTTCCATCGTAAAAGCCATTATGGATTCCTTCCAGCAGCAGTGCGGCTGCCAGAATTACGACAACGGTGTGGCATTCTGGTTCACACTGGAGGCAGATGGAAAAACGGAAGAAGCATGATTGCAAAAAGCGTGCCAGAAAAAGGAAATACAGCCTTTTCCTGGTGCGCTTTTCTTGCATAAAGGAAAAAGATGGTGTAGAATAATAGCACAAACGGTCAAAAAGAGAGGGAGAGAAGAGATGGCGGATTCCAACAGTACAAAGAGTGCGCTTGCAGATGCAATGAAAAAATTGATGGTACGCAAGTCTTTTGCAAAAATCAGTATTTCAGATCTCTGCGAGGAATGCGGTCTGAACCGGAAAAGCTTTTATTATCATTTTAAAGATAAATACGATCTGGTAAACTGGATCTTTTATGTGGACTTTCTGACAAACATGGGCGGAAAGAACTTTGAGAATGAATGGGATGTGCTGGTGGCGGTCTGCAATATTTTCTATCAGAATAAAGCATTTTACCAGAGTGCCCTGAGGATCGAAGGGCAGAACAGTTTTAAGGATTACTTTTACGAGATGCTCGAGCCGGTCATGGCGTTTTTTGTACAGGATCTCTTTCAGGTACAGAATCAGAAACTGTTTGTAACGTTCTTCTGTGATGCCTTCCTGACCGCAGTTCTGCGCTGGTTTTCCATGGAAAGCGAGCTGGAACCGGAAACGTTTGTCGAAGAACTGAAAGAAGTGATATATAGATCATCAGAAAAAATAGCAGCCAAAGCGGAACCAAAGAAATAAAATTCCGCTTTGGCTGTACTTTTATGCATCTGCGAGCAGTTCACGGTAAAATATATTCCGAAGAGACAACTCTTCAAAGGAAACGGTGGGCGTATCGAGTGTGCGGGCCATGTGATCCGGCAGAAGCAGCAGATACGCCGGATGGGCGGTGATAATCTGCTCAATTTTGCGGGAGTCTTCCTGCACTTCGATCGGGAAGAATGGCTGTATGGGGGTGAAGCGGTACTGTTGAACAACATCGGAAACAGCCCGGATACTTTCTTTTGAGCACGAATCATCTGCGACCAGAAAGAAAAAGACACTCTGTTCCATCTGGGAATACAGGTGGTCAAAAGAGAGCAGATAAGCGGCAGCATCTGCATCCTGATAGACTTTGTGCATACCGAACAGCGTTTTCTGATGGCGCAGGGCTTTTGCCATGGAAGCCGTTGAGGGGGCATCAATTGGAAGAGAAACCATCAGGTTCGGGCAGGATAAAAGCAGTTTCTGCTGTTTTTCGGTAAGCGGCGTATTGGAAAGAAACCAGAGAAACGCGCATTCCGGATGCGACTGGATGACGGCAAGGTAGGATTCCATATCCTCATGATGATCCATGGAGCGGAGCTGATAAGAGTAGATGCCGTATGTCAGACCGGTTCTGACCACGGATGCAAAAAACGAGGAATCATAAGTGTCCGGGATGCGGCTGTCGAGACGGAGCTTGACAACCCAGGGAACAGCAAAGGAAAGTTCTTTCTGCTTCTGGCGCAGAATCTGCGCACCGTAGGTAAAACTGTTGTAGCCGATGTTGATGCCGAACTGACGAAGCGCTTCCGGATCGTTGCTGCGCAGCAGAAAGTCGATCGCCTGATAATACGGGCTTTCATCGTTGCGCAGAAGATCCTGAAAAATGGCAAAAATCTGATTCTGAAAGCGGCCGCGGGAAAATTGGCGGCCAAGATCGCAGAGCTTGCGGACGCTGCGTTTCGGATCTGCGTCCATCTCCACCATCGCGCGTGCAACTGTTGTGTCGATCAGTGCGCGGGTGATGTCCTGTGAATTCATAATGTGTTCCTCCGATCAAGTAAAATAAGCTGTTTTTATCATAGCAAAAAGAACACGGTAAAAACAGGGACAAAGAACAGGAATTGTCTAAAAACTCCATTCCTTAAGGAAAATTTACCAGATCTTCAGAAGAAATTTCTTTTTCTTTTGTGGAAAAAGTGGTAAAATAAAGTTAGATGGTACAAACTATCGATTCTGCCGCGCCAAAAACGCGGCGGAACCATCCGAAACGATTCCAGAAAAATAGGAAAAACGAAATGGTTTTCGAACATGGAAGATAAAAGGAGGCGTTTTGCATGAAATTTGATATGCACTGCCACACAAAAGAGGGTTCGATGGATGGAAAAGTCATGATTGAGGAGTACATCCGAACACTGAAACGAAAAGGATTTGGAGGAATGTTGGTATCCGACCACGATTCCTATGACGGATACCGCGAGTGGAAGAATGCCATCAAGGGAAGAGCACACCAGGATTTTGTGGTATTAAAAGGTGTTGAGTACGATACGTGCGACTGCGGCCACATTCTTGTGATTATGCCGTTCGGCGTAAAATTAAAAATTCTGGAGCTACGCGGTCTGCCGGGATCGATCCTTGTCAAGATCGTCCATGCGTACGGCGGAATTTTAGGACCGGCGCATCCGTACGGCGAAAAATTTATGAGCATGATCAGCACGAATGAACGGAAGAAAAAGTATCAGCAGCGGATTGCCCAGCTTCTCCCGCAGTTCGATTTTGTTGAAATTTTCAATGCGTGTGAGAGCGCGGAGACGAACGCAAAAGCGAAACGGCTGGCGGAGAAATTCAATAAGCCCGGCTTTGGCGGAAGCGATGCGCACCGGCTGGACTGCATCGGAAAAGCGTATACCGAGCTGCCGGATACTATCAGAAGTGAGGATGATCTGATCGCCTACGTAAAAACGTGCCCGCAGATCGAATGCGGCGGCGAACATTACAACGGAACGACGAAAGACCGGATCGGCCGCCTGAACATGGTGCTTGTGGATTCGTTCTATTTCTACAACAAACTTGCAAATGGCTGGCGTTGGCGGAAGCGGAGACGTGAGCTGTTTGATATCATAGAGAAAAAACTCTGATGAATGCCTGGCAAAAAAGCGTGCCGGAAACGTTTCGTTCGGCACGCTTTTTCCTGCCCTGTATTTGAATCGAAAAAGAGAGGAAACATACGTATGCTTGCAATATTTCTTGCGCCGGTCTACATACTGGCAAATGTATTTACCGCCTACTGGCTGCTGCGGTGGATGAAGGAGGTGCATCCTTTGTTCCGCCATCCGGCCGTGCTGGGTGTCATTTTGGTGCTGTATGCATTTTTTGCACTTTCCCTGCTGACGAGCTTTCTGATCAAAAGAGATCCCGTTCACCGGATTTTAAAGGTCATCAGCAACTGCTGGCTTGGCATGTATCTGTATTTTCTTGGCTTCACCGCGATTCTGGTGCTGCTGCGCTTCATTTTTGCGCATACGGCACTGACGAAAACTTGGCTGTATTCTCCGATGGGATTGAAAGCGGTCGGCCTTGGCGCGATCCTTTTTGTGACGGGAATGTGCATCTACGGAATGGTGCATGCAGTCCATATTTACACGACACGATATGAGGTTCCATCGAAAAAGGATGCACATCTGAAAATTGCTCTCGTCGCAGATCTTCATCTGGGGTACAGCATCGGCAGTCATCAGATGGAAGAGATGGTGGAAAAAATTAATGCTGAGGAGCCGGATGTCGTTGTGATTGCCGGGGATATTTTTGATAATGAGTACGATGCCATCTATGAGCCGGACCGCGTGGCGGATCTTCTGGCGGGCTTAAAGAGCCGGTACGGCACGTACGCCTGCTACGGCAACCACGATCTCGATGAGAAGATTCTCGCGGGCTTTACGTTTGAGACGAAGGAGGAGCGCATCGCCGACCGCCGGTTCGGTGAGTTTCTGGACCGCGCGAAGATTCATCTGCTGGAGGATGATGTGGTCTGTATCGATGATGCCTTTTATCTGGCGGGCCGAAAAGATCCCGACCGGATCCGCAAAACGCAGGAGACACGCGACACGCCGTCCGAACTGCTTACCGGACTGGACCAGTCGCTTCCAGTTTTTGTGATTGACCACCAGCCGTCGGAGCTGACCGAGCTGGCAGAGGCAGGCGCAGACCTTGATCTTGGCGGCCATACGCACGACGGACAGCTCTTCCCAGGCAATATCCTTACCGGCCTGATGTGGGAGAATGCCTGCGGGATGAAGAAAGTCGGAGACATGTACAGCATCGTCACATCCGGCGTGGGTCTCTGGGGACCGCCGATGCGGATCGGGACGAAAGCGGAAGTGGTGATCATCGATTACGGAAAATAAGGGTTGACAAAACCGGAACGCAGAATTATAATACAACAAAACTACGAAACAGAGGTTATCAACGATGAACGAGATGCACAGCGTACAGATGCACAGGGACGACGATTGATAGCGCTTGTATCAAAGTGAAGACTACTATACTTCACAGGTACAGGCGCTGATTGTGTTGTACCTGTGTGGAAGATAAGGCAAAGGGAAACCACACCGGGAGAAAAAGAAATACCCCGTGTGGTTTTTCTTTGCCATTTTTTATCCATGCGGGAATGACTTGAAATTTACATCAGAGAAGGGTTGTGATCGTATGGGACATACAGATTATGTCCATATGGATTTTCTGCTGATTTTGCGGCGATAAAGAAAAATCAGAACAGAAAGGCAGAAAAGACTATGAAGACAGAAATGAATACCGTAAAAGTAAGAAAAACAGAGGAACTCGAAGCAGAGCAGTTAGGAGCACACATCGGCGAAATCGTGCGGCTGCATGGAAGCATTTACAAAATCCGAAAAATGAGCTCATTTGCATTTGTGCTGCTTCGGACGAAACGGCAGATGGTACAGTGCGTGTACGAGCCGGCGTATGCCCGGTTTGCATTGGAGGAATTAAAAGAAGAGGCGTGTGTCCGGTTTACCGCGGAGGTGATCCGTGAAGAGCGTTCCAGAAGCGGGTATGACCTGCATCTGTTAGACGTGGAAATCCTCTCCGAGCCGGAAGAAGTACCGCCGGTTGTCATCAACCAGAAGCGGGTCAACACTTCCATCGAGAACCTGCTGGACTACCGGCCTATCACGCTGCGAAATGAAAAAGAGCGCGCGGTTTTCCAGATTCAGGCCAGGATCTGTCAGGCGTTCCGCGAATTTCTGGATGGACAGCACTTCACCGAAATCCACACACCGAAGCTCGTAGCAGCGGGAGCCGAGGGCGGAGCTAATATCTTCTCCCTGTCGTATTTCGGCGAACAGGCATATCTGGCGCAGAGCCCGCAGTTTTACAAGCAGATGATGGTCGGCGTCTTCGAGCGTGTCTACGAGATCGCACCGGTCTTCCGGGCGGAGAAGCACGACACGGCGCGTCATCTGAACGAATATACAAGCGTGGACTTTGAGATGGGCTATATCGAGAATTTTGAGGACATCATGGCGATGGAGCAGGAAATGCTGCGGTACACATTTGGACGGCTGCAGGAGACATGCGGAGCGGAGCTTTCGCTTTTAAAAGCAGAGGTGCCGGTGATCACGGAGATTCCGAGAATCCGTTTTTCCGAGGCGAAAGAGCTGGTGAGCCGCGTATACAAAAGAGCCTTTTCGGAGAAACTGGACTTTGAACCGGAGGAGGAAAAACTGCTGTGCGAATATGTGAAGAAAACGACAGGCAGTGACTTCGTATTTGTGACACATTATCCAAGCGCCAAGCGCCCGTTCTACGCGATGGACAGCAGAGAAAATCCGGCAGAGACGGAAAGCTTTGACCTTCTGTTCCGCGGCCTTGAGGTGACGACCGGCGGCCAGCGCATCCACAATTACCGGGAGCAGGTGGAAAAGCTCGAAAGCCGCGGCATGCATGTTGAAGCGTTTGAGAGCTATCTAATGATGCACCGCTGTGGCATGCCCCCGCACGGCGGCCTCGGTCTTGGGCTGGAGCGGTTTACGGCACGGCTTCTCGGATTTGAAAATGTGCGGAACGCATCCCTGTTTCCAAGAGACATTCACCGTCTGATTCCGTAAACCAGAAGAGTGTAAAAAACTCCGGCGAAGCCGTGGCGCAGATCCACGGGCTTAGCCGGAGTTTCATAAGATTTCCCTCCCTTTTGAAAGATAGCGTAACCGTTTGGATATTTCTGTTATACACCAGGGGAGTGAAAATGACAAATTGTTTATTGCAGACAGGATTGCTGTATAAAAGTCAGAATTTTTGCAGAAATGAGCCTTGTAAAGCGTCCGAAAATAGGCTATACTAAACAAGGTTTGGCTGCCGGCAGAATCTGGCAGTATCGGCAAATATTGGAAAAAAGAAAGACGGGAGTTTCCCGGTTTGAGGATAGGAAAATATGAAATTATATGACATTTCCGGAGAGCAGTTTTCCGCAATGGACGCGCCGCGTCATCTGATGACGGAGGAAGGAACGGCGCAGACGACGCTCGACCGGTCACTTGGCATCTGTCAGGTGGCGGAGCTTGAGGGAAAAGTGACAAGAGAAGTGCTCGAGGAGGTCATGGAAGAAGACTGTGAACGTCTCCTGATCCGCGGCGATGCGCAGATTACACGCGATGGGGCAGATTACCTGGCAGAGAAAAAACTGGTGCTGCTCGGTGTGGAGCAGGAAACCGTCGGAAATGAGACATCAGGGAATGATGTTCATCAGCAGTTACTGAAAAAAGGCACGGTGATTGTTGAAAATCTGAATCTGGAGAAAGTGACCTCTGGTCATTATTTTCTCGTGGCTGCGCCGATCCAAAAGAAACACCAATACGGCGGCCCGATCCGTGCGGTTCTGATCGAAAATTAGGAAATGCCCTGTGTGAATCAGAAAATGCAATGTGAAACATAACAGAAAGAGAAAAACAGGAAAAAGTGTTCCCGCGTGGGACACTTTTTTTGATATGTCCAAAACGAGGGAATTTTGGGTTGTATTTTCCAAATATGGAGAATATAATGAGAAAAAGCCAGGATGTGGTATTCAAAACCAGATCAATTCCGGGCAAAATATTAAACTATTACAAAGGAGATCGTGAACAATGGATGCAAAAATGAAAGTAGAAAGAGCCGCTGCAGGCGCTGCGATCGATGGTGTTTTAAAATATGTGAACCACGGAGACGACAGAACAAAAGCACTGCTGAATCTGACGGATTTTGTACAGAAATTTACCGGAAATATGTTTGCGGAGAAAACGTTCGACAATATCCGCACCATGCTGCAGAATCCGGACAACAAATGGGTACAGTATGTCAACCGCGGACTGGACGAGCTGGATCCGCAGGTGATCAAAATGACTGCTTTGAACCTGGGATTCCAGGCAGCTTTCGTCGGAACGAAACAGATCCGTATGAACCGTGAAAAATACAACTGCAACATCCCATGGACGATGCTGATGGACCCGACAAGTGCCTGTAACCTGCACTGCACCGGATGCTGGGCAGCAGAATACGGCCACAAGCTGAATCTTTCCTATGAGAAACTTTCTGATATCATAAGCCAGGGAAAAGAGCTGGGAACCTACTTCTACATGTTCACCGGCGGCGAACCGCTTGTGCGCAAAAAAGACATCCTGCGTCTGGCAGAAGAGCATCATGACTGTGAATTCCACTGCTTCACCAATGGAACCCTGATCGACGAGGAGTTCTGTGAGGCGGTTCAGAAGCTCGGCAATATCTCCTTCTCCCTGTCTCTGGAAGGCTTCGAGGAGGTCAACGACGGACGCCGCGGCGAGGGTATTTTCGATAAAGTTCTGGCAGCCATGGATCTGATGAAAAAACACGGTCTGCTTTTTGGTACTTCCATCTGCTACACAAGAGCAAACCTCGAGACCGTTACAAGTGACGAGTTCCTGGATCTTTTGATCGAGCACGGATGCCGTTACAGCTGGTATTTCCACTTCATGCCGGTCGGCATGGACGCTGCACCGGAGCTGATGCCGACGGTTGAGCAGAGAAAATATATCTATCACAGACTGCGTGAGATCCGTTCCGATAAGAGTGACAAACAGATCTTTGTTATGGACTTCCAGAACGACGGTGAGTTTGTCGGAGGCTGTATCGCAGGAGGAAGAAACTACTGCCATATCAATGCAAACGGCGATGTGGAGCCGTGTGTTTTCATCCATTACTCCGGCGCCAACATCAACGAAGTTTCCCTGATCGAAGCACTGCAGCAGCCGCTGTTCCAGGCATACCGCGATGGACAGCCGTTCAACCGCAACCACCTGCGTCCATGTCCGATGCTCGAAAATCCGGAACTGCTGCGTGAGATGGTAGAGAAGACCGGCGCGAAGTCAACCGACCTGCAGTCTCCGGAGAGTGCAGAGCATCTGTGCGGAAAATGTGATCTGTATGCTGCTGATTGGAAAAAAGCCGCAGACGAGCTGTGGGCAGAGAATCCGCATCACAAACAGAGATATGAGAACTATAAGAAAGAGAACCTGGACGAGGAGGCAAAAGCTTCCACAGAGGAGATTCTTTCCGGAATCCGCGGATAATGCGATCGATGAATCGAAGATAAAATAGAAGCAAGACACCGGAAAATGGGACGAAAACCTGTTTTCCGGTGTCTTTTTGTGCGGGCAGTGAGCCAAAGTCCGACCTTGCAGAAAGCGGCCGGATCCCGTATACTATAGAGAAGCAAAGCGATATTTTAACGACAGAGAGGATTAAAAAATAGAAGATGAACGATTCATTTTTACAGGAACAGGGCGTAAGCGGGGCGTTAATTGAGAGTGTGCGGAAATTCCGCGAGAGCTATCCGGTGGCGGAGGGCTTAGAGAACCGCATGAGCACGCCGGAAATCCCGTTTTTCGGAAAAGAGATTCTGGAGATGGCAATTGCCGCGCTGCTGCAGGGCGAAAATCTGCTGCTGACCGGCGAGAAGGCAACGGGAAAAAACGTGCTGGCAGAGACACTGGCGTATATTTTCGGAAGACCGACGTACAACGTTTCCTTCCATGTAAACACAGGAAGCGCCGAGCTGATCGGAACAGATACGTTCCAGAACCAGGAGGTCACACTCCGGAAAGGCAGCATTTACCGCTGTGCAGAGGAAGGCGGTTTTGGCATTCTCGATGAGATCAACATGGCGAAAAACGATGCTGTCAGTGTTCTTCACGCCGCGCTCGACTACCGCCGCATCATCGATGTGCCGGGCTACGATAAAATTCCGCTTCACCCGGCGGCGCGGATAATCGGAACGATGAATTACGGCTATGCGGGAACGAGGGAGCTGAATGAAGCGCTGGTGTCCCGCTTTCTGGTGATTGACATGCCGCCGCTTACAGAAGAGACACTGTTTTATCTGATGCAGTCAAAATTCCCGGATCTGAAACCGGCGGCACGCGAAGCGCTGGCCGGCCTTTACCTCGATCTGCAGAAAAAGGCAAAACAGGCGGAAATCACCACGCGCGCGCTCGACCTCCGCGGTCTGTTCGGAGCGATCGGCACGATGCGCCAGGGGCTGTCCCCGTATCTTGCGGTGCAGATCGGCATTGTCAATAAATGCTTTGACCTGTTTGAAAAAGAGATCGTGCGGGATGTCGTGCGCACGCGGATTCCGGAAGAGTGGACGCCGCAGGATATTTTTTAGAGGAAATACGTATGGTGACAGAGGAAACATTAAAAACGCATGAGATGGAGCTGGAAAGCCGGATCCGCAATCTCGTCTGGACTGTCAGCGGCGACTACACGCTGAAGCTGAACCCGGATGTGGAGCGGTATGCGAAGGAGCCGGATACGGTACTGTACGACACAATCCGCCAGGGCGCCTTTTCGTGTTACTTTGATCGGGAAGCCTACAGCCTGTATCTGGTGAAGAAGGTTTACAGCGGCGCAGCGGAGGGAGAACTGATGATGCTCGCCCAGCTGGTGACGGAGGAGGCCGTATCGAAGCGGCTCGAAAGCGAGCGCCCCGGTGTCAAGGGCTTTCGAAGGAGAGCAGCGGAGGAAATACTGGACCACTCTTTTGAAACTCTATCCAGAAATGAGACAGGCCGCCTGAAACTGGAGTATCTGCGCGGAAGAAGAGAGGAGGACGAGGGAAAAAGCCCTTCATACTCGGGGAAAACGCGGGAGTGGATGAAACTGCTGAAGCACGCATCCGAAACAGCGGATACAATGGAACTGATCCGGGTGACGGACGAGCTGTACAATAAGGTCGTCGATCCCGCATTTGTGAAAAAGCACGGTGATCTTGCCTCGGTTCTTGCGGTAACGATCGAGGAGCTCACCGAGTATTCCTGGAAGGATTTCCTTTCGGAGGAACTGTACGAGGACGGGCTCGAGACATATCTGGAGCGAGTTTCGCTTGATATGACAAATTTCACATCAAAAGAGGCGGAAGAGAAGAAAGAAAAAACAGCGGGAAGCGATACCAAAAAGATCGTTGTCGTCGATGAGAAAGCGTTGGCACGGATGTATCAGTACATTCAGCGCAATTACGGAAAAACGTGGCTCTCGGAGAGTGAGGAGAAAAGCCGGAATTACCAGCTCTGCCGCGGCATCCACAGCGACTGCAGCCTCTATTACACGGAGGGTGTGCTGAAAAATCCGGTCGGAAAGTATTATCAGCTCTCCTACGCGCAGAAGCAGAAGGATAAAAACCTTCATGCCTATTACGACCAGCACCGCGCGGTGCGGCAGAACATTTCGCTGCTGTATCAGGAACTGAAAAAAGCGATGCTGCTGCAGGAGGATCAGTCGTTTGCGGATGCAGACCACGGAATTTTACAGCCCGCGCGGATGTGGAAGGTGGGACGGAGCCAGAATGCGGATCTGTTCCGGCTGGAGCAGCGGCGGAATTCGCTGGATTTTGTCGTGGATATTCTCGTAGATGCGAGCGGTTCCCAGCGGCCGCGCCAGGAGAATGTGACACTGCAGACGTACATTCTGGCGGAGACCTTAAGCCGCCTGCACATCCCGTTCCGCGTGATGAGCTTCTGTACGTTCTGGGATTACACGATCCTGCACCGGATGCGCGATTACGACGATCCGCGGGAGAAGAACAGCAATATTTTTGAGTATATCACATCCTCAAACAACCGCGACGGGCTTGCTGTCAAGGCGGCGGGGATGGATCTTTTAAAACGCCAGGAGGACCGGAAGCTGCTGATCCTCTTAAGCGACGGAAAGCCGTACGATGTGCTGGTGAACCGGCCGAATGCGAGAAATCCAAAGCCGTACCGGGATGACTATGCACTGCATGACACGGCAACTGAGGTGCGGCGCCTCAGGCAGCAGGGTGTCTCGGTGCTTGGGGTCTTTGTAGGCGAGGAGACGGAGCTTATGGCGGAGCAGAAGATTTTCGGCAAGGATTTCGCGTATGCGCGCGATATCCGCAACTTTTCCCATATGGTGGGAAGCTATTTAAGAAGAAAAATCGAAGAATAAACGAGCGGAATGCTCCGGGCGGAAAGTGAAAAACTTTTATCCGGAGCATTTTTTTCGATTTTTTTACGCAAACAGGTTGACATTTCCCACAAAATCTCCTAGAATGTTCTATAGCGAATTGTTTAATATGAAACAGTCATCTATAGAACAGTTGCTTATGGAACAGTCCTTATTCAAACAGTTTTATAACGAACAGATGGGGACGGCAGCAAAGGGGAAAGGAGGAAAAAAGCAGCGTGTGTTGTAAAAAAAGAAAAATCGGCCACGAACTGCGGACGCTGGACAATATGATGTCACGGAACCTGATGGCAGCCGCCAGAGAGCGGGGCGTCGATGAACTGACGGCCATGCACGGGTGGATTTTGGGCTATCTGTGCAGGAACGAGCACAAAGATATTTTCCAGAAAGATATTGAAGCGGAATTTAAGATCTGCCGCTCTACCGTGACCAACATTTTAAAGCTCATGGAGAAAAAGGGCTACATCAAACGGGAGTCCGTTCCCTATGACGCGCGGCTGAAAAAACTGGTGCTGACCGATACCGGAAGAGAGCTTCACGAGAAGACGAAAGATATGATCGATATGCTGGAAGAACAGACGGTTGCGGGAATTTCAAAAGAAGATCTTGACACTTTCTACCGTGTCATCGATCAGGTCAAAAACAACGTAAAAAATATGTTAGGAGAGACATCATGTTAAAAACACTTGGAGCACAGGTAAAAGAGTTTAAAAAAGCCTCCATTGCCACTCCGATTTTCATGATTCTGGAGGTTATCATGGAGATGATCATTCCTCTTATGATGGCATCCATTATCGATAACGGTGTAGAAAAAGGCGATCTCCATCACATTTACGTGGTGGGAGCATTCATGGTAGTGGCAGCAGCCATCGGTCTGTTTGCAGGTATCATGGGCGGAAAATATGGAGCAAAGGCATCTGCCGGATTTGCAAAAAATCTGCGTCAGGCCATGTTTGAAAATATCCAGGAATATTCTTTTTCCAATATTGACAAATTCAGTACAGCAGGTCTTGTCACCCGTCTGACCACAGATGTGACGAATCTGCAGAATGCATATCAGATGATCCTTCGTATGTGCATGCGTGCACCGGCGAGTATGATCATTGCAATGATTATGTCGTTTTACATCAATGCACGCCTTGCGAGCATTTATCTGGTGGCCGTTATTCTTCTTGGAACGTGTCTGTTTCTGATCATGCGGTCTGCAACCAAATATTTCGAGCAGGCATTTCCAAAATATGATGAATTAAATGCGAGTGTGCAGGAAAACGTATCCGCAATCCGTGTGGTAAAAGCGTATGTGCGCGAAGATTATGAGACAGGAAAATTTCACAAAGCGTCCGAAAATATTTATAAAATTTTCTGTAAAGCAGAAGAAAATCTTTCCTTTAATGCACCGCTGATGCAGCTGACCGTGTACAGCTGTATTCTTCTGATCAGCTGGCTTGGCGCCAAAATGATTGTCGGAAGCAGTCTTTCGACCGGAGAACTGATGAGCCTTCTGACCTATTGCATGAACATTCTGATGAGCCTTATGATGCTTTCCATGGTATTCGTTATGATCACAATGAGCCTTGCAAGTGCGCGCCGTATTTCAGAAGTCCTGAATGAGAAGAGTGATCTCGATAATCCGGAGAATCCGGACTTTTCGATTCCGGATGGAAGCATTACCTTCGATCATGTCTATTTCAACTACAAAAAAGGAGCCGGCGAGCCGGTTCTTTCGGATATCAATCTTTCCATCCAATCGGGTGAGACAATCGGTATTATTGGCGGAACCGGAAGTGCGAAGACAAGTCTTGTCAACCTGATCAGCCGTCTGTATGATGTAACAGATGGATCCGTTAAGGTCGGCGGAAAGGATGTCCGCTCCTACGATATGGAAACGCTGCGAAATGAAGTAGCCGTTGTTTTACAGAAAAATGTGCTGTTTTCCGGTACTATTCTCGACAACCTCCGATGGGGTGATAAAAATGCTTCGGAAGAAGAGTGCAAGCGTGTCTGCCGTCTTGCCTGCGCCGATGAATTTATCGATCGGATGCCGGAGGGCTATAACACCTACATCGAGCAGGGCGGATCCAACGTATCCGGCGGTCAGAAACAGCGCCTCTGTATCGCGAGAGCACTGCTGAAGAAACCAAAGGTGCTGATTCTGGATGACAGTACAAGTGCTGTCGATACCGCAACCGACGCGAAAATCCGGAAGGCATTCCTGACCGAGATCCCTGAAACGACAAAGCTGATCATTGCACAGCGTATTTCCAGTGTGCAGGACGCAGACCGCATTATTGTCATGGAGAACGGAAAAGTAAATGGTTTTGGAAGCCATGAGGAATTACTGAAAACCAATGAAATTTACCGCGAAGTATATGAGTCTCAGACCGGTGGCGGCGGAGACTTTGACGAAAAGAGAGGTGAGTAAGGAATGGCAGAGAGAGTACAGCAGGTAAAGGGGCCGGGAGCAAGACCTCCAAGAGGGGTGAAAACGCAGGTCAAGAATCCGATGAAGATCTTTACCAGAATTATGAAATATGTATTAAAGGATTATACGGTACACTGCATCGCTGTTGTCATTGCGATTTTTGTCAACGTCCTGGCAAATGTACAGGGAACGATGTTTATGAAAACGCTGATTGACGGCTATATCACGCCGATGCTGACCCAGCCGGATCCGGATTTTGGCCCGCTGCTCCACGCAATTTTGCGGGTGGCCGGATTTTACGGAATCGGTATTGTGGCTGCGTTCGTTCAGAACCGTACCATGATTTATGTATCCCAGGGAACCCTGCGGAATCTGAGAAATGATCTGTTCGGCAATATGGAAAAGCTGCCGATCAAATATTTTGATACCCATGCGCACGGCGACATCATGTCGATTTATACAAATGATATTGATACCCTGCGTCAGATGATCAGTCAGAGTATCCCGCAGATCATCAACAGTGCAATCACGATTGTCAGTGTCTTTGTCAGTATGCTGATTCTGAACATCCCGCTGACGATTACAACGCTGGTTATGGTATCTATCATGCTGGGAGTGACAAAAAAGGTGGCCGGATTTTCCGGAAATTTCTTTGTAAAACAGCAGAGGGATCTTGGTAAAGTCAACGGCTTTATCGAAGAGATGATGGATGGCCAGAAGGTTGTCAAGGTATTCTGTCATGAAGAGGAGAATATCGAAAAATTCAAAGAAATTAATAACAATCTGTATGAGAGTGCTTACAATGCCAATGCGTTTGCAAATGTTATCGGACCGATCAATGCACAGCTTGGAAATATGAGCTATGTTGTCTGTGCAATTGTAGGCGGTGCACTTGCCCTTGGCAGCGTCGGTGGCTTTACGCTCGGTGGTCTGGCAAGCTTTCTGACCTTCAACAAGAGTTTTAACATGCCGATCAACCAGGTCAGCCAGCAGCTGAACGCAATTGTTATGGCACTTGCAGGAGCGGAACGTATTTTCCGACTGATGGATGAAGAGCCGGAGCTGGACGAGGGGTATGTAACGCTTGTCAATGCGAAGGAAGAAAACGGAAAACTCACCGAGACGAAAGAGCGTACCGGAAAATGGGCATGGAAGCATACGCACCAGGCAGATGGATCTGTGGATTACCGCGAGCTGCAGGGCCGTGTGGTATTCGAACATGTTGATTTCGGCTACAACCCGGATAAAATTGTTTTGCACGATGTATCGCTGTTTGCAGAGCCGGGTCAGAAGATCGCGTTTGTCGGTTCTACCGGAGCCGGAAAGACAACCATTACCAATCTGATCAACCGCTTCTATGATATTCAGAAAGGTAAGATCCGTTACGATGAGATCAACATTGGAAAGATCAAAAAAGATGACCTGAGAAGATCGCTTGGCATTGTTTTGCAGGATACACATCTGTTTACGGGAACGGTAAGAGAAAATATTGCCTTCGGAAAGCTCGATGCGACGGAGGATGAGGTTGTAGCAGCAGCAAAACTGGCGAATGCGCACGGATTCATTATGCGTCTGCCGCAGGGCTATGACACAATGCTGACCGGAGACGGTGCGAATCTGTCCCAGGGTCAGCGGCAGCTTCTTGCGATCGCGCGTGCAGCCATTGCAGATCCGCCGGTACTGATTCTCGATGAGGCGACAAGCTCCATCGATACCCGTACCGAGCGCATTGTTCAGGATGGTATGGATAAGCTGATGAGCGGAAGAACAACCTTTGTTATCGCACATCGTCTGTCCACCGTACGAAACGCCGATTGTATCATGGTTCTTGAGCAGGGACAAATTATTGAGCGCGGTACCCATGATCAGCTGATGGAACAGAAAGGAAAATATTACCAGCTGTATACCGGAAATCAGGTTTCCGCATAGCAGAAAAAACGGAAAAAGTAAGTCCCGCACGACAGAAAATAAAAATCTGTCTGTGCGGGATTTTTTTGCGAAGCAGCGGCTGGTTTTATGTGCGAGTAGCGAAGCGGATTGCGAATATCCGCTTCGAAATGATGATTGCGAGTGATACAGTAAGTTCCCGCAGGTTTTTGGGTCTTGAAAAAGACAGCGGGATTTTATAAAATAGAAGAAGCGTTTGAATATATGCAAAGGAGAAAAACTATGGAATACCTGAATACAGCGCAGGAGCTGCTCAATTTTATCATGCGGTGCAAAAGCCCGTTTCATGTGGTAAAAGAAGCCGGCGATCTGCTGAACGAAAATGGATATACAAAACTGGAGGAGACAAAAGAATGGAGTCTCGTTCCGGGCGGAAAATATTATGTGACGAGAAATGAATCCTCGGTGATTGCGTTCCAGATCCCTGAGAGCGCATTTTCCAGCTACCAGATCATCGCAAGCCACAGCGACTGTCCGACGTTTAAAGTAAAGGGAGAGGACCCATTCGTGACGGATGGTCATTACACCCGCCTGAACGTGGAGGGCTACGGCGGAATGATCCGTTCCCCATGGTTTGACCGTCCGCTTTCCCTGGCGGGCCGCATGGTGGTACGTGACGGAAACAGCGTGAAATCCGTGCTGGTTGATGCCGGACGAGATCTGGTGACGATCCCGAATCTGCCGATTCATCTGAATCGTGACATCAACAACGGAATCAAATACAGTGTGCAGACCGACATGCTCCCGATTCTCGGTGATGAGACAGCGAAAGATCATTTTTATGAGCTGTTTCTGCCGGATACCGCAAAAGAGGATATTCTCTCCATGGAGCTTTATCTGTATAACCGAGTGGAAGGATCCATCTGGGGTGCCGGAAAAGAGTTTTTATCCAGTGGGCGTCTGGATGACCTGCAGAGCGCGTTTGGCTCCTTAAAGGGCTTTCTTGCTGCAAAGGCAACAGGCCAGGTCAATGTCTGCGCAATCTTTGACAATGAGGAGGTAGGAAGCCTCACAAAGCAGGGTGCGGATTCTTCGTTCCTGACAGAGACACTGCAGCATATCAATGCAGCCTGTGGAAAAGACACGATTGCATATCACAGAGATCTTGCGGGAAGCTTCCTTGTTTCTGCTGACAATGCACATGCCTTCCACCCGGCACATGCGGAGAAATACGATCCGAAGAGCCGCGTATACATGAACGGCGGCGTAGTCATCAAACAGAGTGCAAACCAGAAATACACGACCGATGCTGTTTCGGAAGCCGTAACAAAGATGATTTGCGAGAAGGCCGGCGTACCGTGCCAGGTATTCGCAAACCACGCCGACATTCCGGGCGGAAGCACGCTTGGCGCAATTCTGAACTCTCTTGTCTCGGTGACAAGCGTGGATATCGGAATGGCTCAGCTTGCGATGCATTCCCCGTATGAGACGGCAGGCGCCAAAGATACTGCTTATCTGGTGCAGTTCGCAAAGACCTTCTATGAGACGACACTGGTGCGGACAGAGCATGGATTTTCTCTGGAAGAAAAATAAAAGTTTAAGATAGAAAAAAGCGGCCGGCGGGACTTTTGAAAAGCCTCTGCCGGTCGCTTTTTGCGTACTTGCAAAGTGTGTTTTAAGGATCAGATTATTCTGTCCGGAGTGCCGTAACCGGATCGCTTTTTGCCGCTTTCTTCGACGGAATCAGACCGCCGATCAGGGTCAGAACGACGCTGAGTGCAATCAGAACAAGCGCCGGGACGAGCGGAAGAGAAGCACTGACCTTCGTCGTATCCGCCAGACGGTGGATCAGAAGGTTACCCGGAATCATCAGAAGCAGCGAGAGCCCGATGCCGATCAGTCCTGCACAGAGTCCGATGATGAAAGTTTCGGCATTGAAGACCTGCGAAATATTGCGTTTCGAAGCACCGATCGCGCGCAGGATACCGATCTCTTTCTTACGTTCCAGAACACTGATATAGGTGATGACGCCGATCATAATCGAGGAAACCACAAGGGAAATGCCGACGAAAGCGATCAGCACGTAGCTGATAATGTTGACGATATCCGTGACGGAGGACATCAGAGTGCCGACTACATCGGTGTACGAGATTACCTGCTCGTTTTTGCCTTCTTTTTCCATCGTGTCATTGTAGCCGTCGAGGATGGAGACAACGTGTTCCTTGCTCTCAAAGTTTTTCGGGTAAATGCTGATCGAAGAAGGTTCGTCAAAATCAGCGTAGCCCAGTTTCTGCAGATTGCCCTCATAGGTGGAAGAGCCGGAAGAACTAAGAGAAGCGAAGAGCTCCTTCATATCATCCTCAGTCATATTCATCTGGAAGGCACTTGCAAAGGCATCGGTGTCAATCTTCATGGCATCGCCCATCGAATCCTGCAGAGAATTCCCGACCTGCGTCATGGCGCGCTCCATCTCGGACTGAATTGCAGAGGCCATCTGCGTCATCATCTGTTCCATCGCGGAAGTGATCTGTGTCTGCAGAACCGAGGCGACAGAAGCGGAGTAGCTTCCCATAACGCCTGCCATATAGTTTGTGAGCGCAGAAGAAACCTGGGACTGCAGTCCGTCGAGATCGACGATTTTTGTGATACCGCTGTTCAGCCGCTGCTGGCCGTCCGCCGTGTTCAGATAGGCGATAAAGTGCTGGCCCATCTCCGTCGGATCCGGCAGGCCGTTCTCCTTCACGTAAGCGAGATAACCGTTGGAAAGCTCCGTCGCAAGCGCAGTGAGCTGGTCGGATGTGATTTCGATATTGCCGTTGTTCTGCATCACCTCGGAAATCCAGTCGTTGATGATCTGAACAGCTTCTTCGGTCTGCAGATACTCCGCAAGATAAGCATCAAACTGTTCCGGATCGGTGTAGCCCATCTTGATCAGGTATGCCTGATACCCTTTGAAGATCCGCTGAATGAGTTCCTGGATCTGTTCCTGTGTAATGGAAACACCGCCGCCGTCTGCAATGATGGTCTGGATGTGGCGCCGCAGGATTTCCTGTGCTTCCGTGGAATTGATGTAGGAGACGAAATCCTCCTGTAAATGGGAATAATCCGCCTCCGGGTGCTCCGAGGCGTAGCCTTGATAGCCCTCCATGAGACTGGAAGCTAGTTCCTGCATGCCGTCTTCGCTGACATTGAGAGTAAGTCCGGATAAAATCTGGCCAAGATCAAGCTGCGGCAGTCCGTCGAAATTAAGAGAGATCTGACTGAGGTCAATCGCACCCGCGAGATCCATGCTGCTTCCGGCGTCCGCAAAGGCACTGGATAAATCAAGGTTCATGGAATCACCGGAAAAAGCACCGGAGAGTGCGGAATCGTCGAACTGGAAAGCGTTCTGCAGCTTGTCCTCATTGACAGTGATAAAGGAATCCATATCAAGACCGCTGTTCTGATCCACGGTGCCGAATTCCTGATTCGTAAAGATATCGATGGAGGAGTCCGCCATCTGCTGTTTCACAATCTCGGATTTCTTTGCTTCCTCCACAACGTGGCGGGTCAGCGATGCCGGGTAATTGATGCCGGCGGTCAGGGCAGAGGCGGCAGAGTCAGGGGACGGCTGGACAATACCGGTGATTGTGAGCTTTTCGCCGTTGGCAACGAGCTTTTTCATATAGTCTTCGTTGTCGCTTTTATCTTTCCAGACCTGATACTGACTGTCGTATTCGTAGCAGTCTGCGCTGTTCACAAGACGGAACGTGGTGCCGAGAATATCATCGTAGGAATACGTGCCGATAGAGGAAGGGGTCTCGACGGTTTCTTCATTTAAAAACTGGCGGACCATCTCATCCAGCTCGAGTGCATCGCGGAGTCCCAGGGTGTAGAGCAGAAAATCACTCATTCCGCCGTCGGAAGTGAGGACAAGCACACATTCGTTATAGTTTTCCGGCCAGTGTCCGGCTTTTAAGTCGTACTGGTTCTCGTACAGGGAAGCGGTGTCCGGCATCTCGTAAAAGACGTTGGTGCTCATCATGGATGACATGATGCTGTTGGAGCTTGCGCCAAGGCCGAGCGAGCGGAACGACTGGTCCGGGTGCACCTGGCGGATGGAATCGCCGTCTTCGCGGTAGATCTGCGGCGTGACGGAGTAGGAATATTCGATGGCATTTGTGTAGTCGGAAATGCCGTCCGCACCGCCGTCAAGGTACTTTTTCAGGGAAGCGAGATCGTTGGAGTTCATGGTGGAGAACATGTTGGTCACGACTTCCTGGACTTTGATTTCATTCTTTTTGCCGGAATCTTTTGCGTCTTTGCCGGCATTCTGTGAGCCGACCATCATCGAAGTGAGGTCAAAGCCGGTGCTCTGGATCTGAAGCGGATATTCGGAGAGAGTTTCCTCTTCCATATTCTGAATATACTCGTTGACACCAGAGGAGAGTGCCAGAATCAGTGCAATGCCGATGATGCCGATTGAGCCGGCAAACGAGGTGAGCAAGGTCCGCGCTTTCTTGGTGCGCAGGTTATTAAAACTTAAGGAGAGCGCCGTCAGAAAGGACATCGACGATTTGCCCATGTTTTTGTGCTTGGGAGGAAGCAGGGTTTCGGAATCCGGCTCAAACGGGTTCGTGTCGGAGCAGATCACACCGTCGCGCAGGGTGACGATCCGGTTGGCGTAAAGCTCGGCGAGCTCTGGATTGTGTGTGACCATGACGACAAGGCGTTCTTTGGCAACTTCCTGCAGCAGGTCCATGACCTGAATACTGGTGTCGGAATCGAGCGCGCCGGTCGGCTCATCGGCAAGCAGAATTTCCGGGTCATTGACAAGAGCGCGGGCGATGGCGACACGCTGCATCTGACCGCCGGACATCTGGCTCGGCCGCTTGTGGAGCTGTTTTCCAAGACCGACCTTTTCAAGTGCCGCGATTGCTTTTTTGCGCCGCACCTCTTTGGAAACACCGGAAATGGTAAGCGCCAGCTCTACGTTTGCAAGGACGGTCTGGTGCGGGATCAGGTTGTAGCTCTGGAAGACAAAGCCGATCGTGTGGTTCCGATAGGAATCCCAGTCGCGGTCCTTATACTTTTTCGTGGAAATGCCGTTGATGATCAGATCGCCGCTGTCGTAGCGGTCGAGGCCGCCGATGATATTCAGAAGCGTCGTCTTTCCGGAACCGCTCGGCCCTAAAATAGCGACAAACTCGTTGTCGCGCAAATTTAAGGACACATCGTCGAGCGCTTTCTGTACCAGCGTCCCGGTCCGGTATTCTTTTTTGATATGCTGAATCTGTAGCATGAAAGGGTAACTCCTTCTGTGATTAATATGTGAACAGTTGTCCTTTATTCTACAACGAAATACGGGAAAAGTCCCGGGCTTTAGAAAAATTTAAGAAAAGTTTATCGACAGAAAAAAAGTTCCGCCTCTGTTTTGGAAAAACAAAAAACGGAACTTTCTTTATCTGTGATACTTATGATGCCGGAAAAGTCAGACTTCCATCAGAAGACCTTTCATATAAGCCTTTAAGATTTTCTTTTTCTCCAGCGAAAGATTATTGTAAAGCGTAATGATTTCCTGCTGTCCTTCGGTGAGCTGCAGAGCGTCCGGCTCATCGAGAAAGAAATCGGCAAGTGTAATGCCAAAGGCGTCGCAGAGCTTCTGCAGGGTAGGGATGGTTGGGATATTGGTGCGGTTTACCATATTGTTTAAGGTAGAATAGGGAATGTCTGCCTCTTTTGCAAGGCGGTAATAAGTCCAGGAGCGCTCGCGGCATAAATCCTGGATATGCTGTATCACATCTTTATCTCTCATAAAAAGATACCTCGTATTCCTATGTAATGTAGCAGTATGAAAAATACTACTCACATATATTATACTTCTGTAAAAGAATAGAAACAGATCTTAAAGAGAGATGCAGAAAAGCTGTACAAATAAGAAATAACTGGATCGTGAGAGGGAAAAAGAAAAACCCGGCAGGAAAACAAGGTCTCCTGCCGGGTTTTGAAACGGTTTCAGATTCTGTGCGCTTACTCTTCGGTGGAATTTTCTTCCAGCTCGTTGAATTCCTCCGTATCCATCAGTTCGTCGAATGCGTCTGCTGCGATTTCGTACTCTTCATCCGAGTCGATATTGTCGAGGTTTGGCTGGCCGTTCTCTTCATAATAGCGGTACAGATAAACTTCGCCGTCCCCGTTCTCGCCGTTTTCATCGAGCGGCAGAAGAGCGATGTACTCTTTCTGGTTCGGGGCCGGGAAAATGGTCAGTACGGCACATTTTACTTCGGTATCGTCGTCCAGTGTCAGGGTAACGGTCGGCTGATCCAGATCCTGGCAGTCGCTGCCGCAGTCTGCGCAGTCTCCGCTGCAGGATGCGCTGTTGAATAATTCTTCACTCATTTGTATTACCTTCCTTTTTCGTGTTCAAGTCTTATCAGGTTCTTGACTGCCATTCTAACAGATAATAAAAAAAAACACAATGGCTGTGCCGGGAAAGCAGAAAAAATGCGGCTGATACAGGAAAATACGGAAAAGATACAACAAATAAGAACGAAAAAATGAAAAATTAGTCGTATTTTCTATTGACTGTTTTCGGGTACAGTTTTATACTATCACTATTGAATCTAAATATACAGGCAGCTGAACAAACTTATCCTCAACTGCCGGGGAGGCAAAAAATGGATATCAGATTTGAAAAAAGAGAACATTTACAGGAAAAACCGGATCAGAAAAATCTTGGATTCGGAAAACACTTTACAGACTATATGTTTGTCATGGACTGGGACAAAGAGCAGGGATGGCATGATGCAGCAATCGTACCGTACGGCGGAATCCCGATGGATCCTGCAACCATGGTACTTCACTATGCACAGGAAACGTTCGAGGGACTGAAAGCCTACAGAACAGCAGAAGGAAAGATCCAGCTGTTCCGTCCGGAAATGAACGCACGCCGTATGATTAAATCCAACGAGAGACTCTGCATGCCGGGCGTACCGGAGGAGATGTTTGTAGAGGCTGTCAAAGCACTGGTTAAAGCACAGGAAGACTGGGTACCGTCTGAGCCAGGTACATCTCTTTACATCCGTCCGTTCATGTTCGCTACTGAGGCAAGCCTTGGCGTACATATGGCAAAATCCTACAAATTCGTTATCATCACCACTCCGGTTGGAGCATACTATGCAGAGGGCATCAACCCGGTTAAGATCCTGGTTGAGGATGAATATGTTCGTGCAGTCAAAGGTGGCACAGGATTTACAAAATGCGGCGGTAACTATGCAAGTTCCATCGCAGGCCAGGTAAAAGCAGAGAAGATGGGATGCACCCAGGTTCTGTGGCTGGACGGCGTACATCGTAAATATGTAGAGGAAGTTGGAACCATGAACATCATGTTCAAGATTGCCGGCGAAATCTACACCGCACCGCTGGAAGGAACTGTTCTTCCGGGCGTAACCCGTGATTCCCTGATCCATATCTTAAGAGACTGGGGATATAAAGTAAACGAAACACATCTGTCGGTTGACGATCTGATGAAAGCAGGTCATGACGGCACACTGGAAGAAGCATTTGGTACTGGTACAGCAGCAGTTGTATCTCCGGTTGGTGAATTTGTATACAAGGACGATTCTGTTGTTGTAAATGACTTCAAGATCGGTGAGCTGACCCAGAAACTGTACGATACCCTGACCGGTATCCAGTGGGGTAAACTGGAAGATAAATATGGCTGGACTACTCCGGTAGAATAAACCATATAAAACAGAAAAATGCAGATAAGGGGGTCCTTCCCGCACAGCGGTGCGGGGAGGATTCTTTCGCTTCAGAAAAAGATTCAGAAATCGTTTGAAAGGAAACAAAGCAGAATGGATCAGAATCGAATGCCTCTTGTGGAGGCGTTACAACAGTTCCGGGAGGAAGCACCGGCCTATTTCCGTATTCCGGGACACCGGTTTGAGCGCGGGCTGGATGAGACGTTAAACGGAGCGTCGCTTGCGGCGTATGACCTCTCGGAGGCAGAAGGGCTTGACGATCTGCATCACGCGGAGGGCGTGATTGCAGAGGCGCAGAAACTGGCGGCGGAAACGTGGAAGGCAAAAAAAACTTTTTTTCTTGTCAACGGCACAACATGCGGCAACGAGGCGATGGTGCTTTCGTCTGTGAAAGAGGGCGAAAAAATCATTGTTCCGCGAAACGTGCACAAATCGGTGCTGATGGGCCTGATTTTAAGCGGAGCCACACCGGTTTATGTGATGCCGGAGTACAGCACGAAATGGCAGATGTGGGGCGGCGTAACGCCGGAGACGATCGAAAAAGCCTTCGCGGAAACGCCGGATGCGAAAGCCGTACTTCTGGTCAGCCCGACGTACTACGGTCTTTGCAGTGATCTGCAGGCGATCGCAGAAATCTGTCACTGCCACAACGCAGCGCTTCTTGTCGATGAAGCACATGGATCGCACCTCTATTTTTCCGAACAGCTTCCTCTCGGCGCACTGGAAAGTGGTGCGGATGCCTGCGCGCAGAGTATCCACAAAACGGCGGGTTCCTTTACACAGAGCTCCTTCTTATCACTCGGTTCTGGCCGTCTCGATGAGGCAAGAGTGGCCGCCAATCTGCAGATGGTACAGAGTACATCGCCGTCCTACCTTCTGATGGCATCCCTCGATGCGGCGCGGCGCGGGATGGCGCTGCACGGAAAAGAGCGAATGGAACGCGCGCTGGAACTCGGCCAGAGGGCGCGGCAGGAGCTTGCAAAGATCAAAGGAATCGAAGCTCTTGGGACTGAGATGGAAGGAACGTGCGGCGTATGGAAGATCGACCCGACGCGTCTTGTATTCTCGGCAAGAGAACTTGGTATTTCCGGCTACGATCTGCAGGTGCGTCTGTACGAGGAATACCGCGTCAGTACAGAGCTTGCCGACGAGGAGAACGTGGTCTGCGTTATTACCTGGGCAAACAGCGAGGAAGATATCACACGGCTGATCGATGCGCTGGCAGGAATTTCGGCAGCAGAGAGCGGGAAAACGACGGGGCGGACGAAGTTTACAGAAAAGCAGTGGCTGTTCCGCAGCCTGCCGGAGATGGTAAAGACACCGCGCGAGGCATATTTTGCGGAGAAGGAAGCCGTTCCGTTTGCAGAAGCGGAAGGACGAATTGCAGCCGAGATGGCAGCCCCATATCCGCCGGGAATCCCGCTCATCTGCCCGGGCGAGCGGTACAGCAGAGAAATGTTGGAACTGATGCGCCAGTATAAAGCAGACGGCTGCGAATTTCACGGACCGTCGGATGCGTCGCTGGAAGTGCTGTATGTTCTGAAAGAGGAATAAAAGAAAACGGAAGTCGGTTCCAAGCGTTTTGCAACAGAAACCGCAGAGAACAGACTGTCAGGAAAAGGAGATGAATTGCGTATGAAAAAAATGATATCCTGGAACGTAAATGGACTGAGAGCCTGCATGAAAAAAGGTTTTCAGGAATACTTTGAGGCGGCAGATGCCGATATTTTCTGCCTGCAGGAGACAAAGCTGCAGGAAGGACAGATCGACCTTGAGCTGCCCGGCTATCATCAGTATTGGAATTATGCGGAAAAGAAAGGATATTCCGGCACGGCCCTGTTTACCAAAGAGGAGCCGATTTCTGTTCGCTATGGTATCGGAATCGAAGAACATGATATGGAAGGCCGTGTGATCACGGCAGAGTTTCCGGAATACTTTGTTGTAACCGTCTACACACCGAATTCGCAGGATGAATTAAAACGCCTTGCCTACCGGATGGAGTGGGAGGATGCGTTTCTTTCTTACTTAAAAGGACTGGAGCAGGAAAAACCGGTGATTTTCTGCGGAGATCTGAACGTCGCAGCGACCGAGATGGATATCAAAAATGCAAAGGCAAATGAGAAAAACGCCGGCTTTACGAAAGAGGAGCGCGAAAAATTTGCTGTGATCAAAGAAAAAGGCTTTGTTGATTCCTTCCGTATGCTGTATCCGGACACCGTGACGTATTCCTGGTGGTCATACCGCTTCCAGGCACGCCAGCGGAATGCAGGATGGCGGCTTGATTACTTTATGGTATCAGAGTCCTTAAAAGATGCAGTTGCAGATGCCAAAATCCATACCGAAATTCTCGGTTCCGACCATTGCCCGGTGGAACTGGATTTAGAGGTATAACAATTGGTAACATTGGTCAATTGACAATTTTATTCAAATGATTTACATTAATAGTATGACAATTGCAACAAATTATAAAAAATAAGGGCGGGAATTATGATACAGACAAAAAACAGAGGAAAATATCGAATTTTACCGGGAAATCCGGAGAAAATGGGCGCATCGGCGACGAAAGACGGATACAATTTTGCCGTAGAAGTATCAGATGGAAAAAAAGCAGAGCTTCTGCTGTACCGGAAAGGTCACCAGAAACCGTTTCTTACCGTGCCGCTTCCGGAAGAGGAGCGCACTGGCGTGATCAGTTCCGTGGAAATCACAGGCCTGACGGTAGGAAAGTTTTCGTATGCCTACCGGATGGATGAAGTTTTCTGCTTGGATCCGTATGCGGGAGCAGTAGAAGGAAGAGAAACCTTCGGTGCACCGATGGAAAAAGAAGAGGGCGCCTGCTGCTGCATTCTCCCGGAGTACCCGGTAATGCGCACCACCTCACTGCACCGGCCGTATGAGGAGACGATTCTGTATAAGCTCCATGTGCGCGGCTTCACCAAAGACGGAAGCTCCCGTGTAAAGAACAAGGGAACGTTCCGCGGCGTGATCGAAAAAATTCCATACTTAAAAGAACTCGGTATCAATGCAGTAGAGCTGATGCCGTCCTACGAGTTTTTTGAGTGGACCTCCCTTACGGAGCCGGCCTATGTATATCCGGCGCCGGCGGAAGAGAAGCGCGTGAATTATTGGGGATACGGCACAAAGGCCCTGTATTTTGCTCCGAAAGCTTCGTATGCTGCATCCTCAGATGCCGTCGCAGAGTTCGCAGAGATGGTCGATGCCCTGCATGAGAATGGTATCGAATGCCTGATGGAATTCTGTTTTGCCCCGGGAACGCCTTCTGGTTTTGTCCTGCAGGTTCTGCACCACTGGCAGCTCCGCTATCAGATCGACGGTTTCCATCTGGTCGGCGATGCATCGCTGGCAGAAGAAGCGTCCAAAGATGCACTCCTTCGGAAGACGAAACTGATTTTCCTCGGTTTTGACGGCGCACGGATCTATCAGGGAAAACGCCCGTGGTTCCGGAATTTAGGGGAACACAATCAGGGCTACCAGTACCATATCCGCCGCTTCTTAAAAGGCGATGAGGGCAGCCTTTCCGACTTCACCTATTATCTGAGAAGAAGCCCGGAGACACACGGTGTGATCAATTATCTTGCGGATCACGACGGTTTTACCCTGTATGACAGCGTTTCCTACGAACAGAAACAC
The DNA here is from genome assembly GCF_027667425.1 of Fusicatenibacter saccharivorans. NCBI lineage: Bacteria > Bacillati > Bacillota > Clostridia > Lachnospirales > Lachnospiraceae > Fusicatenibacter > Fusicatenibacter saccharivorans. The sequence goes on from NZ_JAQEGR010000001.1 coordinate 162,296, forward strand.
AATCTGGACAACGGCGAAGACAATATGGATGGTTCCAACGAAAACCTGACCTGGAACTGCGGCGCAGAAGGCGTGACCCGGAAACTGGCTGTGCGCGCGCTGCGTCTCCGCCAGCTGAAAAATGCCGTTCTCATGCTGATGACAAGCCAGGGAACACCGCTGATTTACGGCGGCGATGAATTCGGCAACAGCCAGAAGGGCAACAACAACGCCTGGTGCCAGGACAACAAAACCGGCTGGATCGACTGGAAAGCAGCCGCCCGGAATCCGGAGTTTGCCGCCTTTGTAAAAGCAGCAATCGCCTTCCGGAAAGCGCATCCGGCGCTGCACGGCGAACGCGAGCCGCGCCTCATCGACTACAAATCCTACGGCTGCCCGGATATGTCCTTCCACAGCCAGAGAGCCTGGTTCTCCCAGATGGAAAATACGTGCCGTTTTATCGGTGTGATGTACTGCGGAAGTTATTTCCAGGACAAAGACGGAAACAAGGACGACGACCTCTATATTGCCTACAACATGCACTGGAATCCGCATGAGCTGGCACTGCCGTCCCTCCCGGAACAGAAGGTCTGGTATCTGACGGCCGACACCAACACACCGGAAGTATTCCTGACAGAAGAAAATCAGAAAAAAGTCAGCGCAAAAACGGTCATCGTGCCGCCGCGCAGTATCATAATTTTAACAGGAAAGCAGGAGAAGAGACAGAATGATGAAAGCATGGCAGCACTTTAAAACCATTACCACACACAAAATATGGGTCATGCGGTACTGCTTCAAAATAGGACTGTACTGGCAGGGACTGACGCACGACCTCTCGAAATATTCGCCGACGGAATTTCTGGTCGGCATGAAATACTATCAGGGCGACCGGAGTCCCAATAACGCCGAGCGCGAAGACACCGGCATGTCAAAATCCTGGATGCACCATAAAGGGCGCAACAAACATCATTTTGAATACTGGATTGATTACGGTATCAATTGTGACACCATCATCAAAGGCGTCCCAATGCCGCGCCGCTACGTCGCCGAGATGATTATGGACCGCATCAGCGCGTCCCGCGTCTACCTCGGAGACGCTTATACCGATCAGGCGCCGTACCAGTATCTCAAAAAAGGAATCGGCCACCTCTGGTTCGTCCATCCCGAGACACTCTCGCAGCTCGAATTTCTGCTGCGCATGCTCTCGGAACGCGGCGAAGACGATACCCTCTACTATATCCGCCACCACTTCCTCAAAGGAGATCCCGTCCCGCGGATGCACCGGTCTGCAGAATGCACCGCCTATGAAGAAGCCATCCGTAAAAAAGTGTTCCCGTCCACTCATTAAGGTATTGGACCCACCCGCCCGCCCATTTACTCTATTGGTGAACCAAGGGAAGCCACCGCAGGACCGCTTCCCTCCATTTACGGGGCCAAAGTCAGCTCAGGAGCATCGGGTGTCCGGGGCGTGGCATTTGCAGGAGGCGTAGGAACCCTTAGGGCGTGGAAATTTGCGTTATTCCCCCAAATCAAACTGTCTGAGCGTATGCGAGTTTTTGATTTGGGGGAATGCTTTTAGCAAATTTTCACACCCTTAGAGTTCCTAGCCTCCGAAACAGCCACACCCCGGACACCCGATACTCCTGAGCGTCCCTTCCCCACAACAAAAATACAACTTGTCACAACAACCGTACAAGTTGTATTATAAATTCCAGAAAGGGGAATCACCAATCACATGGAACCAACCACCGGCAAAGCCAAATACTACACCCTGATGGAAGCCCTAAAAGAGCAGATTCTCTCCGGAACCATAAAACCCGGCCAGAAGCTTCCCTCCGAAAACGAACTGACCCGGGAATACGCCCTCTCACGCCACACTGTCCGAAAGGCCCTCGCTCTTCTCGAAAATGAAGGCTACATCACCGCTCGGCACGGCAAAGGAACCTTCTGCTCCGAGCGCGTAATCCAGCGTCATAATTCAAAAAACATCGCCGTCACCACCACCTACCTGTCCGACTACATCTTCCCCCGCCTCATCCAGGGAATGGATCGAGTGCTGAGCGAAAACGGCTACAGCATTATCTTAAAGAACACCTGCAACAGCCGCTCCAAAGAAGAAAAAGTCTTAAAAGAACTCCTCGACAAGCCCATCGACGGCCTCATCATTGAGCCGAGCAAAAGCCAGATCCTCTGCCGCCACATCAACTTGTACGAAATGCTGGACAAGTACCAGATCCCGTATGTCTTCATCCAGGGCTGCTACCCCCAGATGGCAGACAAGCCCTGCATTCTGATGGATGACTGCAAAGGCGGCTATCTGCTGACCCGGCACCTTTTAGAGACCGGCCGACGAAACATCATCGGCATCTTCAAGGCCGACGACAGCCAGGGCGCCCAGCGCCATAAAGGCTACGTGCAGGCGCTGCAGGAAAGCGGAATCCCGTACGATCCCGAAAACGTCATCTGGTTTCACACCGAGGACCGGAAAACCAAACCGTCCCTGATGCTTTCCATGCTGCTCGACAGCAAAAAGTCCGTCGATGCCGCCGTCTGCTACAACGACCAGATCGCGCTCGCCGTCATCTCCATGCTGGAAGAAAAGGGAATCTCCGTGCCGGAAGACATCGCCGTCACCGGATACGACAACTCGCTGATCGGCCAGAGCAGTCCGATCGGGATCACGACCATTGCCCATCCGCAGGAAAAACTCGGTGAGATGGCAGCAGAGCTCATTCTCGAAAAAATCAGAAAAGTCCCAGAAGAAGAAAGCAGCGTCAAACGCCTGATTTCCCCGGAACTCATCGTAAGAGAATCCACTGCAGGAAAAAATCTGTCAACAGAGACGAAAAAATAGAAAAGAACCCAAGGGAGGAAAAAGCAATGGGAATGGATGCAAAAACAGCAATCCTCGAACAGAAAACAGCACTTGGCATTGAGTTCGGCTCAACCAGAATCAAAGCCGTCCTGATCGGCGCAGACAACGCCCCGATCGCATCCGGAGATCACGAGTGGGAAAACCGCTATGACAACGGCGTGTGGACCTACACCCTCGAGGACATCTGGACGGGCCTGCAGGATGCCTATACCAAAATGGCAGCTGATGTCAAAGAAAAATACGACATTACCCTGACCCGCGTCGGAGCCATCGGCTTCAGTGCCATGATGCACGGCTATATGGCATTTGACAAAGCAGGAAACCTCCTCGTGCCGTTCCGCACCTGGAGAAACAATATCACAGAAGAAGCAAGCGAGAAGCTGACCGATCTTTTCGGATTCCACATCCCGCAGAGATGGACTATCGCCCATCTGTATCAGGCAATCTTAAACGGTGAGCCGCATGTGGCAGATATCGACTACGTGACAACCCTTGCCGGATACATTCAGTGGAAAATGACCGGCGAGCGTGTCGTTGGTGTCGGCGAGGCATCTGGAATCTTTCCAATCGATTCTGAAACCAACACTTACTTTGCCGACATGATCGCCAAATTTGACGAGGCAGTCGCAGACAAAGCATATTCATGGAAAGCACTCGATGTTCTGCCGCACGTTCTGAACGCAGGTGACAATGCCGGTGTTCTGACAAAAGAAGGTGCCGCACTTCTCGACATGTCCGGAAATCTGGAAGCAGGCATTCCGCTCTGCCCGCCGGAGGGAGATGCCGGAACAGGTATGGCAGCAACAAACAGCGTCCGCGTCAGAACCGGAAACGTGTCTGCCGGAACTTCCGTTTTTGCTATGATCGTTCTGGAGAAGAACCTTTCCAAAGTATACCCGGAGATCGATATGGTAACAACCCCGTCCGGTCATCCGGTTGCCATGGTGCACTGCCAGAACTGTACTTCTGATCTGAATGCATGGGTCAATCTCTTCCGTGAATTTGCGCAGACCTTCGGCATGGAAATCAGCACGAATGATCTGTTCGGCAAGCTGTACAACAAAGCCCTGGAGGGCGACGCAGACTGCGGCGGACTCCTTGCCTACAACTACTTCTCCGGCGAGCACGTAACCGGATTCAACGAGGGCCGTCCTGTCTTCGCGCGTACTCCGGATGCGAAATTCAATCTGGCAAACTTTATGAGAGTCAACCTGTTTACTTCCCTTGGCGCCCTGAAAGTCGGCCTTGATATCCTGATGAAAGAGGAGCATGTTCAGGTCGACCAGATTCTCGGCCACGGCGGTCTCTTCAAGACAAAAGGTGTCGGCCAGAAGATCCTCGCAGGTTCAATCGACGCACCGGTTTCCGTCATGGAGACAGCAGGAGAGGGCGGAGCCTGGGGCATCGCACTGCTGGCTTCTTATATGATCAATAAAGAAGAGAATGAAACACTCGAGGATTACCTCGATGCAAAAGTCTTCGCAGGAAATGCTGGAACCAAGATGGATCCGGACCCGGCAGACGTCGCTGGATTTGAAGTATTCACCGAGCGCTACAAAAAAGGCCTGCCGATTGAGCGTGCAGCAGTAGAGAGCTTAAAATGAACCATCGTTTGGGAAAGACAGAAAGGACAACACAATGTTAGAAGAACTGAAAAAAAGAGTATACGAAGCCAACATGCTTCTTCCAAAATACGGACTGGTTACCTTTACCTGGGGAAATGTCAGCGAGATTGACCGGGAAAGCGGTCTGTTCGTCATCAAACCAAGCGGCGTGGATTACGACCTGCTGACACCGGACGATATGGTTGTCATGGATCTGAACGGAAACAAAGTAGAAGGACGCTACCGTCCGTCTTCTGACACCCCGACCCATCTGGAGCTGTACAAAGCATTTCCAGAGATCGGCGGCATTGTTCACACCCATTCCTCCTATGCGACAAGCTGGGCACAGGCGGGAAGAAGCATTCCGTGCTACGGAACAACCCATGCAGACTACATCTACGGTGAAGTACCGTGCCTGCGCTGCCTGACAAAAGAAGAGATTGACGAGGCATACGAGGAAAACACCGGCCATCTGATCGTCAATGAGTTCAAACGGATGGGAAAAGATGTAAAAGCCGTTCCGGCCGTTCTTTGCAAGAACCACGGACCGTTCACCTGGGGCAAAGATGCGCATGAGGCTGTTCACAATGCTGTTGTCCTCGAAGAGGTTGCCAAAATGGCATACCGTGCCGAGACCATCAACCCGAGAATCCAGCCGGCACCGCAGGAGCTGCAGGATAAACACTATTACCGTAAACATGGTGCAAATGCTTATTACGGACAGAACTAAAAAAGAGTAAGAAGATAAGAAAAGTGTCATCCACAAACTGCAGGGCACACAGCCCGCAGGTGGATGACACTTTTTTGATAAAAACATTTTTATGATAGAAATCTGCTTTTAAAATCAAGTGGTCGTCTGACGCCGGATCAGAAGCGGCGGAACGGTCTTGTGAACCGGCTCGGCAAGCGGCACCGGGTGGCGTTTTTTCCGTTCCTGCATCTGGGAGACCAGAAGGGAAACAGCCTCGTCTGCAATCTGGTCAATCTGCTGGCCGACAGTGCTGATCGGATAGATAGCCTGCTCGGAAATCGGCGCACCGTCGAAGCCGATGAGTTCGTAATCGTCCGGCAGGGTATGGTATTTGCGGATCAGAAGATTTAAAAGAATATTGGCATGATCATCGTTGGAGAGGAAGATGCCCTTTTTCTGACCGGCATATTTTTGTTCGATGTTGTCAAAGATTTCCTGCAGCGGTGCTGCGGCTTCCTGATAGGAGAGTCCAAAATCCCGAATGATAACCTTGTGCGGTACACCGGCCTTTACACAGGCATCCTGGAAACCGGCGAGACGGCGGTAGGCAGGAACATTTTCTTTGGTCGGTGAGTTCAGATGAATCAGGACATCACAGTGGTTATGAATCAGAAGCGAAGTCGCTTCGTACGCGCCGAGGTAGTTGTCTGTATTGACACTGCTGACGAACTGGTCTTCGCGCTCAATTGCAACGACCGGGATCTGCAGATCGGAGAGTTCGCGGGAGGAGAGTGTATGGGAGAGGACGATGAGGCCCTCGATTTTGTACGACATCAGCTCCTGAATGTAGCGGTGCTCCGTCTCGTCGTGGCCGTTTCCGGCGAAGACGAGGAATTTATAGCCATATTTCTCATAAGAAGCAAGAATCTGATTCAGCATCTCGGAATAGTAGTTCATGGAGAGACTCGGGATCAGGACGCCGACAAATTCGGTCTGTCCGTTCGCGAGAATTTTTGCCACTTTGTTTTCTTTATAGTTCAGTTTATCCAGTGCATCGGAAATGATCTGCTGATTTTCCGGTGTCAGGGAATCCGGGTTGTTGAAATACCGGGAAATGGTTGTTTTGGAAAAATGCGTATACTGTGCAATATCATTAAAGGTTACATTTTTTTTTCGTGCCATAAGTTCAAGTGTCCTTCCCTTCAAAAGTGTTGCGTGAATCATGTAAGCTTTCAGAAAAAAACAAATAATATATGAATATAGTATAACATTTCTCGCCCGCCGGAACAAGCGGGAATCGGTTAAGTAACCGGTTTTGTAAAAGTTCCACAAAAGCCAAAAACAAAATTATGGAAAATCACGAAAAGTAAAGAAAATATTGACGAAACCCACTGTCAATGCTATGATAAAGACAACGAAAGTAACCGGTTACTTGACCGGTTACACAAAACGAAGGACAGGACCAGCTGTCCAGAGATAACAGGAGGAATTGTGATGAGAAAGAAATTTAGTGCCAGGGCGGCAGCTCTTGGAATGTCCGGCGTGCTTCTTACTTCTGCACTGACCGGATGCACCTTCGGCTTCGCAAGCGATCCGGATGACCCGAACGCAGTAAAAGAAGAAGTGCCGATCGACATGACCACTGATACCTTCCAGTACGATACGTCGCTTTCCGGAACGAGTATCGTCATCATGAACACAAAAGCAGAAATCCAGACAGCACTGGAAGAGATTGCAAAAGTGTTCGAGGAGAAAGCAGGCGTACATATTGAGATCATGCCGGTAACGGACGGCGATTCTCCTTATACCAAAGTAGTCAGCCTCTACAACTCCGGAAACCCGCCGACACTTTCCATTCTGGATACGACCGATGTCATTGCACTGGCAGAAGAAAAAGCAGCCGACTTAAGCAATGAAGCATGGACCGGCGAGGCAGAAGAGTACCTGACCAAAATCAACGGAAAGGTTTACAGCTTCCCGCTCTGTATCGAGGGCCGCGGTATTATCTACAACAAGAGCGTGATTGAAGATACCTTAGGTACCGAGTTCGATCCATCCGATATCAAAACCCAGGACGATTTCGCAGCACTTCTCCAGAGCCTGCGGGACAACGGAATGAAGAATCCGATCTCCATGGCAAAAGAAGACTGGTCCCTTGGAGCACACCAGCTGCAGTACATCTACGAGACATACAACGGAACCTCCGACGGTGCAGCAGAAGTCATCAACGAGCTGAAGGACGGAACCTTATATCTGCCGGACTACACCCGCATGAACGAGTTCCTGAATACCTTTGACCTGTTAAAAGAGTACAACGTAGCAAAGGGCGATCCACTCGGCGCAGATTACGATGAGATGGCAATTGACCTGGCAGACGGAAAAACCGCTTTCTGGTTCAACGGAAACTGGGCATGGCCGAACCTTGAGGAGGCAGGAGCCGAGACGACCGACGAGTACGGTTTCCTTCCATACTTCCTGAACAATGATCCGGACGACTTCGTCAACAGCAAAATCCAGGCATCCCCGTCCAAACAGATCATGCTGGATGATATCGTGGCTACCGACGAGCAGAAAGCAGCAGCAAAAGAGTTCCTGAACTGGCTGGTTTACAGTGAGATCGGACAGCAGATGGTTGTAAAGACCTGCAGCCTGATCCCTCCGTTTAAAAACAACCCGAACGAGCCAAGCGATCCGTTAAGCCGCGACATTTACGAAAAAGTACAGAACGGCGGAGCATTCAACGCATCTGCGATCGTGCCGAACGATCACTGGTCTGTCCTTGGTGCGGCAATGCAGAAATATCTGGCCGGAAGAAGTGACCGCGAGGAACTGATAGATTCCATCCAGGCATACTGGGATGAGCAGTAAGCCGGAGGATATGAAGGAGGAACGAAAATGAAATCAAGCAACAAGGGAAAAGATTTCTGTGTATTTGCGCTGCCGGGCCTGTTCTGCTTCCTGGCAGTCGTCATGGTACCGTTTATCTACGGTATTTACCTGACCTTAACCGACTGGAACGGTGTTTCCAGCGTGAAAAACTTTGTAGGACTTTCCAACTTCGCAGCCGTTATGCGCGACGCGCAGTTCTGGAAATCCCTGCTGTTAACCTTTAAATATGTCATTGCGGTTGTTGTTCTCGTCAATGTGATCGCCTTTTTACTGGCTTATATCCTGACCCGCGGCATCAAAGGTCAGAACTTCTTCCGCGCCGGATTTTTCACCCCGAACCTGATCGGCGGTATCGTACTTGGATACATCTGGCAGTTCGTATTCTCCCGTGTTTTCGTCAGCATCGGTGAGACCACAGGATGGAGCCTGTTTGAAATTTCCTGGCTTTCTACCCCGAACAAAGCATTTGCAGCGCTGGTGCTCGTTTCAGTATGGCAGCTGGCAGGCTATATGATCCTGATCTACGTCGCCGGCTTTATGGGACTTTCCGAGGACGTGCTCGAGGCGGCAAGCATCGACGGTGCATCCGGCTGGGTAAAAATGAAAAACATTATCCTTCCGCTGATGATGTCCTCCGTTACTATCTGCCTCTTCCTGACCCTGTCCCGTGCGTTCATGGTATACGATGTCAACCTGTCCTTAACCGGCGGTGCTCCGTACGGAACCACCGAGATGGCAGCCATGCACGTATATGAGAAAGCATTCACATCGAGACAGTTCGGTGTCGGCCAGGCAGAAGCCTTTATCCTGTTTATCATTGTAGCCTGCATCAGTGGTATTCAGGTATACACCACCAAGAAGAGGGAGGTTGAAGCATAATGAATCAGAAGAAAATTGGCGGAACAAAGAAAAAAGTAACTGACGCGCTGGCTATGCTCCTTATGATCATCGTTTTCTGTGCGTTCATGTTCCCGTTTGTCATGGTTATCATCAACTCCTTAAAACAGAAACGTGATATCATCAAGAGCCCGTTCTCCTGGCTGTTTACGATCAAAGGTCTTTCGTTTGACAACTTTGTAAAAGCATTCAATCAGATGAACTTCCTGAATGCCTTCAAGAACTCTCTGGTTGTAACCGTAACAGCAACCGTACTGGTTACGGTACTCGCAGCCATGCTGGCTTACTACATCGTGCGTAATGTCAACGTATTTTCCAATATCATCTTTGCACTGATGGTTGCATCCATGATCATTCCGTTCCAGGCAATCATGATCCCGCTTGTCAGTGTATACGGCGGAACCTTAAACATTCTGAACCACAGACTGACCCTGATCTTCATGCACACCGGATTTTCCATGGCGATGTCCGTGTTCATGTTCCACGGATTCATCCGCGGAAGTATCCCGCTGGCGCTGGAGGAGGCCGCTTACATCGACGGCTGTACCCACACCCAGACCTTCTTCCGCATCGTGTTCCCGCTGTTAAAGCCGATCATTTCCACCATGGTAATCATGAATGCGATGGCATTCTGGAATGACTTCCTGCTGCCGTCCCTGGTGCTGACCGACAAAAAGCTGCTGACTCTGCCGCTTTCCACCTACAGCTTCTACGGAACTTACTCCGCAGATTACGGAACCATCATGGCAGGTCTTCTGCTCTGCGTCATCCCGATCCTGATTCTGTACGTGGCACTGCAGAAACAGATCATCAACGGTGTCGTAGCCGGAGCAGTTAAATAAGTAAATCATAGAAATCAAGAACAAGCCGGGCAAAGGAGGGCGGAATTAAAAATGCTTTCTTTTTCCGGCTTTTCTTATCAGAGACAACAAGAAAGAGACAGAAAGGAAATCAAACACATGAAAAACAGATTACACGTAAAAGCGCCGGGCAACTGGGTGAATGACCCGAACGGCATGATTTATTATAAGGGACAGTATCATCTTTTTTATCAGCATTTTCCGTACGCGCCGCGCTGGGGCACCATGCACTGGGGCCATGCGGTGAGTCCGGATCTGATTCACTGGGAGCATGTCGGCGTTGCCCTGTTCCCGAGTCTTTCCGAGGACCAGAACGGCTGCTTTTCCGGAAGCGCAGTAGAAGAGAACGGCGTGATGCATCTCTTTTACACGGGTGTTCACTATAATCAGGTAAATCCGAAGGATATTCATCAGTGCCTTGATCAGGATTTTACCTCGGCGCAGCTTCACCTTACTTCGAAGGACGGTATGCATTTTGATGTCTTCGGGGATAAGGAGGTTGTTATCCCGGCACTCACCGATCCGGAAATCGGCGACAATACGCACACGCGTGACCCGAAAGTCTGGAAGGGAAGCGACGCATGGTATATGGTGCTTGGAAGCACGACGAAGGATCACAAGGGCGAGGCATTATTCTATAAGAGTGAGGATCTTTCCCACTGGCATCTGGCCGGACAGGCGACGACGAAACAGAAGCTCGGCTGGATGTGGGAGTGCCCGGATCTCTTTAACGTAAACGGACGCAGCGTCTTTGTATTCTCCCCGATGGAACTGATCGAGGACCCCGACGGCTATGCGGATCGGGCGATCTGTATGCTGCCTGAGTTTGATGAAAAAACCTGCACAATGAAATTTCCGGAGAACTGGCAGCTTCTGGACTGCGGCGGTGACCTCTATGCACCGCAGACCATGACGGATGCGGACGGAAACCGGATTTCCATCGCATGGCTTCGGATGCCGGAACCGGTAGATGGTATATGGCAAGGCATGTTCTGCCTGCCGCGTGTGGTGGATGTACAGAACGATCATATTTACTTCCGTGTTCTGCCTGCGATCCGCGACGGATTCTGCAAAAAGACGGATTCCCTCGTTTCGGCATGCGGAGAGTGTGCCATGATCCGCGCCGAATTAAAAGAGGGTGAGAGCCTGGAAATCGGCGGCTATAAGATCTGGCGGCAGAGCGGAAAAGTCTGCGCAGACCGCACGGATGTCTATCCATCCGGTGCAAAAGGATGGCTTCATGCCGAGACGCCGCAGTTAAAAGAGGGCGATCTTCTTGAGATTTTCGTGGATCCGAATATGATCGAAATTTATGCAAACAACGGCGAGTACGTATTAAGCCAGGCGGTTTACGGGCTTGGAGAGACATTCTCCTATAAAATGGAGAAAAAACCGGAAATTTATCTGTGGAATGAATGAATCAGCCCAAAAAGTTCTTGACGCATACGGGATTTTGTTCTAATCTAGTACGTAACAGCTTTCTAACGTTAAAGTGACGGGCTGAAAAACGAGATTTCGAAAGATATCCGAAAAGAACGCAAGGAGAGATTATTATGAAGAAAGTAGTAAAATTCGGCGGCAGCTCCCTCGCGAGCGCAGAGCAGTTTAAGAAGGTCGGAGACATCATCCGCGCAGATGAGGGAAGAAGATACGTGGTACCTTCCGCTCCTGGAAAACGAAATTCTGCTGATACGAAAGTAACCGATATGCTGTATGACTGCTATCGCACTGCAGTTGCTGGAAGAGATTTCAAGAAGAAACTGCAGAACATCAAAGCGAGATATCAGGAGATCATCGACGGTCTGAACCTCAGCCTGGATCTTTCCCCGGAATTTGAAAAAATCGCAGAAAACTTTGCCGCAGCAGCCGGAGAGGACTACGCCGCATCCCGCGGAGAGTACCTGAACGGTATCGTGATGGCAAATTATCTGGGATATACGTATATTGATTCTGCAGAAGTGATCTGCTTCGACGAGAACGGAAACTTCCTTGCAGACAAGACTGACGAAGTGCTCTCCGAGCGTTTAAAAGATCTGGATAACGCAGTCGTTCCTGGATTCTACGGCGCAAAACCGGACGGAAGCGTAAAAACCTTCTCCCGCGGCGGATCCGATATCACTGGTTCCATCGTGGCAAAGGCCGTACACGCTGACATCTACGAGAACTGGACCGATGTTTCCGGTTTCCTGGTAACCGATCCGCGTATCGTCAAGGATCCGGAAGTCATTTCCACCATTACCTACCGTGAGCTGCGTGAGCTTTCCTACATGGGAGCTACCGTCCTTCATGAGGACTCCATCTTCCCACTCCGTCAGGAGGGAATCCCGATCCACGTGCTGAACACCAACGCACCGCAGGATCCGGGAACCATGATTGTGGAGAACACCTGCAGCAAACCGAAATTCACCATCACCGGTATCGCCGGAAAGAAAGGCTTTGCATCCATCACGGTTGAGAAGAGCATGATGAATACCGAGATCGGCTTTGGCAGAAAAGTGCTCGGTGTTTTTGAGGACAACAATCTTTCCTTCGAACATATGCCGTCCGGCATCGATACCATGACGGTATTTGTTCATCAGAGTGAGTTTGCAGCAAAAGAACAGCAGGTTATCGCAGGACTGCATCGTGCCGTACAGCCGGATTCTATTGATCTTGAATCCGATCTGGCGCTGATTGCTGTTGTAGGACGCGGCATGAGAAGAACGAGAGGCACAGCCGGAAGGATTTTCTCCGCACTGGCGCATGCACACGTTAATGTCAAGATGATCGATCAGGGTTCCAGCGAGCTCAACATCATCATTGGCGTTGAAAACCGCGACTTTGAAACAGCAATCAAAGCAATTTATGATATCTTTGTCGTAGCGCAGATCTAAAATGAATCTATAAAAAATCTCTGTCAGGAGTCTGAACTTCCGACAGAGATTTTTTTATGGTTTTTATGCCGCCGTATCGCGGGATTCTTTTCGAATGGTGAATGTAAAAATACAGATTACCACACAGCAGATGATCCAGGTCGTCGGTTCGCAGAAGCCGCCGCAAGCGTTCACCTCTCTCCACGGGAATGTCAGCGGATTTTCAAAGCGTATCTGCACCGGACGCCGATGGAATATCTGCAGTGGAGACGGATTCTCGCAGCGGCAGACGATCTGCGGAACACAAACGAATTTTGCCCTTGTCGTTTTTGGGAACAGATGGTATAATCATTTCATAAATGCAAGACATTTGTGAAAAAATATCATAAAGGAACGAGGATGCAAGATGAAACGACGAGTATTACTGAAATTGAGCGGAGAAGCTCTTGCAGGAGAGAAACACACCGGTTTTGACGAGCCGACCGTCACAAAAGTGGCAAAACAGGTAAAAACTCTGGTAGACCAGGGGATTGAAGTCGGCATCGTAATCGGAGGAGGAAACTTCTGGAGAGGACGCAGTTCCGAAAATATCGACCGTACCAAAGCAGACCAGATCGGTATGCTGGCAACCGTTATGAACTGTATCTATGTATCAGAAATCTTCCGTTCCCAGGGAATGATGACCGCAGTTCTGACTCCATTCCCATGCGGAGAGTTCACAAAAGGATTTTCCAAAGACCGTGCAAACAAATATTTCCAGCACAACATGGTTGTATTCTTTGCCGGCGGTACAGGCCATCCATATTTCTCAACCGATACGGCAACCGTACTTCGCGCGATCGAGATCGAGGCAGACGAGATTCTGCTTGCAAAAGCAGTAGACGGTGTCTACGACAGCGATCCGAAAACAAACCCGGATGCAAAGAAATTTGACGAGATTTCCATTCAGGAAGTCATTGAAAAGGATCTGAAAGTGGTAGATATGACCGCATCCATCCTTTGCAAGGAAAACAAAATGCCGATGCTGGTATTTGGTTTAAATGAAGAGAACAGCATTGTAAATGCTGCAAACGGAAAAATCAACGGCACAAGAGTGACGGTATAATTAATAAAAATTCAGCAGTAAAACACTTGCTGTTTTACTGCGTAAGAAAATGATTCAGGTGTGAGCAGCTCTCCTTTTGCGAAGCAAAACTTTAAATGAGAGCTGCGAATGTCACAGTTCGCAGAACTGTGACCGTATAAGAGATAGCAGGAGGACAAATTTAATATGGCAAATCAGATCGACGAGAGAGTAAAACCGTTTGAGGTAAAAATGGGCAAATCCATTGCAAGCCTCGATTCCGAATTCGGAACCATCCGCGCAGGCCGTGCAAACCCGCACGTACTGGACCGCATTACTGTAGATTACTATGGAACACCGACTCCGCTGCAGCAGGTGGCAAACATCTCTGTTCCGGAAGCACGTATGATCCAGATCCAGCCGTGGGAAGCATCCCTGGTAAAAGAGATCGAAAAAGCGATCATGATGTCTGACCTTGGCATCAACCCGTCCGATGACGGAAGAGTCATCCGTCTGGTATTCCCGGAGCTTACCGAGGACCGTCGTAAAGAGCTGGTAAAAGAGGTAAAGAAAAAAGCAGAGGGCGCAAAGGTAGCCATCCGCAACATCCGCCGCGATGCCAATGATGCGTTCAAGAAACTTGCCAAAGAGGACGTTTCCGAGGACGAAATCAAAGAGCTCGAGGAGCAGACCCAGAAATTAACAGACAAATACATCAAAGAAGTAGATCAGATGGTGGACGTAAAATCCAAAGAAATTATGACCGTGTAATACAAAGAAAACGAGGGGCTGCCTGTCATTTGCAGGCAGCCTGTTATCGTTTACGGAGGAAAAAAGTATGGATAATGAATTAAAAGTGCCGAATCACATCGCCATCATCCTGGACGGAAACGGCAGATGGGCGAAAAAACGCAATATGCCGCGCGGCTACGGCCATATCGTCGGATGCGACAATCTGGAAAAAATGTGTGACGTGATCAAAGACATGGGTGTCAAATATCTGACCGTCTATGCGTTCTCAACCGAGAACTGGAAACGCTCCCGCGCCGAGGTGGAGGGCCTCTTAAAGCTGTTCCGCCAGTATCTGAAACGATGCATCAAAAAAGCACATAAAAATCAGATGCGCGTCAAAATCATCGGAGATCCGAGCGCATTCCCGCAGGATATTCAGGACAGCATTCATGAACTGGAGGAGTGCTCCAAAGATTACGATCACATGTACTTCCAGATCGCAATGAACTACGGTTCCCGCGATGAGATTCTGCGCGGCATGACCCGCATGATCGAGGATGTGAAAGACGGAACTCTCGCAGAGAATGCGTTTGATGAGAACGGAAAACTGACGGAGCAGTGTTTTGAGAGCTACCTCGACACCGCCGGAATCCCGGATCCAGATCTTCTGATCCGTACAAGCGGCGAGCAGCGCCTTTCCAACTACCTGATGTGGCAGCTTGCCTACACGGAATTTTACTTTACCGAGGTTCCGTGGCCGGATTTCCACGAAGAGGAATTGAGAAAAGCCATCGAACAATATAATAACAGAGACCGGCGTTACGGCGGCGTGAAGGAGGAATAAAAAAGATGTTTAAGACAAGACTGTTAAGCGGCATCGTGCTCGTCCTTGTGGCGCTGCTTACGATCTGCAGCGGCGGAACCGTGCTCTATATGACGGTTCTGTGCCTGTCGCTGATCGGTGCAGGAGAGCTGTTCCGCGTGATGAAGGTAAGAGAAGATAAATGGAATCTGTTGGAAATTACGGGCTATGCGGGCGTTGTGATTTTCTATCTGTCCCTGCTGCTTCATGACCCGATGTACCAGATGCTCGCGCTGATCCTGGATCTCGTGCTTCTGATGGCAGTATACGTATTTACTTATCCGAAATACAACGCCAATCAGGTGATGCCGGCGTTCTTTGCGATTGTCTATGTCGGCGTAATGCTTTCCTATGTATATCAGACCCGTATGCTGGACGGCGGAAAATTCCATGTATGGCTGATTTTCCTGTGCTCCTGGGGCTGCGATACGTGTGCATACTGTGTCGGCGTACTCTTTGGAAAACATAAAATGGCGCCGGTTTTAAGCCCGAAAAAATCCGTAGAAGGAGCTGTCGGCGGTGTCGTCGGAGCGATTCTGCTCGGCATCATCTATGCGGCTGCGACAAAGGGCGGCATGGTGGAATACGCCATCATCTGCGGTGTCGGCGCGCTGATCTCCATGGTCGGAGACCTTGCGGCATCCGCAATCAAACGAAATCAGGGCATCAAGGATTACGGAAAGCTGATTCCGGGCCACGGCGGTATTCTTGACCGCTTCGACAGCGTGATCTTTACCGCACCGATCATCTATTTCCTGTCGGTGCTTCTGATTCATTAAAAAAGCTTCCCCTACAGCATAAACGGGAAGCAGATGGGAGAAACTGGAATATGAAGAAAATAGCAATTCTTGGTTCAACCGGTTCGATCGGAACCCAGACCCTCGATGTCGTGCGTGCCAACGGCGATCTTGAGGTGGTCGGCATCAGCGCCGGAAGTAATATTACACTGCTCGAGCAGCAGATCCGGGAATTTCATCCGAAGTTTGCGGCAGTCGGCGATGAGGCGAAAGCGGCAGAACTCCGTGACAGAGTGAAGGATCTTCCTGTAAAAATCGGCAGCGGCATGGACGGCATGATCGAGCTTGCCACGATGCCGGAGAGCGAAATCCTTGTGACAGCGATCGTCGGCATGATCGGCATTCGCCCGACGGTTGCGGCGATGAAGGCAGGAAAAGACATTGCACTGGCAAACAAAGAGACACTGGTAACGGCGGGACACATTATTATGCCGCTGGCAGAGGAATGCGGTGTGCAGATCCTTCCGGTGGACAGTGAGCACTCGGCGATTTTCCAGTGCCTGCACGGGGAAAACAGAAAAGAAATTGAAAAACTTCTGATTACTGCATCCGGCGGTCCGTTCCGCGGAAAAACAAGAGCGGAGCTCGAAAACGTAACGGTAGAGCAGGCGCTCCGTCATCCGAACTGGTCGATGGGGCACAAGATCACGATTGATTCCGCGACACTCGTTAACAAAGGACTGGAAGTCATGGAAGCAAAATGGCTGTTCGGTGTTGATCTCGACCACATCCAGGTTGTGGTACAGCCAAAGAGCATTATCCATTCCATGGTAGAATTTAAAGACGGCGCTGTCATGGCACAGCTTGGCACACCGGATATGAAACTGCCGATCCAGTACGCACTGTATTACCCGGAGCGCCGCTTCCTTGCAGGCGACCGCCTCGACTTTGCGGCGCTGACACAGATCACGTTTGAAGAACCGAATATGGATACCTTCCTCGGCCTTCCGATGGCAATGCAGGCGTCCCGGACGGGCGGCTCCATGCCGACGGTCTTCAATGCGGCAAATGAACGCGCCGTTGCACTGTTCCTCGCGAAGAAGATCCGTTTCCTCGAGATTTACGACGTGATCGCCGGTGCAATGGAAGCACACAAAACGATTGCCGATCCGACGCTGGAGCAGATTCTCGCGGCGGAGCAGGAGACGTATGAATGGATTGCGAACAGATATAAGATGGGAGAATAAGACAGCATGATTGTAAAAATCCTGATAGCCGTACTCATTTTCGGAATCACCGTCATTATCCATGAGCTGGGGCATTTTCTTTTGGCGAAAGCGAATGGTATTACCGTGACGGAATTTTCGATCGGCTTTGGCCCGACGGTGGTAAAGACAGAAAAAGGAGGAACGGTCTATTCCTTAAAACTTCTGCCTTTCGGCGGTGCGTGCCAGATGCTCGGCGAGGACGGTGAAGAGGAGGGGGAAGGAACCTTTAACAGCAAATCCGTGTGGGCAAGAATTTCCGTCGTTGCGGCGGGACCGGTGTTCAACATGATTCTGGCATTTTTCTGCGCAATCTTTGTGATCAGTTACGCGGGAAGTTCCCCGGCGCGCGTCACAGAAGTGGCAGACGGTTCGCCGGAGGCAGAGGCAGGCCTGGAAGCGGGAGATATCATCACTTCCTATGAAGGAAGACATATTTCCATCGGAAAAGAGCTGAACTCTGTGATGACGGTACGGGGTGTGCCGACGGATGAGATTACGCTGGAGGTTAAAAAGGCCGACGGGGAAAAGAAAACGATCACATATGAACCGACGGTGACAACGCGGTATATGATGGGCTTTAACTACGATGACTGTGACCGCGGCATGGAATTCACGT
This sequence comes from Fusicatenibacter saccharivorans, assembly GCF_027667425.1. Lineage (NCBI taxonomy): Bacteria > Bacillati > Bacillota > Clostridia > Lachnospirales > Lachnospiraceae > Fusicatenibacter > Fusicatenibacter saccharivorans. The sequence goes on from NZ_JAQEGR010000001.1 coordinate 180,221, forward strand.
ATGTGCAGCAGAATATGCCGCTTGCCGCTGCGGGTGTTGTCGCGGGCGACCTGCTCGTATCGATCAACGGAGCGCCGATCACCTGTGTGGCAGATTTTACTGCTTACCAGACAGAGCATCCTTTCGATGGAAGCGCTGTGACGCTGGAGTATGAGCACAGCGGAAAGACGAAAGAGATTACGGTGACACCGGTTGAAAATACGTATGCGAATGTACAGTTTTCGTATCAGCTCCGGGAGAAACAGTCCCCGATCGGCGTGCTGAAATACAGCGTGCTGGAGATCAAATACTGGGTGCGCACCGTCATTGACAGCGTCAGTATGCTGATCACCGGACAGTATTCTGTGAACGATCTTTCCGGCCCGGTCGGCGTGGTGGATGCGATCGGAACCGCCTATGATGATGTAAAATCGCAGGGCGTTTTGGTTACGGTGATGACGATGCTGAACATGGTGATTCTGCTGTCATCGAACCTTGGCGTCATGAACCTGCTGCCGCTCCCGGCACTCGACGGCGGACGGCTTGTTTTTCTGATCATAGAAGCCATCCGCAGAAAACCAATCCGGCGAGACCTGGAGGGTATGGTTCACTTCGCGGGCCTGGTGCTTCTGATGGCGTTGATGGTCTACGTCATGATCCACGACGTCCAGCGGATCCTGTAAATCGAAAAATGAAAAGCAACAAAGCCTCATATTCTGCATACCATAAAAGGAGTGCAGGATATGGGGCTTTTTTATGAAAAATTTGCGTATGCAGCAGGAAATGACTGACCGCGGGCGGCTGGAAATCCGGGTAAATACAAGAATCCAGGCGCGGCCTGTTTCCGGGGCGCGGGTGACGGTTTCGTATACGGGAGATCCGCAGAATGTGATCGAGGAGCTGATTACCGACGGGGACGGCAGAACGGAGACGCTGGATCTGGCGACGCCGCCGCTCGAGTACAGTCTGGAACCGAATGTGAATCAGCCGTATTCCGAATATACGGTGAAAGTGGAGGCGGAAGGGTATGAACCGGTTGAAGTGACGGGCTCCGAGCTTCTTTCAGGAGAACAGTCCGTCCAGCAGGTGGACCTCAAACTGGCAGAGGGCGCAGCGTTTGCGGATGTGACGATCCCGGACCATACGTTGTTCGGCGAATATCCGGCGAAAATTCCGGAAAGTGAGATCAAGCCGACGAGGGAGAGCGGTGAGATTGTGCTGTCCCGTGTCGTGATCCCGGAGTATATCATCGTCCACGACGGAGCGCCGACCGACAGCACGGCACGCGACTATTATGTGCGGTACCGCGACTACATCAAAAACGTGGCGTGCTCGGAAATCTATGCAACATGGCCGGATGCGGCGATCCGGGCGAATATCCTCGCAATCATGTCATTTACGCTGAACCGTGTCTATACAGAATGGTACCGCAACAAGGGATACGATTTTACGATCACTTCGTCGACGGCCTACGATCACAAATGGATTTACGGCAGGAATATTTTCGACAGCATTTCCCTTGTGGTCGATGAGATTTTTGCTGATTACCTGTCGCGCCCGAATGTGAAACAGCCGATTCTGACGCAGTACTGTGACGGAAACCGTGTGAGCTGCCCGAACTGGATGAGCCAGTGGGGGTCCAAAAACCTGGCGGACCAAGGGTATTCAACGATTCAGATTCTCCGCAATTATTATGGAGACAATATGTATATCAACACGGCGGAGGAGATTTCCGGCATCCCGTCCTCCTGGCCGGGGTATGACCTCACCATCGGCTCGTCCGGGAACAAGGTACTGCAGATACAGGAGCAGCTGAACGTGATTGCGGAGGTGTATTCATCGATTCCGACGGTCTATGAAAATGGCTATTTCGATGAAGAGACGCAGGACGCCGTCGAAGCGTTCCAGCGGCTGTTCGGCCTGCCGGTTTCCGGCATTGTGGATTATCCGACGTGGTACAAAATTCAGTCGATTTATGTGGCTGTGACGAGGATTGCGGAGCTGCAGTAGGTATACAAAAGTCTTTATAAGGGGCGTGTTTTCTGCGAAAAAACGCGGAAAATGCGCCTTTTCTGCGGCTTTTGAAACGGATCAGAAAAATTTTAAAACTGTCAAGAAAAAATACTTGACACCCAGCATCATTTCGTGTATGATAACCAAGGTGATCGCAATGGAAAAAATATTGGAACAGACATTACTGTATGATTTTTACGGCGAACTTCTGACTGAACATCAGCGTCAGGTATATGAGGACGTGGTGCTCAACGATTTTTCCCTGAGCGAGGTTGCGGCAGCGCGGGGCATTTCCCGCCAGGGAGTCCACGATCTGGTCAGACGCTGCAACAAGACACTGGAAGAGTATGAAGAAAAGCTTCATCTGGTACAACGCTTTGTGCAGATCCGGGAGAATGTAAACGAGATCCGAAAGCTGACAGATCCTTCTGGTGATACCCCGAAAGAAGATGTGATGCAGCGGATTGCAGCAATTGCATCGGATATATTAGAGGAGCTTTGAGCATGGCATTTGAAAGTTTAACCGAGAAACTCCAGAATGTTTTCAAAAATCTCAGAAGCAAGGGCCGCCTGACCGAGGCGGATGTAAAGACTGCGCTGAAGGAAGTAAAAATGGCACTTCTCGAGGCGGATGTCAGCTTCAAAGTAGTAAAACAGTTTATCAAATCCGTACAGGAGCAGGCAGTCGGACAGGACGTCATGAACGGACTGAATCCGGGTCAGATGGTCATTAAAATCGTAAATGACGAGCTGGTTAAGCTGATGGGTTCCGAGACAACGGAAATCGCACTGCGCCCGGCGAGCGAAGTTACCATTATTATGATGGCAGGTCTTCAGGGAGCCGGTAAAACAACCACAACCGCAAAGATTGCAGGAAAGTTAAAAGCCAAGGGAAGAAAACCTCTCCTTGCAGCCTGCGACGTATACCGCCCGGCAGCGATCAAACAGCTGCAGGTCAACGGAGAAAAGCAGGGCGTGGAAGTGTTCGCTATGGGAGATAAAAACCGTCCGGTGGATATCGCAAAGGCAGCGCTGGTGCATGCAAAGACAAACGGCTTTAACGTATTGATTCTGGATACCGCAGGCCGTCTGCACATCAATGAAGAGATGATGCAGGAGTTACAGGATATCAAAGCGGCTGTTCCTGTGGATCAGACCCTTTTGGTAGTAGACGCTATGACCGGACAGGACGCAGTCAATGTGGCCGAGATGTTCAGCAATAAAGTCGGCATCGACGGTGTAGTACTTACAAAATTAGATGGTGACACCAGAGGCGGTGCGGCACTTTCAATCCGTGCAGTTTCCGGCAAACCAATTCTCTATGTCGGCATGGGCGAAAAGCTTTCGGATCTGGAGCAGTTTTATCCGGACCGTATGGCGTCCCGTATCCTCGGCATGGGCGATGTGATGAGCCTGATTGAAAAAGCGCAGGCAAACATCGACGAAGAAAAAGCAAAAGCCATGGAACAGAAGATGAAGAAGGCGCAGTTCGACTTCAACGATTATCTGGATTCCATGGAGCAGATGCGCAATATGGGCGGCATCTCCAGCATCCTGAATATGCTTCCGGGCGTCGGCGCGAAAATGAAGGGTCAGGATCTTGAGAGCATGGTGGATGAAAAAGACATGGCAAGAAAGGAAGCTATTGTACTTTCTATGACGCCAAAGGAAAGAGAAAACCCGGATCTCATCAATCCGTCGAGAAAGCAGAGAATTGCAAAAGGCGCCGGTGTTGACATCGCGGAGGTAAACCGTTTCATCAAACAGTTTGAACAGTCAAGAAAAATGATGAAACAGATGACCGGAATGGTCGGTAAGGGTGGTAAAAGAGGAGGATTCAAACTTCCCTTTTAGCATAAAAGAAAAAATATAAATAAATACATGAATTTACAATGGAGGTAAAGAAAAATGGCAGTAAAAATGAGATTAAGAAGAATGGGACAGAAGAAAGCTCCTTTTTATAGAATCGTTGTAGCAGATTCCAGATCCCCAAGAGACGGACGTTTCATCGAGGAGATCGGAACTTACGATCCGAACCGCGAGCCGAGCGCAATCAGCTTCAACGAGGAGGCTGCTAAAAAATGGCTGGCTAACGGCGCACAGCCGACCGAAATCGTTGCCAAACTCTTAAAACAGGCTGGTATCGAGAAATAATTCATACGGGGGTATCTTGTAATGAAAGAACTTATCGAAGTAATTGCAAAATCTCTGGTTGATCATCCATCTGAGGTAGTTGTGACAGAAACCGTCAGCGGTGATGACCTTCTGCTGGAACTCAAAGTAGATCCGTCAGATATGGGAAAAGTCATCGGACGTCAGGGACGCATTGCGAAAGCAATCCGTACGGTTGTAAAAGCAGCTTCCTCAAAGAGCGACAGAAAAGTTGTCGTAGAAATTTTACAGTAAGTAAAAGATAGGAAAAGGAACCGACAGTTGTTGCCGGTTCCTTTCTTTACGCGGGCAACGAGACAAAGTCCGTGCTTGCACGGGACCTTGGCGACTGCCGCGATAACTTGAGAAACTCGCAAAGCGTGTTTCTCAAGTCGCAATACACAGTAGAACTGGTTGGAAAGGGTTTTTGAATGGAAGAATATTTGCAGATTGGCGTAATTACCACAACCCACGGCGTACGCGGTGAGGTAAAGGTATACCCGACGACAGATCCGGAGCGTTTTCTTTCTCTGGACCGCGTTTTTCTCGATACAGGAAAAGAAAAAAAAGAACTCCATGTAACTGGCGTGCGTTTTTTCAAACAGCTTGCCATTGTAAAATTCAAAGGAATTGACAACATCAACGATATCGAACGGTATAAAGGCTGCAGCCTCTATGTGACGAGAGAGGATGCCATTCCGCTGGAAGAGGACGAATACTATATCGCAGACCTGCAGGGAATGCAGATGTACACCGAGGACGGCGAACTGTTCGGCACGCTCCGCGATGTGATGGAGACCGGTGCGAACGACGTCTATATTGTAGATTCGAAAGAGCACGGAGAGGTTCTGATTCCGGCGATCCATGACTGCATTCTGGATGTGGACCTGGATGAGCAGAAGATGACGATTCACCTTCTTCCGGGCCTGATTGACTGATAAAGAGAGTAAAGAACGATGAAATATCATATTCTGACGCTGTTTCCCGAGATGATCGAGCAGGGGCTGCACACCAGCATCCTCGGAAGAGCCATCAACAACGGCTATATTTCCCTCGAGACGACGAATATCCGGGATTTTTCAGCAAATAAATTCAACCGCGTGGACGATTACCCGTACGGCGGCGGTGCGGGCATGGTCATGGAGGCGGAGCCGGTGTTCCGCGCCTACCAGTCGGTAGCCGAAAAGATCGGGAAAAAGCCGCGCACGGTCTATCTGACACCGCAGGGAAAAGTACTGAACCAGACGATGGTGGAAGAGCTGGCGCTTGAGGACGATCTTGTGCTGCTCTGCGGCCACTATGAGGGCATCGATGACCGCGTACTGCAGGAAGTGGTAACGGACTATATCTCGATCGGGGATTATGTTTTAACAGGCGGAGAACTCGGTGCAATGGTGCTGGTGGATGCGGTATCGCGGTTTGTGCCGGGTGTCTTAAGCAACGAGGAATCTTCGCAGTTTGAGTCACTGCAGGACAACCTGCTTGAGTATCCGCATTACACAAGACCGGAGACATGGCACGAGAAAAAAGTTCCGGAGGTGCTTCTTTCCGGTGACCACAAAAAGATCGAAGCATGGCGTCATGAGGCATCCCTGGTGCGGACAGCCGAGCGGCGGCCGGACCTTCTGGAAAATGCATTCCAGATTTCCTGCGCATGCAATGAAAAAGAGGAATCGTCTGCCTGGGCGCACGATCTTTTGGCAGGCATGACACGCTATGGTGTAAGCCTTGATCTCGGACGAAAGAAGATCCGGAAACAGAAAAATCTGTTTGATGACCATGATTTGCTGATTCTGCAGCTTCCGGGAACGCTTGAGGAGGGTATGAAAGCAAAGAGCGAGTATATCCGCAGCTTTGCCGGAAAAGAAACACCGCTGGTGTTTTTGTGCCCGGACGGATTCTCGGAAGAGGAAGAAAAACTCGAAGAGCAGCTGGAAAAAAACGGTTTCCGTCTGGTCGCACGGCTTACCGGCATACCGTCCGCGGACGGCCTGCAGCGGTTTTCTTTCGCGCTTCGCAGTCTGCTGTACAGCGGCGAATGGAAAGTGAAAAAAATACTTGCATCTGCGGATGCATTATAGTATAATATATTTTGTTGTGAGTAAAGAGATGGTCCGCTGTTGCAAAAAGGCATTAAGAACATCCAGGGTAAAAAAAGGAGATAAAGAAATGAACGACATTATTAAGAAAATCGAAGATGCACAGTTAAAAGCAGAAGCACCGGAGTTCCGCGTTGGTGATACCGTTAAAGTTTACGGTAAAATCAAAGAGGGTAACCGCGAGCGTATCCAGGTATTCGAAGGCGTTGTCCTGAAAAGACAGGGCGGCGGAAGCAAAGAGACCTTCACTGTTCGTAAGAGCTCTAACGGCGTAGGCGTTGAGAAAACATGGCCGGTACACTCTCCGAACGTTGAGAAAGTAGAAGTTATCAGACGTGGTAAAGTAAGACGTGCGAAACTGAACTACTTAAGAGACCGTGTTGGTAAAGCAGCGAAAGTGAAAGAGCTGGTAAAATAATAAGTCGTTAAAAGGATGGCCGGAGGAACATGAGCAATTGTGTTTCTCCGGTTTTGTCTTACGGAGAATTACACTATGGGTATGAATACCAGATATGTAAAAGAATATTTCTACAAGAAAAAGATCCGTTCCATGCTTGTATGGAATCTGGAAATCATCGCAGCGATTCTTCTTGCGGCGGCATTTTCCTGGTTTTTCTGCAGAAGTGTCGTGGTGCAGGAGGGCTCGATGGAGCCGACTCTCGTGCCGGGGGAGCGTGTGCTGATGGACTCCGCCTGGTACCGCTTAAGTTCTCCGAAACGCGGGGATATCATCGCGTTCCGGACGAGTGAGGACAAGAAGGCGAGCATCCACATCAAGCGTGTGATTGCGCTGCCGGGCGAGACGGTACAGATCAAAGACGGACAGATCCTCATCAACGGGGAAGTCTATAATGAAAAAGATGAATTTCCGGCCATCACAAACGCGGGACTTGCCTCCGAGCCGATCACGGTCGGGAAGGGACAGTACTTTGTGCTCGGCGACAACCGGAACAACAGCGAGGACAGCCGCCACAACGGCATGGGACTCGTGGATTCGGACCGCATTGTCGGAAAGCTCTGGTTTACGATTTCGCCGTGGAAGAAAATCGGTTTCGTGTAAACGCAGCATAGAAGGAGAAGAAACATGAATTATCAGTGGTACCCGGGTCATATGACGAAGGCCCGCAGACAGATGCAGGAAGACTTAAAGCTCATCGACCTGATGATTGAGCTGGTCGATGCGAGAGTTCCTGCAGCGAGCCGCAACCCGGATATAGATGAACTTGGAAAGAACAAAGCACGGCTGATCCTGCTGAACAAATCGGACCTTGCCGATGAGCGCGGAAACGATGCCTGGATGGAATATTTCAAGGGAAAGGGATATTCTGTTGTGAAGGTCAATTCCCGTTCCGGAGCCGGCATGAAAGCGATCAACAGCGCCGTACAGGAGGCCTGCAAAGAGAAAATCGAGCGCGACCGCAAACGCGGCATCCTGAACCGTCCGGTCCGCGCGATGGTTGTCGGTATTCCAAACGTCGGAAAATCGACATTTATCAATGCGTATGCGGGCAGAGCCTGTGCGAAGACCGGAAACAAACCGGGCGTCACGAAGGGAAAACAATGGATCCGTCTGAGCAAACAGCTGGAGCTTCTGGACACACCTGGTATCCTGTGGCCGAAGTTTGAGGACCAGCAGGTGGGACTGCATCTTGCGATGATCGGTTCCATCAACGATGAGATCCTGAACGTGGAGGAGCTGGCGCTGTCCGTCATCGATTATCTGACGGCAGAATACCCGGGAACGCTGGAGAAACGCTTTGGCTTTGAAGGCATGACGGATCGTGTGGAAATCCTGGGTGAGATTGCGCGTGTGCGCGGCTGCCTGAAAAAGGGAAATGAGCTCGATTACGAAAAAGCAGCACGGCTTCTGATGGATGATTTCCGGAGCGGAAAGCTCGGCAGAATCACGCTGGAAAAACCGGAATAAATGGATTTATCAAAATAAAAAATGCGGAGAACAACGATGACAGAGAAAAAACAATCGATATCCGCCATACGGGAAATTTTTGCGGCAGCTTCGGAGACGGAGCTGCCCGCCCTTTATCTGGAATATGAAGAGGATTCCCGTGCCGGCGTACAAAATCTGATTCAAAAATACCAGAAACAGGAGGAGGCCTTAAAAAAAGAGCGCGAGCGCACGGAACAGATGAAGATCTACGAGCACAAATATGAGGATCTTGGCTGGATCTGCGGCATCGACGAGGTCGGAAGAGGCCCTCTGGCGGGCCCTGTGGTCGCAGGTGCGGTCATTCTGCCGCGCGACAGTAAAATCCTGTATCTGAACGATTCCAAGCAGCTGACGGCCAAAAAACGCGACGAGCTGTACGATGTGATCATGCGCGAGGCAGTGGCCGTCGGCATCGGCTATGCCTCCCCGGCGCGGATCGACGAGATCAATATTTTACAGGCAACGTACGAGGCGATGCGGGAGGCGATCAGCAAGCTTTCCGTGAAGCCGGATGTACTCTTAAACGATGCGGTGAAAATCCCGCAGGTGGACATCCGCCAGGTGCCGATCATCAAGGGAGATGCCAAGAGTGTTTCGATTGCGGCGGCAAGTATTGTTGCGAAGGTGACAAGGGACCGCCTGATGGAAGAGTACGACAAGGTGCTTCCGGGCTACGGTTTTGCATCGAACAAGGGCTACGGTTCGGCAGAGCATATCGCTGCTTTAAAAGAAATCGGCCCGTCACCGATCCACCGGCAGTCGTTTATCGGCCATTTCGTGTAAAGGCACTGCATCAAAAAAAGGAGAGGGTATCGCATTTGAACCAGCGGGAAGTAGGAACGAGACAGGAGAGCCGTGCGGCAGAATATCTGGAAAGCCTGGGATATCACATCCTGGTGCGGAATTTCCGGTGCCGCTTCGGTGAGATCGACCTGATCGCAAAACAGGACGACACATACATTTTTATCGAAGTAAAATACCGCACCGGCCGGACAGCCGGAGACCCGACAAGCGCCGTGGATGGAAAGAAACAGAAGAAAATTTCAAAAACAGCAGATTACTACCGCATGCTCCACCAGATCCCGATGGATGTGCCCTGCCGTTTCGACGTCGTGGCAGAGACACCGGAGGAGATCCGCGTCTATGCGAACGCGTTTTATTATCAGGGGAGCGGCTGGTAGGAAGGGAGTTTTTATGATACCAATTCAATGGAAACAAAACGATAAAAAAACGATGCATGTCAACGAGGCGGAAAACGGCGTGGTCTATCTGACCTGGCCGGCGATTGAGAAAATTGAGGGCATCCGCCATGCATTTTCCACACGGATCGGCGGGGGGAGTAAGGAACATCTTTCCAGCATGAATCTCAGCTTTTCGCGCGGCGACGATCCGGCGAATGTGCGGGAGAATTACAGAAGATTCTGTGAGGCGGCGGGGTTTGAAGTGGAAAACATTGTTACCTCCGATCAGGCACACACAACGAAGGTCCGTTATGTGATGAAAGCAGACTGCGGCAGCGGCGTGACAAGAGACCGCGATTTTCATGATATTGACGGTATGATCACTGACGAGCCGGGCGTCGTACTTGCGACATTCTATGCGGACTGCGTGCCGCTCTACTTTGTCGACCCGGTACACCGTGCAATTGGACTTTCACATTCCGGCTGGCGTGGAACGGTCCACAAGATGGGACAGGCAACGCTCGATGCGATGCACGAACGGTTTGGAACAGAAGCAAAAGATGTGATCGCCGCCGTCGGCCCGTCGATCTGCCAGGACTGCTACGAGGTGAGCGGTGACGTGATCGAAGAGTTCCGGGCAGCATTCCCGGAAACACTGCATGAGAAACTGTTCTACGGAAAACCAGATGGAAAATACCAGTTAAATCTCTGGGAGGCGAATCATCAGATCCTTCTTGCAGCAGGAGTGCCGGAGAAGCAGATTCATCTGCCGAACCTCTGCACCTGCTGCAACCCGGATTTCCTGTATTCCCACCGTGCATCGAAGGGAAAAAGAGGAAACCTCGCGGCATTCCTTTCCCTGGTCTGAAAACAGGATCGAAAACAGAATAGAAAGCATCAAAAAACGGACCTGGAAAAAACAGATCCGTTTTTTTTGCTGTATGCATCCGGCGGACACAAAATCGATTATCTGTGTTTTGCCAGCAGCTTATTGATTTTCTCTGTCGTAGACTGTACTTTTGCAACGGATACGTCGTGGTTAAGCGTATCAATGATGCTTGCCATATATTTGCTCATTTCAGCCGGCTCATACCAAGGGCGGGAAACGAGTTCCGGTGTCCGGTAGGTCAGGTCGGTGGTGATGACCTTGCTGATATAGCCTTTCTCATAGTAAGCGTCGAATTTCTCAAGACCGTCGGTGAAGAGGCCGAATGTGGTGCAGACAAAGACATGTTCCGCGCCGCGTTCTTTGACCTGTTTTGCAACGTCGAGCATACTCTCACCGGAGGAGATCATATCGTCGATGATGACAACATCTTTTCCTGCTACGGAATCACCGAGAAACTCATGTGCCACGATCGGGTTCTTTCCGTTTACGATGGTGGAGTAATCTCTTCTCTTATAGAACATACCCATATCGACGCCGAGCACGTTGGAGAAGTATACGGCACGCGCCATCGCTCCCTCGTCCGGGCTGATGATCATCAGATGATCGTTGTCAATCGTCAGATCCGGAACAGAACGAAGAAGGGCTTTTAAAAACTGGTAGGTTGGCATGAAGTTGTCAAAGCCGCCGAGCGGAATTGCATTCATGACACGAGGATCGTGCGCGTCGAAGGTGATGAAGTTGGAAACGCCCATATTCATCAGCTCCTGCAGAGCAAGTGCGCAGTCGAGAGATTCACGTTTGGTGCGCTTATGCTGTCTTCCTTCATAAATGAAAGGCATGATTACGTTGATCCGGTGTGCTTTTCCCGTTGCAGCAGCGATGATACGTTTCAGATCCTGATAATGGTCATCCGGTGACATGTGGTTCTCGTAGCCGCATACCTTGTAGGTGATGCTGTAGTTGCAGACATCGACCAGAATGTAAAGATCGGCACCACGGACAGATTCGTTGATCTTTCCTTTTGCCTCACCAGAGCCGAAACGCGGGCACTCGCAGTCAATCAGGAAAGAATCCTCGGAATATCCGGAAAAGGGAACTCCGTTGCGGCGCTCGGAGAGCTCTTTACGGAACTGAACCAGATACGCATCGACTTTTTTTGCCATTTCCATGCTGCCCGGCAGAGCGGCGAGCTTTAACGGGGCGACCGGAATGGAATTTTCAAGTAAATCTAAATTAGCCATACAAACCTCCAGTAATCGACATTTTTTACAAACCATTTACTTCCTATTTATATCATCTTGGGAAAGGGCGCGTCAAGCAAAAAACGAAAGAATCCTTGCTTTTTGTGCAGGTTGTTGTTATTATAATGAATGAATGCCCGGAAGGTATGCAAAAAAAGCACGCTTTTTACTGGGCAAAGAGAAGTTATAAAGAAGTAAATGGAAAGGCCAAAACGTAAGATCTGTGAAAAACAAGACGAAACACATTATCAAGACAATAGAACCGGGCAGTATTGCTGAAGAACTGGAACTCGAACCGGGAGATGAACTGCTCCGCGTGAACGGGGAAATCATCGAGGACGTCTTCGATTACCACTTCCAGACCAACGACACGTATCTGGAACTCACGATCCGGAAAAAGGACGGCGAGGAATGGGACCTGGAAATCGAAAAAGAGTATGACGAGGAAATCGGCATCACATTCGAGAACGAGTTCATGGATCAGTACCGTTCCTGCAGCAACAACTGCATTTTCTGCTTCATCGATCAGATGCCGCCGGGAATGCGTCCCACCTTGTATTTTAAGGATGACGATTCGCGTCTGTCCTTCCTGCAGGGAAACTATATTACACTGACCAACATGAGCGACCACGATATCGACCGGATTATCCGCTACCATCTGGCACCGATCAATATTTCGTTCCAGACAACGAACCCGGAGCTCCGCTGCAAAATGCTGCACAACCGTTTTGCGGGCAATATCTTTCCGAAGGTTCAGCGCCTTTACGAGGCGGGAATCGAGATGAATGGACAGATTGTGCTCTGCAAGGGATACAACGACGGCGCAGAGCTGGAGCGCAGTATTTCGGATCTGTCAAAATATCTGCCGCATCTGAAAAGTGTTTCGGTTGTCCCGGTCGGACTTTCGAAGTACCGCGACGGACTGGCGCCTCTGGAACCGTTTACCAGGGAGGATGCAAAAGAAGTTCTTGCCACGATTCACAAATGGCAGAAAAAGCTGTATGAACAGTGGGGACTTCACTTTATCCATGCTGGTGATGAATGGTATCTGCTGGCGGGAGAGCCGATCCCGGAGGAGGAAAATTACGATGGCTATATCCAGCTGGAAAACGGAGTGGGAATGCTCCGGCTTCTGGAGGACGAGGTTGCGGAAGAACTTTCGAAACGAGAAGGGGACGACCGTCACCGCCATGTAACGATTGCGACCGGAAAAGCTGCGGCGCCGTCGTTGGAAAAACACATGCAGAAAATTCGTGAAAAATATCCGAATGTACAGGCGGAGGTTATCACGATTATCAACTATTTCTTTGGAGAATCCATTACCGTATCCGGTCTGATTACCGGAAAGGATCTGATGGAGCAGTTAGAGGGAAGAGATCTTGGCGACTGCCTGCTGCTTCCGTGCAACATGCTCCGTTCGGGAAAAAACGTCTTTCTCGATGATGTGACGGTGGAAGAGGTGGAAGAGCGCCTGAAAACACCGGTACAGATTATCGATGAGCCGGGCAGCGACCTGGTGAAAGCCGTTGTGGAGGAAAACCAGGAGACGATACACAGAAGGAGAACAATGTATGAGCAAGCCGATTGTAGCAATTGTGGGCCGGCCAAACGTGGGTAAATCCACCCTGTTTAATGTATTAGCCGGAGACAATATTTCGATTGTAAAAGACACACCGGGTGTAACCCGTGACCGTATTTATGCCGACGTGGAGTGGCTGAACCACAAATTTACGCTGGTAGACACCGGCGGTATTGAGCCGGAATCCAAAGATATCATTCTCTCCCAGATGAGAGACCAGGCGCAGATCGCCATTGATACCGCAAATGTCATCATCTTCATCACTGACGTCCGTCAGGGCCTTGTAGATGCCGATGCAAAAGTAGCTGATATGCTCAGAAGAAGCCGCAAGCCGGTTGTGCTGGTGGTCAACAAAGTCGACAACTTCGACCGTCAGATGATGGATGTTTATGAATTCTATAACCTCGGCATCGGAGAGCCGCACGCCATTTCCGCATCCGGAAAGCTCGGCATCGGCGATATGCTCGATGAGGTGACAGGATATTTTGATCCGGAGATGGAAAACGAGGAGGAGAGCGAGATTCCGCGCATCGCCATTGTCGGAAAACCGAATGTCGGAAAATCCTCCCTGGTCAACAAACTGCTGGGCTCGAACCGTGTCATCGTATCCGATATCGCCGGAACGACGCGCGATGCGATCGATACCACGATCATGCACAATGGAAATGAATATATTTTCATCGATACCGCAGGTCTTCGAAAGAAAAACAAGATCAAAGAGGAGCTGGAGCGGTACAGCATCATCCGTACAGTATCTGCCGTAGAGCGCGCAGATGTCGTCGTTCTCCTGATCGATGCAACCGAGGGTGTCACCGAGCAGGATGCCAAAATTGCCGGTATCGCCCATGAGCGTGGAAAAGGTATGATCATTGCGGTAAATAAATGGGATGCCTTGGAAAAAGATGACAAGACGATCTACCGCTTTACCGAAAAAGTAAGAAATACATTGGCTTACATGCCGTACGCAGAGCTTCTTTTCATCTCTGCGAAGACAGGACAGCGTCTTCCGAAGCTGTTCGAGACGATCGACATGGTTCTGCAGTACCAGAACCTGCGCGTACAGACCGGTGTCCTGAACGAGATTCTGACCGAGGCAATGGCAATGCAGCAGCCGCCGTCAGACCGTGGAAAACGACTGAAAATCTACTACATGACACAGGTTTCGGTCAAACCGCCGACATTTGTTATTTTCGTCAACGACAAAGAACTGATGCATTTCTCCTACGTTCGATATCTGGAGAATAAAATCAGAGAGTCGTTCGGCTTCCGCGGCACACCGCTGAAATTCATCATCAGAGAACGAAAAGAGAAGGAGCAGTAAAGAGTTATGGTACGGATCATATGCCTTTTGATCGGATACGCATTTGGCCTTTTTCAGACCTCATATATTTATGGAAGGACGAAGGGAATTGATATCCGGGAACACGGCAGCGGAAACGCAGGAACGACCAACGCGCTCCGGACTTTAGGGAAAAAAGCAGGCGCCATCACGCTTGCCGGCGACTGCATCAAATGCATTCTGGCGGTCCTGACGGTACGCCTGATCTTCGGTGCATCGCACCCGGAAATGCTGAAACTGCTGACGGTGTATGCTGCGGCCGGAACGATTCTCGGCCACAACTTCCCGTTTTACTTAGGCTTCCGCGGCGGAAAAGGAATCGCTGCGACCGCGGGTCTGATTATCTCGTTTGACTGGAGAATCACGCTGGTCTGTGCAGCGCTGTTTTTCCTGAATCTTGCAGTAACACACTATGTTTCCCTCGGTTCCATGATGGTTTACGTTGTCTTTTTTGCAATGGCCGTTATCATGGGACAGGCGGGCTGCTTTGCGCTAGAACCGCCGTATCTCTATGAGATGTACGTGGTGATCGCACTTCTTGCCGTGCTTGCCTTCTGGGAGCACCGTGCAAACATCAAGCGTCTCATCGCGGGAACAGAGCGGAAAACGTATTTATCCAAAAAG
Source organism: Fusicatenibacter saccharivorans (assembly GCF_027667425.1). Classification (NCBI taxonomy): domain Bacteria; kingdom Bacillati; phylum Bacillota; class Clostridia; order Lachnospirales; family Lachnospiraceae; genus Fusicatenibacter; species Fusicatenibacter saccharivorans. The sequence continues at coordinate 195,264 of NZ_JAQEGR010000001.1, forward strand.
TCGGAGAAATAAAATATGGCAAAGATTAGCATCATCGGAGCAGGAAGCTGGGGAACTGCCCTCGGCCTCCTGCTCTGCAACAACGGGCATGACGTGACGATCTGCTCGGAAAATGAAAAGGAAATTGAGAGCTTAAAGGAACACAGAGAGCATCTGACGAAGCTTCCGGGCGTAAGACTGCCGGATGAAATGAAGTTCACCTGCGATGTGCGCGGCTCCCTTTCCGGACAGGACATCCTTGTGATGGCAAAAGCATCCCCGTACGTGCGAACCACATGTAAAAAGTATGCGGCGGATATTCCGGACGGCCAGCTCATCGTCAATGTGGCAAAAGGCGTGGAAGCCGATACCCTGATGACGATGTCTCAGATCATCGAGGAGGAAGTGCCGGGAGCGAATGTCGTTGTTCTCTCCGGACCGAGCCACGCAGAGGAAGTCGGCCGCGGCCTGCCGACCACGATCGTTGTCGGCGCGCATGACCGCGAGAGCGCACTGTATGTGCAGAATGTGTTCATGAGTCCGGTCTTCCGCGTTTACACAAGCCCGGACATCACGGGAATTGAACTTGGCGGAGCTCTGAAAAATGTCATCGCACTGGCAGCCGGAACGGCGGATGGTCTTGGCTACGGCGACAATACGAAAGCGGCTCTGATTACCCGCGGGATCGCGGAAATTGCACGGCTCGGCACGGCGATGGGTGCCCATGCGGAAACCTTCTACGGTCTTTCCGGTATCGGCGACCTGATTGTAACGTGTGCTTCCGTTCACAGCCGGAACCGGAAAGCCGGATACCTGATCGGCCAGGGCAGAACGATGCAGCAGGCGATGGATGAGGTTCAGATGATCGTCGAGGGCGTCTATTCCGCAAAAGCGGGTCTTACCCTGTCGAAAAAATTCGGAATCGAAACGCCGATCATTCAGGCAGTCAATCAGGTTCTGTTTGAAAACAAAAACCCGAAACAGGCTGTGGATGAACTGATGCAGCGTATGAAAAAAGACGAACTCGCCCCGGATCTCTGGGAGCGGTAAAAATAAGAAACCTGTCACTTCTGTGAAATGATACAGAGACGGCAGGTTCTTTTTTTGTGCAGACCGAAATTTTTCAGCAAAAATACGGGAAAAAGATGACAATACTTTCGAAATCAAGTATAGTAATAGAAAGCGGAATAATTTTAACTGAAAAGATGCGGAGGAAAATACAGCAGGAGGAAGAAAGAATGAGAGGAGTAGAAACAAGAATTCAGGAAATCCGCCATGCCATTTTTACGGAAGTTGCAAAAATGGCGTATGACGTGGACTCCCCGGTGGAAAAGACGATCGAGGAAATTCCTTACCGTGTAATTCCCGGTGAGGTCGGAAATTTTAGAAATGATGTGTTTCTGGAGCGGGCGATTGTAGGAGAGCGGCTTCGCCTTGCAATGGGACTTCCGTGCAGAAGCGCGGCAGAGCACGCCCCGATCTCGGACAATATCAAACTGGCGGACCAGGCGGAGACGTATTATACACCGCCGCTCATTAATGTCATCAAATTTGCATGCAACGCCTGTCATGAAAAACGGGTTCTGATCACGGAGGGATGTCAGGGGTGTCTTGCACATCCGTGCGTGGAAGTCTGTCCGAAAAAGGCCATTACGCTGGACCGCACCAATGGACGATCCTATATTGATCAGGATAAATGCGTCAAATGTGGTCAATGTGCCAAGGTATGCGGATACCAGGCTATTATCATTCAGGAGCGTCCGTGTGCGAGAGCCTGCGGAATGGATGCCATCGGTTCAGATGAGAACGGAAAAGCGGATATCGATTACGAGAAATGTGTATCCTGCGGCCAGTGTCTCGTCAACTGCCCGTTCGGCGCTATTTCGGACAAATCCCAGATCTTCCAGGTAATCCGTGCGATCCAGTCGGGAGAGCGCGTCTATGCAGCGCTGGCACCGGCGTTTGTCGGCCAGTTCGGACCGAAAGTAACGCCTGGAAAACTGCGTGCGGCGATGAAAAAGCTCGGTTTTGCGGATGTCTTTGAAGTTGCGATCGGAGCGGATCTCTGTGCGGCACAGGAGGCAGAGGATTTTGTGAACGAAGTTCCGGAGAAACTGCCGTTTATGGCGACATCCTGCTGTCCGGCCTGGTCTGTAATGGCGAAGAAACTGTTCCCGGATTACGCAAACTGTATCTCGATGGCACTGACTCCGATGACGCTGACGGCGCGTCTGATCAAGAAACACAATCCGAATGCGAAGGTTGTCTTTGTCGGACCGTGTGCGGCGAAAAAACTGGAGGCCATGCGCCGGTCTGTCCGCAGTGAGGTGGACTTCGTTCTGACGTTTGAAGAGATGTCGGGCATTTTCGATGCGCGCCAGGTAGATGTGAGTGCACTTGAGGAAGATCCGGACGGCGTCAGCGATGCATCGGTGGACGGAAGAAACTTTGCTGTCTCCGGCGGCGTTGCAAAATCTGTGGAAAATGTAATCCGTGAAAAATACCCGGACCGCGAAATCAAGATGGCAAATGCAGAAGGTCTGAAGGAATGCCGGAAACTGCTGACAATGGCGAAGGCCGGAAAGTACAACGGTTATCTTCTCGAAGGCATGGCCTGTCCGGGCGGATGCGTGGCAGGAGCCGGCACGATGCAGTCGATCAAAAAGTCACAGGCGGCAGTCAACAAATATGCGGCGCAGGCAAAACACAAGATTTCCAGCCAGACAGAATATGTAAAAGAACTGGACAAGCTGGTAGACTAAAAAGAACAGCAAGGTGGAGAAAAAAGTGAAAAAGAAAAGAAAGATGGGCTTTGCGGCAGCGATTCTTGCAATGGTACTTTTGTTTGCAGGATGCGGCCAGACAGAGACAAAGACGGAGAGCAGCGGGACAAAAAGCACAGGATCAGAAAGTACAGTATCAGAAAGTACGCAGACAGAGAGCAGCACAGCGGCATCGGAAACAGAAGATGAGACACTGGTCCATGTGCTTGCATTAAAAGGACCGACCAGCATGGGAATGGTAAAAATGATGAGCGATAACGACAGCAAAGAGTCACCTGCGGACACGTTTGAACTTGCCGCTGCCCCGGATGAGGTCAGCGCAAAACTGGTACAGGGAGAGGTGGATATCGCCGCGGTTCCGGCGAACCTTGCAAGCGTACTCTACAACAAGACAAACGGCGGCGTGCAGGTGCTCGCAGTCAATACGCTCGGTGTCCTTTATATCGTCGAGGACGGCGATACCGTACATTCCATTGCGGATCTGAAAGGCAGAACCATTTATGCGGGCGGCAAAGGTGCAACTCCGGAGTATGCTTTGAATTATATCCTCGAAAAGAACGGCCTCGTACCGGGTGAGGACGTAACGATCGAGTGGAAGAGCGAACACGCCGAGTGCGTGGCAGCACTTGCAGAAGATGCCGATGGAATCGCCATGCTGCCGCAGCCGTTTGTAACGACGGCACAGACGAAAAAAGAAACGCTGCGCACCGCACTTGACCTGACCGAAGAATGGAACAAAATCCAGGAGTCCGAAGGAACGGCGAGCACACTGGTGACAGGTGTTACCGTTGTGCGCACTGCCTTTGCCAAGGAGCATCCGGAAGCAGTTGCAGACTTCATGGAAGCTTACCAGGCATCCGTATCCTACGTAACCGAAAACACGGATGAGGCGGCAAAACTGATCGGGGATTATGACATTGTTCCGGAGGCAGTCGCAAAGAAAGCGCTTCCGGCATGCAACATTGTCTGCATCACCGGTGATGAGATGAAAGAGAAGCTTTCCGGTTATCTCGGTGTACTCAAAGACCAGAACCCGGAGGCAGTCGGAGGAGAACTTCCAGGAGATGACTTCTATTATTCCGAATAAAAACAAAAAAGAGAAACAGAGAAAAACGAAGCTCTGGCCGATCGTGTTCTGGCTTATGATCTGGCAGGCGGTAAGCGTTTTTGTCGGGCAGGAGATCCTTCTGGCATCTCCTGCTGCTGTTTTGAAACGCCTTTTTACGCTTGTAACAGAACAGGTCTTCTGGCAGTCCCTGCTGTTTTCCGGAGCACGCATCGGAGCCGGATTCCTTCTTGGTGCGGCGGCGGGAATTGCAGGAGCTGCACTTGCCGGTCGGTTTTCCATTGCAGAAGAACTCCTGACGCCGCTGGTTGCAGCAGTGAAAGCAGTGCCGGTCGTTTCTTTTGTGATTCTGATCCTGATCTGGGTTTCTTCGAAGAATCTTTCGGTTGTGATTTCGTTTCTGATGGTATTTCCGATCCTGTATACAAACACGCGGAACGGCCTACGGGAACTGGACACAGCGCTTTTGGAGATGACAGACGTTTTTCAGGTTCCGCGGCCGGTGCGGCTGCGCTGGGTGATCCTGCCGCAGCTGTACCCATATATCCGGACGGGATGTTCACTTTCCCTCGGCCTTTGCTGGAAGGCCGGAACGGCAGCAGAAGTAATCGGCATTCCGAACCGATCCATCGGAGAGCATCTGTATCAGGCAAAAATATATCTCGACACACCGGGACTCTTTGCCTGGACGGCAGCGATCGTGTACGTCAGCTTCTGTCTCGAAAAAGCTGTTTTAAAAGGAATGGATCTTGCAGAAAAAAGGATGCTGGTGATGAAATGAGAGAAGATACGATTGAAATCTGCCATCTGAAAAAAGCGTATGGAGAACACGTTATTTTTTCGAATCTTACGATGGAACTGAAAAAAGGAGCAGTGACCTGTCTGATGGCTCCTTCCGGGGCTGGAAAGACAACCCTGCTGCGGATTCTGGCAGGCCTGGAGCAGGCGGACGGCGGAAAAATCGGGGGACTGGAAGCCTTAAGAAAAAGTATGGTTTTTCAGGAACCGCGGCTGGCAGAAGAACTGACAGCTGCAGCCAATATCCAGCTCGCGGTAAGGCGCCGCATGTTTGGAAAAGAAAAAAGAAGCTCCCGTCATCTTGTGGAGGAGATGGAGGAACTCGGCCTTTCGGGCTGTGAAAACCAGGCTGTATCGGAACTGTCGGGCGGCATGCGCCAGCGGGTGGCGGTTCTGCGGGCCATGCGCATGGACGCAGATTTCCTCCTTTTGGATGAGCCGTTCCGGGGACTGGATGCGGGGACGAAAAAGAAAACGATGAACTATATCCGCAGAAAAGGAAAAGAAAAAACGATGCTTCTGGTCACGCATGATTTAGAAGAAGCCGAAGCAATGGGGGACTGGATCTGCACCTGCAGCAGACTGGATGGTATCCTCGAAATAAAGAGAAACAGAAAAAGCAGCACAGAAATCTGAAACGGAAAGAAACAGATTTTCTGTGCTGCTTTTGCTGTGAATCCGCAGTTACAGCAGGTCATCCGGTATGGAAGCAGAGCGGAGCTGTTCGTCCATCGTGTCGATGAGCGCCATGTCGGCTTCAGAAAGTTCGAAGTCGAAGACATCCGCGTTGGCAAAAATGCGGTCCGGCTGTGTCGATTTCGGGATGACACTGATGCCCTGCTGGACGAGGTAGCGGAGGCCGATCTGTGCTTCAGTGCGTACATACTTTTCTGCCAGCTGCTGCATAATCTCACGGTTCAGATAAAGACCTCTTGCGAGCGGCGCATACGCTTGAACGGCGATTCCATGTGAACGGCAGAAAGCGATGAGCGGTTTCCGGTTCCAGAGCGGATGGCATTCGATCTGGTTGACGGCCGGGATGACGCCGGAAAATTCAAAGAGGGCGGTAAGGTGCGGCTCCTCGAAGTTGCTGACGCCGATCGATTTTGCACGCCCGGATTCGCGGATTTTTTCGAGTGCGCGCCACGTCTCCGGGTAGCAGCCCGGCACCGGCCAGTGAATCAGGTAAAGATCAACGTAGTCGAGACGGAGACGGTCGAGGCTGCGGTTGAAGGCACCTTCGATATCACCGACCCGCTGCGCGGTATTCCATACCTTTGTGGTAATAAAAAAGTTTTCCCGCGGAATCCCGCTTGCGCGGATCCCGCGGCCGATGCTGTCCTCATTTTTATAGGAGGAGGCGGTATCGATCAGACGGTAGCCGTATTTTGCCGCGGTGACAATTGCTTTTTCTGCCTCTTTTTCTGTCGATTTGTAAGTGCCAAGCCCCAGAAGCGGCATCGCTCTGCCGTCGTTCAATGTAATGGTTGGAATAGAAAGTGCCATAAAAACCCTCCGTATCTTGAATCAAAAAAAAGATTTTGCCGTATTTCTCTCATAATTATGTTTAGTATAACATGAAAATTTAAAGAAATCAGACCAAATATATTAAAAAAGTTTAACACAATCGGGAAATGAAAAAAAATAACAAGCCATGCAAGAAAAAAGAAGGATGCCAGGACGGCCTGTACGGCGAATTGTACAGAAATTTTGTGGAGGCCGTATTGATTTTGTGCATGAAATAGAGTATAATAAATTTGAATTGATATTTATTTATCATTCCCTGTACAATCTGCAGGACGTTTCAGGAAAACAAAAGCGGACGAAACGGACGGCAGAGCAGAAAAACGGGGACAGAGGAGGCCATATTATGCATTTATTATATGACGAGAATGGAAATCCCATTCCGCACGGAGCTCACGACGAGCACCATCATCACCATGACCATCATCACGAGGGAGAAGACTGCGGACATGCCTGCAATGCATGCGGTTCCGAAGAAAAATGCAAGGACGAGAATCTTGCCCTTTTAACCTATATGCTGCAGCACAATGAACATCACGCAGCAGAACTCGACGAGATGGCCGACAAACTGGAAAAAGCCGGAATGGCGGACGCCGCAAAACAGATCAGGGAGGGAGTATCCGATTTCCAGAAAGGCAATATGCGCCTGTCCCTTGCACTGACACTTGTAAAAGAGCATTTGAAAGAAGTTAAGTAGAGGAGGCGTAAGCTATGTGCCTTGCAACGGTATACAAAAATCCGGAAAACACAGTTGTCTGTAAAAATGTGAGCCGCATCGATGTCGATGGAGAATACGTTCTGATCCGTGACATCATGGGTGAGGAGATCAGACTGCAGGGTAAGATCAAAATGGTAGATCTTGCAAACAGCATCGTAGAGCTGGACTGTGAATGATAATTGGTTGACGGAACCAGTTATTCTATAAAAGCGGTTTTAGGCCCCCGGGCTCTGCAAATCGGAACAAACAGAACAAGCGAACCGGGACTTAGAATAGGAATATATTATATTAAAGCGGAGGTAAATTGAATTATGAAACTTTCAGAAGAGATGAAAAACAAGACCCTTCTGTCTTTTGAACTGTTCCCGCCAAAGACAGAGAAGGGACTGCAGAATCTGCCGGGTACCATCGACCACCTGATGAAGTACAACCCGTCTTACATTTCCTGTACATACGGAGCAGGCGGCGGCAACGTCGGAGCAAACCGTGAAGTATGTCAGATGATCAAAAATGCCGGAACTACACCGGTTACCCATTTCACCGTTATCAAAAACACAAAAGAAGGAATCAAAGAGCAGCTGGATCAGTATCTGGTTGATGGCGTAGACCATATGCTGGCACTGCGCGGAGATATTCCGCTTGGTGAGACTACAACCTGTGGTGACTTTGACTATGCTACCGATCTTGTAAAATTCGTACGTGATACCTACGGCGACAAATTTGAAATCGCTGTTGCAGGTTCACCGGAAGGCCACATCTCCTGCAGAAGTCTGGAGTCTGATATCGCAGTTCTGAAACAGAAACAGGACAACGGAGCAGACTACATCATGACACAGCTCTGCTGGGATATGGAGCAGTTCAAATACTGGCTGGATGCAATCCGTAAAGCAGGAATCACCATGCCGGTAGACGTTGGAGTAATGCCGATCCTGGATCAGGCTGCTACTATTAACATGGCACTTTCCAGAAACGGCTGTGTGATGGACAGAGAGCTTTCCAGAATGATCTCCAGACACTGGCTGTTCCCGAACCCATTTGCAGCAAAAGATGCAGAAGGAAAACCGTTCGACGTATTCTACGACAAGAAAGTTGCAGAGTTCAAAGAAGAGGGTATCGAATATACCGTAAAACAGATTGATGCATACCGTGCACTCGGTGTCAACGGAATTCATCTGTATGCACTGAATAAATGGAAAGACGTATCTGAAATCATCGACAGATCCGGCCTTTGCACACTGGTTTAATGAATTAATTACTTGAATTTGGGAGGCATCCGATTTTTATGGCACATGTAATAGCTGTCGCCGGAAAAGGCGGCGTTGGAAAAACAACATTATGCGGCTTGCTGATCCAGTATCTCTGCGAGTCAGGAAAAGGTCCTGTTCTTGCGGTTGATGCGGACGCAAACTCGAACCTGAATGAGGTACTCGGTGTAGAAGTAGAAGCTACCCTTGGAGATATCCGGGAGGAGATTGCCCGTGCAGAGATGGCATCCAAAAACCCGATTCCGGCAGGTATGAGCAAGGCAGATTATGCGGAATTTAAATTTGCAGGCGCTCTGACTGAGGAAGATGATTTTGACCTGCTTGTGATGGGAAGAACACAGGGAAAAGGCTGCTACTGCTTCGTCAATGGACTTCTGCAGAATCAGCTTGCAAAGCTGTATCCGAATTATCCCTTCATGGTTGTGGATAACGAGGCAGGCATGGAGCATATCAGCCGTGGTATACTTCCGGGAATGGATACAGCTATTTTGGTCAGTGACTGCTCAAGAAGAGGAGTACAGGCCGCTGCGAGAATCGCGGAGCTGATCAAAGAATGCGATATGAAGCCGAAGCAGGTAGGACTAATCGTAAACCGTGCGCCGAATGGCGTGTTAAATGAGGGAACCCGTGAGGAGATTGAAAAACAGGGATTAACTCTCCTTGGCGTTGTTCCGCACGATGATCAGGTTTATGAATATGACTGTGACGGAAAACCAACCGTACGTCTGCCGGAAGACTCTCCGGTACGCGCGGCATTAAAGAAAATCGTAGAAAACCTTGATTTATAAAAACAGAGAATCTGCCCTCCGCTTTGTACACGCTGCAGACGGAGGGATATTTCAAAAGTAAAATATCCCCCATGGGAGGATGTTTTTACCATAAAAATATTAAAATACAATCTTGAGGAGGACAAGATGAGCGAATTCAAATTAACAAGCGTAGAAGAATTCGAACAGGCCACGAATGAGCTCCTGGAAAATGGTGCAAAGGTTGGCGCTGACGCATGGCAGTTTCGTGTAAAAAACCAGACCCCGCACTGTAAATTCGGTGAGCAGGGAACCTGCTGCCGTATCTGTACGATGGGACCTTGCCGTATTACACCAAAGGCACCGAGAGGAATCTGCGGATGCGATGTACACGGTATTGTAGGACGTAACTTCCTGCGCTTTACAGCAGGCGGTTCCGCAACACATTCCGATCATGGCCGTGAGATCTGCCACACACTGCATGAGGCTGATCCAAACGGAAACTACAAAGTAAAAGATCCGGAGAAACTGATCCGTATCGCAAAAGAGTGGGGCGTAGAGACAGAAGGAAAAGATATTTACGATCTGGCACATGAGATGTCCGAGCTGGCTCTTTTAGAGTATGGTAAACCGTTCGGAACACAGAGATTCCTGAAACGTGCTCCGCAGCATACACAGGATATCTGGGAGAGAGAAGAAATCGCACCGCGTGCGATTGACCGTGAGGTTGCATGTTCTCTTCATATGACTCATATGGGATGTTCTTCCCTTCCGGAAGCACTCGTTCGCCAGTCCCTTCGTTCCGGACTTTCCGATGGATGGGGCGGCTCCATGATGGGTACCGAGTTCTCTGACGTACTGTTCGGAACTCCAAAGCCGATCGAAACCGAGGCAAACCTTGGTGTTATGAAAGAAGATGAAGTAAATATCATCGTTCATGGCCATGATCCGTCACTTTCCGAGATGATCTGCGAATACGCAGACGATCCGGAGATGATCGCATATGCAAAAGAAATGGGAGCAAAGGGAATCAACGTGGCAGGTGTCTGCTGTACTTCCAATGAAGTAGCAATGCGCCGCGGCGTGCCGATGGCAGGTAACTTCCTGCAGCAGGAAAACGTGGTACTGACCGGTGCCTGCGAGGCCATCGTTGTTGACGTACAGTGTATTTTCCCGGCCCTTGGACCTTTAAGCAAATGTTTCCATACTAAATTCGTTACCACCAGCCCGATTGCGCAGATGCCGGATGCAGAATACATTCGTTTCAACGCAAAAACAGCAGGTGAGAATGCAAAAGCCATCGTAAAAATGGCAATTGAAAACTTTAAAAACCGGAAACCGGAGCTGGTACATATCCCGCATATGAAGCAGAAAGCAACCGTTGGATACTCTTTTGAGTCCATCATCAAGACTCTGGATAAAGTAACCAATTCCCAGGTTGACCAGACCGGAACTCTGATGCCGCTGTGGCAGTGTGTGGCATCCGGCGTTATCCGCGGTGCAGTTGCCATGGTAGGATGCAACAACCCGAAAGTCCGTCCGGACACCGCTCACATCGAGCTGATGAAGAAGCTGATCGCGCACGACGTTATCATCGTTGCTTCCGGATGCTCTGCACAGGCAGCAGCAAGAGCAGGTCTGATGGACAAACGTGCTAAAGATCTCTGCGGTGCAGGTCTGAAACGTGTCTGCGAGCTGGCTGATATCCCGCCGGTACTCCACATGGGATCCTGCGTTGATATCTCCCGTATGATGGTTCTTGTAGCAGAACTTGCTAAAATCGGTAATGTCAATATTTCCCAGCTTCCGGTTGTCGGATGTGCTCCGGAGTGGATGTCTGAGAAAGCAGTTTCCATCGGAAACTATGTTGTAGCAACCGGTATCGATACTTACCTTGGCGTAGAGCCGTATGTATCCGGATCCACTGAGGTAACAGGACTTCTGACCAACGGTGTCCGCGACTGGGTTGAGGCAGCTTACACAGTAGAAAAAGACATCGACAAGCTGGGCGATGCAATGCTCGCACGAATCGAAGAGAAACGTGCCGCACTCGGCGTATAAAAAGGACAGGGCGGTCCCTGACGTAAAAAGAGACCGCCCTTTTTGAAGTGAAAAGGTGTAAAATGAAAATAGCAGTAACTGGAAAGGGTGGCGTAGGAAAAACAACCATCGCAGCGACCCTTGCAAGACTTTATGCAGAAGAAGGCCATCCGGTTCTGGCTGCAGATGTCGATCCGGATGCCAATCTGGGCCTTGCGCTTGGATTTCCGGAAGAAATCCTCGATTCGATCATTCCGATTACCAAAATGAGAAAACTGATCGAAGAGCGCACCGAGGCAAGTGCAGACAACCGGTTTTACAAGATAAATCCGAGAGTAAGTGATATCCCCGATAAATACAGCAAAGAGTACAATGGAGTCAAACTCCTGACGCTTGGCACCGTGGAGACGGCCGGAAGCGGCTGTGTCTGCCCGGAGCATGTGATGCTGCGGAGAATCATCAACAGCCTGGTCCTTCACAGAGGGGATGTTGTCATCCTCGACATGGAAGCAGGCCTTGAGCATCTGGGAAGAGGAACGACGGAGGGCATGGATATGTTCATCGTAGTCATCGAGCCGGGTGCAAGAAGTATTCAGACCTATAAGAATGTCAAACGTCTGGCCGAAGAGCTTGGCGTTCATCAGGTTCATGTCGTGGCAAACAAAGTACGCGACGAAAAAGATGAGGCATTCATACAGGACCGTATCCCCCCGGAGGATCTTCTGGGCATGGTCCACTACAACCCGGAAATTATGGAAGCGGACAGGGAAGGTTCGTCTCCATATGATTACAGCGCGGCTGCAGTAGAAGAGATACGGAAAATAAAAACAAAAATCGATAAGTCAAACATGCCTGGCATGGAAAAAGTGTGATAGGAGGAAAAACACATGACATTATTCGAGAGAGTATTTGGCGGAAATGATGCAGTATACGGTCTTACCGAAGCTGCCGTTGACGCCGCAATCGCAGCAAACGGAGAGGAAAAAGCAGTCAGCTTCCCGGACACTGCTTACGCACTTCCGTGTTACTATGCTGTAACAGGAGTAAAGGTTACCAACTTAAAAGAGATGAAAGAGGCTCTTGGCGTGGTAAAATCTCTGATGACAAGAGAAAATCAGCTGAACGATGTATTTATGTCCGGTGTTGCAACTGCACTCTGCGCAGAGTTCATCGAGGCAATTAAATACATCGACGGTGCAAAACCATATGATGAGCCGTGCTACGGCCATTTAAGCGATGCCATCATCCGTGAGCTTGGTGTGCCGCTTGTAACAGGCGATATCCCGGGCGTAGCTGTTATCCTTGGAAGCGCTCCGACCGCACAGGAAGGCGTGGATCTGGTTAAGAGCTATCAGGCACAGGGTATTCTTGTAACACTGGTTGGCGGAATCATCGATCAGTGTCAGGAATTAGGATACAAGACCGGTGCAAACGTACGTGTTATTCCGCTTGGAAAAGACGTAACATCTGTTATCCATGTTGTATCCGTAGCAATCCGTGCAGCCCTGATCTTCGGTAACGTAACCGCAGGCGATGCAGGCGCACTGATGACCTACACCAAAGACCGTGTACCGGCATTCGTAAATGCTTTTGCTCCTCTGGATGATGTGATCGTTGCATGCGGCGCTGGTGCGATTGCACTTGGTTTCCCGGTTATCACAAACGATGACAAAGACGTTCCGGCTATTCCGAAGAGTCTCATTATCCAGAAGGACGTTTCCAAATTCAACGCAACTTCTCTGGAAGCCCGCGACATCAAGATTAAAATTACAAACATCGATATCCCGGTTGCATTCGCATCTGCATTTGAGGGCGAAATCATCCGCCGCGGTGATATGCAGGTTGAGTTTGACGGTTCCCGTGTAGACTGTTGCGAGCTGGTTCAGACAAAAGATGCTTCCGAAGTAGAAGATCACAAGATCGAGCTGATCGGACCGGACATTGACGAGTTCGAGGTAGGTTCCAAGCACAGCATTGCATACGTTGTTGAGGTTGCCGGAAAGAGCATGCAGCCGGATTTCGAGCCTGTATTTGAGCGTAAATTCCACAGCTACCTGAACTGCATCGAAGGTGTGATGCATACCGGACAGCGTGATATGATCCGTATCCGTGTCAGCAAAGAAGCTTTCAACGCAGGCTTCCGTGCAAAACACTTCGGAGAAGTTCTGTACGCACAGGTGAAGAACGAGTTCGAGGCTGTTGTTGACAAATGTCAGGTTAAGATCTACACCAATCCGGAAGACTGTACCAAGATCCGTCACGAAATTGCAATTCCGGTATTCGACAAACGTGATGAGCGTCTGTCTACCATGACAGATGAATCCGTACCGGTATACTACAGCTGTATCATGTGCCAGGCATTCTCCCCGAGCCATGTATGTGTTGTTACACCAGAGCGTCTCGGACTTTGCGGTGCTGTTTCATGGCTGGATGCAAAAGCTACCAACGAGCTGGATCCGAACGGACCTTGCCAGGTTATCACAAAAGAAAAAGTAATCGATGAGAGAATCGGTGAGTACGAGGATGTTAACGAGGCTGTTCGTAAACTTTCCCAGGGCGCTCTTGATGATGTATCTTTGTACTCCATCATGGAAAAACCAATGACATCCTGCGGATGCTTCGAATGTATCTGTGGTATCGAGCCGTTCTCCAACGGTGTCTGCATCGCAAACCGTGAGTACGCTGGCATGACTCCTCTGGGAATGACCTTCTCCGAGCTGGCTTCCATGACAGGCGGCGGTGTTCAGACTCCTGGATTCATGGGACACGGCAAACACTTCATCGCTTCCAAGAAGTTTATGAAAGCAGAAGGCGGTGTTGCCCGTATCGTATGGATGCCGAAAGAGCTGAAAGAGCAGGTTGCAGAGAAACTGAATGAAACAGCAAAAGAGCTGTACGGTATCGACAACTTTACCGATATGATCGGTGATGAGACCATCGCAGAAGATCCGGAGACACTGGTTGCATTCCTGACCGAGAAAGGTCATCCGGCACTTGGCATGGATCCAATGATGTAATTCGTATTTTACAGGCTTATCCTGTGAAAGAATAAGCAGACCGGCATGGCTTGGGAGGGGATTCCAAAGCGGAGGAGGAAGCCCTTTCCGGCACATGCCGGCAGCTGTAAAGTGATTTTCTGGAAAAAAACGGCTGACGAAGAGAAAACGGATACTTTTTGTCAGAAAATCTTGGAAAATATCCTGGTAAATCTTGCATTCTCTGGGAAAAAACGTTAAAATAATAACAGGTGTGTCCATGAAGCGGAATCATGGAGATATGCCTGTATGGAATTTATTTTTAAGGAGGCTTTTTTTATGCCGTTTAATCGCAAACCACAAAAGTTTAATGCAGCAATTAAATCCGTTGTAATCGGCAGCGGAGACAAAACCGTAACTCTTGGCGGAGAAAACGTATTACCATTCTATGCTTTCGATGGTGAAATCAAAAACGGACCGAAGGTCGGCGTTGAAATCACAGATCTTGGTATGGAAGGAGAACCGGAAAGCGTAAAAGCATACTATGAAGGTGCAGCTACCATGGGCGAGATTGCAAAAAAAGCAGCAGCTATGGAAGGTGCAGATTTCCTCTGCCTTCGTCTGGCAGGCGGAGACCCGAACGGTCTGAACAAATCGGTAGAAGAACTCATTGAGACAGTCAAAGAGGTTGCTGATGCCGTTGACGTGCCGCTTGTTGTAGAAGGATGTAAAAACGTTGAGAAGGATTCCGAACTGCTCACAAAAGTAGCAGAGGTCCTTCAGGGAAGAAACGTTCTTGTTATGTCCGCAAGAGAAGAAGATTACAAGGCAGTTGGTGCAGCCGCAGGTCTGGCATACAGCCAGAAAGTCGGCGCTGAGTCCGCTGTAGATATCAACCTTGCAAAACAGCTGAATGTTGTTATGACCCAGCTTGGTGTCAGCGCAGACAGCATTGTTATGAACGTAGGTTCTGCAGCAGTCGGATACGGATATGAGTACGTAGTATCTACACTGGACCGTATCAAAGCAGCAGCATTATCCCAGGACGATAAAATGCTGCAGATGCCAATTATTACTCCAATCGCTTCTGAGACATGGAATGTAAAAGAGGCAATGGCAACAGAAGAGGAATCTCCGGAATGGGGAAATCAGGAAGTACGAGGAGTCTCTATGGAGATTCAGACAGCAGCCGCATCTCTGGCTTCTGGTTCTGATGCAGTTATCCTCAAACATCCACAGTCTGTTGCAACCATTTCCAAAATGATTCAGGAACTGATGTAATCAGTACGTAAGGAAGAGATTAGGAGGATAAAGAATTATGGCATTATCAGGTATTCAGATTTTTAAAATGACCCCAAAGAAAAACTGTAAGGAGTGCGGATGTCCGACCTGTATGGCATTCTCCATGAAGGTTGCACAGGGCGCTATGGATATTTCAGCGTGCCCATATATGTCTGACGACGCTATGGCACAGCTTTCCGAAGCTACCGCACCGCCAATGAAGACGATCAAAGTCGGAACCGGCGACAGTGAGTACACTCTTGGCGGAGAGACGGTCCTCTATCGTCATGAGAAAACATTTGTAAGCAAAACCCGTTATGCGGTATCTCTCTGCAGCTGCATGTCTGACGAAGAGATCGATGCAAAACTGGAAGAAGACAAAAAAGTTGATTACGACCGTATCGGTGAGCGTATGTGCGCAGAGATGCTGTATGTAAACTATGCCGGAAATGGCGTAGACAAATACGTATCTCTTGTAACGAAAGCAGCAGCAACCGGAAAAGTTCTGGTACTTGGCTGTGAGGACGCAGACGCTGCAAAAGCTGCTCTGGAAGTATGCAAAGCAGGCAAACCGATCCTGAATGGTGCAAATGCATCCAACTATGAAGAGATGAGCAAACTTGCCACAGAGGCAGGCGTTGTTCTCGGCGTTAGTGGCGCAAACATTGATGAGCTTCACGACACCGTAGAAGCAATCGAGAAACTCGGCAACAAGAACCTTGTTCTTGATACCACAGAAGCGACCATCAAAGAGACCTTTGCTACTACTGTACAGGTAAGACGTGCATCCTTAAAGGATACAGACCGTACCTTTGGTTATCCGTCTATTGTAAATCTGGCAAAAATTGCACAGGGCGACAGATATATGCAGCAGGCACTGCTTTCCCTGTTCACCATGAAATACGGTTCCATTATTGTTCTTGAGGAAATGGGATACGCAGAGGCACTTCCGGTATTCGGACTTCGCCAGAACGTATTTACCGATCCGCAGAAACCGATGAAAGTAGAGCCGGGCATCTACCCGCTGAACGGCGCAGATGAAAATTCGATCTGCCTGACCACCGTAGACTTTGCTCTGACCTATTTCCTGGTATCCGGAGAGCTCGAGAGATCCGGAGTTCCGGTCAACCTTGTAATCAACGACGCCGGCGGACTTTCTGTACTGACATCCTGGGCAGCAGGTAAATTCTCCGGTAACTCTATCTCCAAATTCTTCAAAGAGAATGTAGAAGATAAAGTAAAATCCAGAAAAGTTATCATTCCTGGTAAAGTAGCCGTATTAAAGGGCGACATTGAGTCCAAGCTTCCTGGATGGGAAGTAATCGTTGCTCCGCTTGAGGCAGTTCAGCTTGTAAAATTCATGAAAGATCTGCAGGCAAACGGAGAACTGTAATACATAAAAATTCCGGGAGGAACTCCGGTATCCGGAAGTTTCTTCCGTGAAAAAATAATTATGGGGGATTCCCAAAAGAAAAGGAGAAGAGATATGGCAAAATTTGTAACCATCGGCGAAAGACTTTCCGTTACAGCTCCTACTGTAAACAAAGCATTCGCAGCAAGAGATGAAGAGCCAATTTTAAAGAGAGCAAAACAGCAGCTGGACGCTGGTGCCGTTTACCTTGATGTAAACATCGGACCGGCTGAGAATGATGGAGAAGACATCATGAAATGGGCTGTTGAGCTGCTGCAGAGCAATTTTGACAATGTTCCTCTGGCTCTGGATACATCCAACAAAAAAGCAATTGAGGCTGGTATCTCTGTATACAACCGCTCCAAAGGAAAACCGATCGTAAACTCTGCAGATGCTGCAGGAAGAATCGAGTACGTTGACCTTGCGGCTGCAAACGATGCAATCGTTATTGCACTTTGCAACGGTGAAGGAATTGCAAAAGACAACGACGAGCGTATGATGTACTGCCAGACCCTTCTGGAAAGAGGTATGGAGCATGGCATGGAGCCGACAGATCTGTGGTTTGATCCGCTGTTCCTGGTTGTAAAAGGAATGCAGGACAAACAGATGGAAGTTCTTGAGTGCATTAAGATGTTCAGCGATATGGGACTGAATTCTACCGGCGGACTTTCCAACAACTCCAACGGTATGCCGAAAAACATCCGTCCGATCATGGATTCCGCACTTGTAGCTATGGCTATGATGCAGGGTCTGACCAGCGCCATCGTTAACCCGAATGACCTGAGACTGATGGAGACCATTAAATCCTGTGACGTATTCAAAGGCAACACTCTGTACGCAGATTCTTATCTGGAGCTTTAATCTTTAAATCTCGCAGGTTTTCCCCTGATGGTGCCGTAGCGTTTGCGAAAACCTGAGGCACCATCAGGGGTTTTTCTATCTAAAAGCGGAAAAATAAAAAAACAGCGGAGAATATATACGACTGGGGGATTTACAGATTATGGCAAAAGTAACC
The DNA here is from genome assembly GCF_027667425.1 of Fusicatenibacter saccharivorans. Lineage (NCBI taxonomy): Bacteria > Bacillati > Bacillota > Clostridia > Lachnospirales > Lachnospiraceae > Fusicatenibacter > Fusicatenibacter saccharivorans. Next base: position 212,865 of record NZ_JAQEGR010000001.1, read on the forward strand.
TTTCGATTTGAAGAGGGAGAACCGGTAGTCACCTACGCAACCGAGGGTGAGCGCCTTCTTGAAGTAGCGCAGAAGAGCAATGTGCCGATCGATGCACCGTGTTCCGGAAACGCATCGTGCGGTAAATGCCGCGTTCGTCTTGTGAGCGGTGAGCTGGATTCCAAAATAACCCGCCATATTTCTGAGGAAGAATATCAGAATGGCTGGAGACTGGCGTGCGTCAGCACCGTCAAAGGCGATGTTGAAGTGGAAGTGCCGGACATTGCATCCGCTTACCGGAGCCGCATGAAAGTGGCAGACCTTAGTTCACCGAGTGAAATTGCAATTTTTGAAGATACGAAAAAGAAAATTACAGACGCTGGTCTGGAGCTGAAAAACAGCATGCAGGTGATTACAATCTCAATGGAAGAGCCTACTCTGGATGATACGATGCCGGATAACGAGAGAGTAACCTGGGCTGTACAGGCAGCGACGGGGCTTGACCGGGTACGGATTCCGTACTCTGTACTGAAAAAAATGCCGGATGTCCTTCGGGAATCCCATTTTCAGGCACAGTGTGTCGTCCGGGTTACGCCAAATGACGTCTTTTTATACGATATGCTTCCAATGGAAGCAAAAGCAGTTGTCGGCGGTCTCGTTGTCGACATTGGAACAACGACAGTTTCTGCACTGATCGTGGATATGCTGAGCGGAGAAATCCTGGCAAAAGCCTCTTCCGGAAACGGACAGATCCGGTATGGTGCGGATGTTATCAACCGTATCATTGAATCCCAGAAACCGGGAGGCCATGAAAGACTGCAGAATGCAATCATCAAAGAAACCTTAAACCCGATGATCTCCAACATGTGCCGTGCAGCGAAAATCAGCAGTCAGCAGATTTACCGTGCGGCGATTGCCGGAAACACCACCATGGAGCATCTGATGATGGGCATCAATGCAGATCCGCTTCGGATGGAGCCGTATATTCCGGCCTTCTTTAAGACAAACTCACTGTTTGCATCGGATGTCAATCTTGCGATTCATCCGGACGCCCATATCATTCTGGCACCGAACATCGGAAGCTATGTGGGCGGAGATATTACTGCCGGCGCGTTGGTCAGCATGATCTGGAACCGGCCGGAGATGAGTCTTTTTATTGACCTTGGTACCAATGGCGAGCTTGCATTTGGAAACTCTGACTTTATGGTAAGCTGTGCCTGCTCGGCCGGACCGGCCTTTGAGGGCGGCGATATCAGCTGTGGCATGCGTGCGACCGACGGTGCGATTGAAAAATGTACGATTGATCCGGAGACGATGGAACCTTCGTGCCATGTTATCGGAGATGAGGGTACGAAACCGATCGGCCTTTGCGGTTCCGGTATCATCGATGTGATTGCGGCGCTGTTCCGCGCGAAGATGGTCAATCCGAAGGGTAAATTTATCCGTGAGGGAAAACGGATCCGCCACGACAAATATGGCATGGGAAGCTATGTCATTGCGTTCGAGGAGGAGGCTGGAAGTGTCCGCGATGTTGAGATTACCGAGGTCGATATCGACAACTTTATCCGCGCCAAGGGCGCGATTTTCTCAGCGATCCGTACGATGCTGAACTATCTGGATATGGATGTTTCCATGATCGAGGAGGTTTACGTAGCGGGCGGTATCGGAAGCGGCATCAACATGAAAAATGCCGTTACCATCGGTATGTTCCCGGATATTCCGCTGGAAAAATTCCATTACATTGGTAACTCTTCCCTGACCGGTGCGTATTCAATGCTTTTATCGACAGCAGCAGAGAAGAAAACGTATGAGGTTGCCCGGAACATGACATATCTGGAACTCTCTACGGTACCAACCTATATGGATGAATTTGTAGCGGCGTGCTTCCTGCCGCACACAGACACGACGATGTTCCCGTCTGTGGAAGCATAAAACGGAAGCAGAACTTTCTGTTACGATTCAAGGTGAAACACATGTGGTTTTGCTTTGAATTGTGGCGAACCTTTTTGAGAGGAATTGGATTTACATGGCAGTAGACTTAAATTACGAAAAAGACAGCAAAGAGCGTATTCCGTATGAGCATTATCTGGAAGTGTATCAGAATGCAGATCCAAGAGAGATTTCCAGCCGGTGCGACGTTCCGTATGATGCGGAAAAACAGGAGTTTACCGTTTCCCTGATGGGTGTTTCCTACCGGATTTCGTGGCCGGAGTACAACGTATTTCATATTGGAGATGATGGAAGCGTTTCGCCGATAATTGGCTGGTATCCACTCGAGAAAAAACCGAATGCAAAAATTTTGGTATTGCGTTATCTGACAGAGGGCGGAGCTGCTCCGTCTACCGGAAAATTTTTGACGTACCGGGAGATTCCGTGGGGAGAAGTTTATTTTAAACAGTTCCAGGGAAGATGCCTGTTCCGTCTTGCGTTTGGCTTTGGCGGAAAGCTGGATGCATTCCGTGAGATCATGGAACGTGTCGGCGCTCAGGCGATTTCATCCGGTGATGTCGGATATGAGCTGGAGTTTATGAAAGGGCTTTTTGTACGACTGATTTTATGGGCAGGAGATGATGAGTTTCCGCCGTCCGCGCAGATCCTCTTTTCGGACAATTTCCCGGCTGCATTTACGCAGGGAGAGGATATGGCGGTTGTGGGAGATGTCACAATTGATATGCTGAAGGCTCTGGCTGCAAAATAGTTATGGTTTGAGGCCATCAGGATGGCTTCTGGATCGAAAAAAATAAGCGGAGGAAAATAACATGGGATTTTCAACAGTACCTTGCAATGAGTTTGTAGACGTGCTCGGTTCCAAAGCACCGGTTCCGGGCGGCGGCGGAGCTTCTGCACTGGTTGGCGCTGTCGGCACAGCGCTTGGCAACATGGTTGGTGCGCTGACAGTAGGTAAAAAGAAATATGCGGATGTCGAAGAGGAAATGAAAGAGCTGATGGCGAAAGCAACCACGCTTCAGGACGAACTGCTTCACCTGATCGAGCGCGATGCAGAAGTGTTCGAACCGCTCTCCAAAGCATACGGCATGCCGCGCGAGACAGAGGAGGAGAAGGCAGAAAAAGCAAGAGTCATGGAGATTGTGCTGAAGGATGCCTGCTCTGTTCCAATGGAAATTATGGAAAAATGCTGCGAAGCAATCGACCTGATCGTAGAATTTGCAGCAAAAGGTTCTGCACTTGCGATCAGTGACGCAGGTGTTGGCGCAGCATTCTGCAAAGCAGCCTTAGAGGGTGCTTCCCTGAATGTATATATCAACACGAAATCTATGAAAAACCGGGAATATGCAGAAGAACTAAATCGAAAATGTGATGAAATGCTTGCGGTCTATACCGTAAAAGCAGACGAGATTTTCCGGAACGTACTGGGAAGACTGAAAGCCTGAAAACAAACGGCCAGAGAAACTTCCCGGCAGCAAGCGGGTTGCAAAAGGAGTTCTCTTTGACCGAAAAGAAAAGCGGAGGATAAAAAAATGGCAAAACAGTTATTAGGAAAAGAAGTAACAGCAGCATTAAATGAGAAGATCAAAGCAAATGTAGCAGAGCTGGAAGCAAAAGGAGTAAAACCGACTCTCGGAATCATCCGTGTCGGAGAGAGAGAGGATGACCTTTCCTACGAAAGAGGAGCAACCAAACGCTGTGAGACCTTAGGCGTTGCATACGAGAAATTCCTTCTCCCGGCAGACGTTACCCAGGAAGAGCTGATGGCTACCATCGATAAAGTAAACAAAGACGATTCCATCCACGGCGTTCTGATTTTCCGTCCGCTTCCGAAACATCTCGATGAGGCAGCAGTCATCAAAGCACTCTCCCCGGAGAAGGACGTAGACGGTATCACAGACGGTTCCATGGTAGGCGTATTCGCCGGAACAAAACAGGGCTTCCCGCCATGTACTCCGCAGGCCTGCATGGAGATCCTCGACCACTACGGCATCGACTGCACCGGTAAAAAAGCCGTTGTCGTAGGCCGCAGCCTCGTTGTAGGAAAACCGGCAGCCATGATGCTGTTAAAGAAAAACGCAACCGTAACCATCTGCCATACCAGAACGAAAGACATGCCGTCTGTAGTTAAAGAGGCAGATATCGTGATCGTAGCAGCAGGCCGTGCAGGTGTTGTAGATGATACTTACCTGTGTGCAGGCCAGACCGTTATTGATGTCGGAATCAACGTAAACGAAGAAGGAAAACTCTGCGGAGACGTTGCATACGCAAAAGCTGAGCCGATCGTTGAGGCAATCACACCGGTTCCAGGCGGCGTAGGATCCGTTACCACATCTGTTCTGGTCGGCCATGTGGTAGAGGCTGCCATGAGAAAAAACAGCTGATCATAGGCTGAAGATAAGAAAGTGACAGAAAAAAGGCACTGTGCGTCCGAAAAAAGGGCGGCGGTGCCTTTTTTGCGTGCGCGGCAGTGCAGTTTTGGTGATAGGAGAGGGGGCCGGCTCATAGAATATAACAGTACATAGCAACAAAGATCAAAAGGGGGACAATAGCGCATGGATGCATATTCAGTATACCGCGATATTCAGAAACGAACGAAGGGCCAGTTCCTGATCGGAGTGGTGGGGCCTGTACGGACGGGAAAGTCCACCCTGATCCGCCGTTTCCTGGAGGTGCTGGCACTGCCGTATCTTTCGGAAAAGGAACAGGCGGAGGTACGGGATGCCCTGCCTTTAAGCGGGGAGGGAAAGACGATCACAACGGTGGAGCCGAAATTTGTGCCGAAAGACGCCGTGGAGCTGCAGCTTGGGGAGGGCGATCCGATCCGGCTGCGACTGATCGACTGCGTCGGCTTTCTGGTGCCGGACGCGGCGGGAAATCTGGAAAATGAGAAGGAGCGGATGGTGAAAACACCGTGGTCCGAGCAGGCGATTCCGTTCCGGGAGGCGGCGGAGATCGGTACGAAGAAGGTGATCGCAGAACATTCCACGATCGGTCTTATGGTGACGTGCGACGGATCGTTCGGCGAGCTGCCGCGGGAGAATTTTCTGCAGGCGGAGGAACGGACCGTTGCGGAGCTCAAAAAGCAGGGAAAGCCCTTCCTGATTCTTGTGAATGCGAAAAAACCGTACCGGGAGGAGACACAGCGGCAGGTAAAGGAGCTTGAAACAAAATTCGGCGTGGCAGCGATGGCGGTGAACTGCGACCAGCTCCGCAAAGAAGATATTCTGCATATGCTCGAAAAGGTGCTGTATGAGTTCCCGCTTCAGCAGATGGAATTTTATATTCCAAAATGGGTGGAGCTTCTTGCCGATGACCATCCGCTGAAGGCAGAGCTGCTGCAGAAGATCCGTGAGATGTGCAGGGAAAAGACGCGCCTGAAGGATGCAGTGGGCGGAAAAACAGCGATTGCCAGTCAGTATGTCAGCCAGACACTGCTGCAGTCGATGGATCTTGCGAGCGGTACGGTGAAGGTGCGGATTGAGGTGAAAGAGCAGTATTATTATGAAATGCTGAGTGTACTTGCCGGCGTGGAGATCAAAGGCGAGTATGATCTGGTGCAGACGATCCGCGAGCTGTCGGCACAGCGGGAAGAGTACCGCAAGGTAGAGGACGCGATTCATGCGGTGCGCGGATGCGGCTACGGCGTCGTGATTCCGGGGAGGGAGGAGATTCAGCTGGAGGAGCCAGCCGTGATCCATCAGGGAAACAAATACGGCGTGAAAATTAAATCGGTGAGCCCGTCGATTCATATGATCAAGGCCAACATCGAGACGGAGATTGCGCCGATCGTCGGAAGTGAGCAGCAGGCGGAGGATCTGATCGCCTATATCAAAGAGAGCGCAAAGAGCCCGGAGGGAATCTGGAATACCAACATTTTCGGCAAATCCGTCGAGCAGCTCGTTGACGACGGCATCCGCAGCAAAATCGCCCAGATCACCGAGGATGGCCAGGCAAAACTCCAGGATTCCATGCAGAAAATTGTCAACGACAGCCGGGGCGGAATGGTGTGTATTATCATTTAATACAAAAGCTGTTCGAATATTTTTGAGTAATTGTGCAATAATACTTGAAAAGCGAACCAAAATAGCGTATAATCCGAATTGTGAAAAGAAAAGAAGAAAAATGTAACTTCCTGGAATGTTCGATGATCTCATTATTTTGAACCTACATTTACTTTAAACGGGAGGCTTATTATTGTCATGTGGATGTCAGGCCACCCTGGAAACAGACGTCAGTGGAAGGCAGAAATGGTGACTGCGGCTACCCACCTAGCTTGCGTTGCTAGGAGTCAAAGTATGGGAAACGGCATTCCGGGGTTACAAAAGAGAAAAAAGAGAATCATGAAAATGGTTCTCTTTTATACGTTACATACAACCAAAAGGAGAAGGAACATGAAAAAACAGGGTTTTGGAACAACAAAAGACGGAAAAGAAGCATTGCTCTACACGCTCTCCAATAAAAACGGAATGGAAATCAGTGTAACCGATTACGGCGCACATCTGGTATCGGTTCTCGTTCCGGATAAGGATGGAAAGAAGAGAGACGTTGTCCTTGGATTTGACTCCGTAACCGGCTATGAGACCGACGGAAGCCATTTTGGAGCCACCATCGGAAGAAACGGAAACCGTATCGCGGGAGCAGCATTTGAACTGCACGGAAAAACATACCAGCTGGCAAAAAATGAGAACAACAACAACCTGCACAGCGGCCCGGACGGATACGATTACCGCCTCTGGAACGTAGAAGAGGCGGATGACAGCGCCGTTACCTTCGTTCTGATGAGCCCGGACGGAGACCAGGGATTCCCGGGAAACTTTGAAGTGTCCGTTACGTATACCCTGACCGATGAGAACGCCGTAGAAATCCACTATGAGGGAAGCTGCGATCAGGATACCGTTGTCAACATGACAAACCACAGCTACTTCAACCTGGCAGGCCACGATGCCGGATCTATTGAGAACCAGACACTTGTCTTAAAAGCGGAGCAGTTCAGCCCGGTGATCGATTCTGCATCCATCCCGACCGGCGAGCATGCACCGGTACAGGGAACCCCGATGGATTTCACCAGCGAGAAAGCAATCGGAGCAGAGATCGAAGCAGATTTCGAACAGCTCAAACTGACCGGCGGCTACGACCACAACTTTATCCTGGACAAGGCTGTCGAGGGAAGCATTGAGCTGATGGCAGTCGCATCCTGCAAAGAGAGCGGCATCACCATGGAAGCCTTCACGGATCTGCCATGCGTTCAGTTCTACGCCGGAAATTTCATTGCTCCGGTTACCGGAAAGAATGGGGTATTCTATGACAAACGCAACGGCTTCTGCCTGGAATCTCAGTATGTGCCGAATGCCATCAACCAGGAGGGTGAGGAGAAACCGATCCTCGAGGCAGGCGATACTTACGACACCACAACCGTATACAAATTCATTTTCTAAGATCCTATTTTATAGCAATCCTCGAAAATAATGCAAAAAATTCAGCACCGCAGAGCATGAATTACTGCGTCACAGATTTTCGTCGTACCTCGGTACGCCTTCAAATCTGTTCCTTGCAATTCGCGCTCTGCAGCACTGCCTTTTTTGCATTATTTTCGGGTCTTGCTATAGAAACAGCATAAAAAAGCTCCCTTCCTGCAGCGTCCTGTGAAAACAGGAGCGCAGGCGGGGAGCCTTTTTATGGGAAAATATGCAGAAAACGAATTCTGAAAAAACAGAAAAAGAAAAGACCCTGTTTTCGAATCCAACAGAATCTTACCAGTTATGTCATATTCTTTTCAGAGGTGGGTAACCGCTTCGCCATCTGAATCAACCTGCAAGCGGAATAGCAGACACCTTTAAGCGGAGGATGGCGCCTGACTAAGAACAGGCGAAACCAGAATCTGAAACGGTTTACCCGGCCGTTTAATGCAATGCATAAATCTCGCTCGAAGGTTTCTAAAAATCTAATCGAAAATTTTCAGACATTCCATATCCCATAATAGTCTTTGAATGGAAGCTTTCATCGGAAGCATCAACCCTATGCATACAGAGCAGGTTTCCTGACTTACAGATCATCGTTCCACATTCCTTCTCATATGTTGCGGACATACAATGGATTTGTTATGCTTCACTCCCTGATTACAGTGACCGGATCGCCCAGGAATCTCACCTGAATTCCCTCTCTCACCAAAAGACGGATCTTCTTTTGATGCACTCTGGATGTTGATATGAAATTTATACACAACCGTACTATATACCATAGGGCGGTATTTGTCAAGGAAAAATCGCAAAAAGAAAAGGAATCGGACAAAAAGCCGTGTGCATAGAATGAGATATGAAGAGAAAAAATGATAAATTGGAATTGATACTGTTAGGAGTGGGGATTCTCCTGTTGCTGTTATTGTTTGTTGTGAAGCGCCGTCTGGATGCGCCGGAAGAGACAGCGACAGCAGAAAGCAGGACGGAGACGATGGAAGGCAAAAAGCAGGAGGAGACGATACAGAACATGGAACAGGAAAACGCGGCTTTTCTGAACAGTAAAAAGGAAGAACAAAAAGAAACAACGGCAGCCGGACCGGTACAGATTCGTGTCCTTCTGACGGACTGCGGAAAGCTGGGATACGCACAGAAACAGGTGTCCCTGCGTGGAAACGCAAGCCTTTCCATGAACGACGGCGCATACATAGCTTCCCCGCAGGAGACGATCTGTGTGACGGAACAGGAATGCGGGGAAGTTGTGCATGTGGTGCCGGCCGATGAGACGGCGGGAACGGCGGTTTCCCTGACGGGAAAGCCGGAAGACGAGACGGTTTATCCGGGAAGTTTTGTCATCTATAAAAGCGAAGAGGGACTTCTCGTTGTAAATGAACTTGATCTGGAAATGTATCTTCGGTATGTCGTGCCGAGTGAGATGCCGTCCTCCTACGAAAAGGAGGCATTAAAAGCACAGGCGGTCTGTGCGAGAACGTATGCGTGTGCCAGGATTCGTGAAAAAACGTGGGAGAACTACCACGCGGATGTAGACGACAGCGTGGAAAGCCAGGTCTACCACAATATGGAAGCGCAGCCGGAGACAGACGCTGCGGTGGCGGAGACAGAAGGAAAAATCATCACCTGCGGCGGGGAACCAATTCAGGCGTATTTTTTCTCAACCTCCTGCGGGAAGACGAGTACGGATGAAGTGTGGAATACGGCGGAGACGGCAGAATATCTGAAGAGCGTGACGGTAGGCGGGGAGAAGCAGGAACCGGAGACGGAGGAGGCATTTGCATCGTTTATCACCAAAAGGGACAGCACAAGTCTGGAAGTGGAGGACGGCTGGTACCGCTGGCAGGTGACGATTCCGGCGGATGTGCTGTCAGAACGGGCAGCGGATCAGAAAATCGGGGAGATCACGGGGATTGAGGTGCGGCGGCGGTCAGAGGGAGGTGCGGCAGAAACCGTCCGTATCGAGGGGAAAAAAGGATCCATGGAAATCGAGGGAGAGTATCAGATCCGAAAGTTCCTCTCGGCGAAAGGCTGGCCGATTCAGAAAAATGACGGAACTGTAAGCTGTGAGATGGAGCTGCTTCCGAGTGCCTGCTTTATCGTGGTTCCGGAAAAAGAAGGGGAAACGGCTGTCTCCTTTACATTTTACGGCGGCGGCTACGGCCACGGCGTCGGCATGTCACAGAACGGTGCGAAACATCTGGCAGAGCAGGGAAAATCGTATGAGGAGATTCTCCGCTATTTTTACCAGAACATCGAAATCGGCGACTGCCGTTCCCTTTTTTAAAAAAATCACCGAAAACAGATTTTTTGTGCTATAATGGGCGAAAGTGAAAAACAGTTAGAAAATGACGAGGAGAGAAACATGGCGACAATCAAGGACATAGCGGCACGCGCCGGCGTTACGGCGACGACGGTTTCCCGCGTGATCAACAACCGCGGATACATCAGTGAAGAGACAAGAAAAAAAGTAACGCAGGCGATGCAGGAGATGAATTACCAGCCGAATGAGCTGGCGCGTTCCCTGGCAAAAGCGCATTCCAATACGATCGGGGTTATCGTTCCGCACATCTCGCACCCGTTTTTCAGTAAAATGATCAGTGCACTCGAGAGCGCGGCGGCAAAGCGGGGCTACAAGATTCTGCTCTGCAACTCGAAAGATCAGCCGGAGAAAGAAACCGAATATCTCGATATGTTCATCTCCAACCGTGTAACCGGCGTTGTGATGGCAAGCCGCGAGGTGCAGATTGAAAAGTTTCATGATCTGAAAATTCCGATCGTCAATTTCGAGCGAGAGGAAAATACGGAGGCCATTACAATCCAGTGTGACAACGAGCAGGGAGGAGCGCTTGCAGCATCGCATCTTGCGGACTGCGGCTGCTGCCATCTGCTTCATTTCGGCGGAATCGTCGGAAGAGATATGCCGGCGGACCGGCGTGCGGATGGATTCCTGCGCGTCTGCCGGGAGCGGGGGATTGAAGGGGAAGTTCTTTTGAGTGACCGCTTAAGCTACGGCTCCATGCACTATGAATCCTATATTGAAAAGGGCCTTCTGGAGCACCCGGAGACGGACGGCATTTTTGCAAGCAGTGACCTGATTGCCGCACAGGTACTCCAGCGCCTTTACGCCATGGGAAAACGGGTGCCGGAGGATATTAAAGTTGTCGGGTTTGATGACACTGTGATCGCCGGGATTACCACGCCTTCCATCACGACGATCCATCAGCCGATTGAGGAAATGTCGGAGCTTTCCATTGCGTATATCGACCGGAGAAGAAAGGGAGAGATGGTGCCGAATGTGACGACCATGCCGGTGAGCCTTGTGGTGCGCGATTCGGCGTGAAACAAAAACGAAAAGAAAACTCTGCGGAAAAAAGAAACCGCGGAGTTTTTTTCTGCCCTGCGGTAAACGATAGACAGAAAAATAGCAAAAAAGACAAAGAAGAAGCCGGAAATTTGTTGAAAAATATGGTATGTAAACGGTTGACATATAATTCACACAACGGTATACTGCAAGAGAAGAAACGTAACACAGAATTACCGTTACCGGAATGATGTGACAAAATAAAGAATAAGATAAAGGAGAATAAACAACATGACAGTGGAATATCAGAGAAGACTCGAAAAACACTACGACGAGCTGAAATGGCTCTACTGTGAGCTGTATCCAAACGGCCAGGGACGCTTTGAGGAACTCTGTGCAGCCATGGAGCAGTGGTACAAAGAGCGGAATAAAAAATGGAAAGCGCTGGATCGGAAAAGAGAAAAACAGAAAGACTGGTACAAGAGCCAGAAAATGCTCGGTATGATGCTGTACATCGACGCATTCGCAGATAACATCAGCGGCCTTGAGAAAAAACTGGATTATTTAAAAGAGTGCAACGTCAACTACCTGCATCTGATGCCGTTCCTTGCAACGCCGAAGGGAAAAAGCGACGGCGGCTATGCGGTTGCCGATTACCGCACGGTACAGCCGTCCCTTGGAACGATGGAAGATCTGGCTGCCCTCTCTGAAAAATGCCATGACCAGAGCATGAGCCTTTGTATGGATTTCGTTATGAACCACACTTCCGAGGATCATGAATGGGCAAAACGTGCACTTGCCGGTGAAAAAGAGTACCAGGACCGTTACTTTTTCTTCGACAACTACGATATTCCGTCCGAATATGAAAAGACCTGTCCGCAGGTATTCCCGACAACGGCACCGGGCAACTTTACCTGGAGAGAGGACTGCCATAAATTTGTCATGACGACGTTCTATCCATACCAGTGGGATCTGAACTATGCGAACCCGGTTGTCTTTAACGAGATGGTAAACAATATGCTCTATCTCGTCAACCAGGGAATCGATATCGTCCGCATTGATGCCGTTCCATACATCTGGAAACAGCTCGGCACCACCTGCCGTAACCTGCCGCAGGTACATACCATTGTCCGCATGATGCGTATGATCACCGAGATCGTCTGCCCGGGCGTTCTGCTGCTCGGCGAGGTTGTCATGGAGCCGGAAAAGGTTGTTCCGTACTTCGGAACACTCGAGAAACCGGAATGCCATATGCTGTACAACGTAACGACGATGGCATCCACCTGGCACACGGTTGCAACGGCGGATACCCGCCTGCTGAAACATCAGATGGATATTGTGACGAGACTGCCGAAGGACTATGTCTTCCTGAACTATCTGAGATGCCACGATGATATCGGCTGGGGCCTCGATTACGAATGGCTGAAACAGTTTGGCATCGCCGAGGCACCGCATAAGAAATATCTGAATGACTATTTCCGCGGTTATGTGGAGGGAAGCGACGCAAGAGGAGAGCTCTATAACGACGATCCGGTGCTGCAGGATGCGCGTCTCTGCGGAACAACCGCTTCCCTGTGTGGACTTGAGGCGGCAGGCTTTGAGCAGAATGAGGCGAAGACCGAACAGGCGATCCAGAGAATTGAGATGCTGAACGCATACCTTTTCATCCAGTCTGGTATTCCGGTTATCTACAGCGGCGATGAGATCGGCCAGGTCAACGATTATTCCTACAAAGAGAGTGAAGATTCTGACCGCGCAGCCGACAGCCGTTATCTGCACCGCGGCCACTTCCGCTGGGATCTGGAGCCCCAGAAGGAGAAAAAAGGAACGGTTCAGAATCAGATTTTTGCTTCGATGAAAAAGATGGAGGAGCTGAAATTCAAATACCGTCCGTTTGAGGGTGAGGCGGATGTCTGGACCGAGGAAACGTATGATACGGCGCTTCTCTGTGTCTGCAGAAAATCCGGCAATGAGATGGTAACGGGTCTCTTTAACTTCAGCAATGAAGACCGCACGGCCTGGATCGATATGGGTGAGTTCACCTGGAAGGATCTGTTTACCGGCGAGAAACGTGTTCTGCGCGGCGTTCCGGTTCCGGCACGCGGTTACGCATGGTATTACCGGAAATGGAATTAAATCCCTTGCGAAGGAAAGAAAAGTATGATATGCTTTGTAGGCTATCCTGAAGTACGATATATGTGCAAGAATGGGATAGATTCACGAAAACAAAGAAAAGGCGGTTTTGCCAGATGATAAAAACAATCCGCGGTTTTATGAAGCGCCTGAATGAGGACCATGTCGGTGCTTATGCAGCGCAGAGTGCGTATTTCATTCTTCTTTCCTTTATTCCGTTTGTTCTTCTGGTTGTTACGCTTGTAAAATATACGCCGCTGACGCGCGACGATGTTTACAGCGTTCTGATCAATATGCTGCCCACGGAGTTTCAGAGCTACGTGGGCGGTATTGTAAATGAGATCTTTTATCAGTCCGTTGCTTATATGCCGATTACGATCATCACAACGCTGTGGTCGGCGGGAAAGGGCATTGCGGCGCTGACAAATGGGCTGAACAGCATTTATCACGTAACAGAGACACGTAATTACATCATCAACCGGCTGCGGGGCATGGCATATACCTTGATATTTGTCGTTGCATTCCTCACCAGTCTGGTGCTTCTGGTCTTCGGAACCCGCATTCAGAATAAGCTGACGGAACATCTGCCGATGGTGGCGCGTGTGACATCCTCTATCATGGGAATGCGTACCCTGATCACGACAGGCGTGCTGGCTCTTCTGTTTCTTGTACTGTATAAATGTATTCCAAACCGGAAGGCGAGCTTTAAGAGCCAGTGCCCGGGCGCACTGATCTCATCCCTTGCCTGGTCTATTTTTTCCCTTGCATTTTCCATGTACCTCGACATCGCGCTTGCGGCGTCCAATATGTACGGCAGTCTGACGATGATCGTGTTTATCATGATCTGGATGTATTTCTGCATGTGGATCCTTCTGATCGGCGCGGAGATCAACGCGTATTTTGAGGATAAACTGCGGAAACTGCAGAACGCGGCGATCGAGCATTTTATGGAAAATAAAGAGACGAATAAAGAAGCGGGAAAATAATGGCTTGACATCCGGGGGTCAAGACGGTACAATAAATATTGTTTATGAAAGTTTTATAAATAATCTAACAGGAAAAATGCTGTGAAGATGTTCAGAGAAATATTTTTTCCGCCAGAGAGAGGGAGTCATCGGCTGCAAGCTCCTTCAGGTTCAGGAATATTTCAAATTTCGCATTGGAGCAGATGTCCGGAACGTATAGCAGAATACTGGAAATGCAAGTAGGGACAGACGTTTGGTGTACGTTACAGCACCGGTTATGAGTGTCTGCAGGAAGTATCTGCAGAAATCAGGGTGGTACCGCGAAATTTCAGATCTCGTCCCTTTGTGGGGCGGGGTCTTTTTTTGTGAGCAACGAGCCAGACAGCCATGCTTGCATGGATATTTGGCGACTGCCACGAAAATCAGATGCTCCGCTGTTTGCAGCGGGGTATCTGACTGTTTTTCACATTTACCATCAAACAAGCAAGAAAAAGAAAGTAGGAGAGTCAAATGCAGGAAAAAAGTGTATTAACCGGCCATCTGTCTGAATTAAAACAGAAGATTGAAAATGGACTGGAAGAGCTGAAAAGCTCCAAAGAACTGTATGAATTTAAGAGCGAGTATCTGGAAGGAAAGAAAAGTAAGATCAGCGGGCTGATGAAAGAAATGAAAAACATTGCCCCGGAAGAGCGCGCAAACTACGGTAAATCCGTCAATGAGTTAAAAGAGTGGGCGCTTGGCCGCTTCCAGAAAGTGGAAGAGGAGATGAAAGAGCGCGAGCTGCAGAAGAAATATGAGTCCGAGAAAATCGACCTGACCCTTCCGGCAGAAGAGACAGCGATCGGAAACCTTCATCCGGTTACCTTGATCCGCAAACAGCTCATCGACATCTTTGCAGGCATGGGCTTTGAGGTATACGAGGGAAGAGAAATCGAGACCGATTACTACAACTTTACTGCACTGAATACACCACAGGATCACCCGGCAAGAGATATGCAGGATACCTTCTATCTCTCCCCGGAATTCCTGCTTCGTACCCAGACATCGGCAGGCCAGATTCATGTCATGGAAAACAAAAAGCCGCCGATCAAGATCCTTTCCCCGGGACGTGTTTTTCGGTCTGATGACGACGCAACCCATTCTCCGATGTTCCATCAGATGGAGGGACTCGTTGTCGACAAAAACATCACCCTCTGCGACCTGAAAGGAATGCTCGACGTACTCGTACAGAAGATCTACGGCGAGGGAACGACAACACGTCTTCGTCCATCTTACTTCCCGTTCACGGAGCCGTCCGTTGAGGTAGACTGCAGCTGCTTCGCCTGCGGCGGAAAAGGATGCAGCCTCTGCAAGGGAACCGGCTGGATCGAGGTCCTTGGAGCAGGTATCGTAAACAAACGCGTGCTGGAGAACTGCGGCATTGATTCAGAAGAGTACAGCGGCTTCGCTTTTGGCATCGGCCTGGAGCGTATCGCCATGCTGAAATACGGAATCAACAACATCAAACTGTTATTCGGTTCCGATCTGCGGGTTTTAAATCAGATTAACGAGAAATAAAGACGAAACAGTTTGAATTTGGAGGTTTAATATGTTAGTACCGTTAAGTTGGCTGAAAGAATATGTAGATATCGATGTTACCCCGGAAGAACTGGAGAAAAAACTGTTCGACGGCGGTTTTGAAGTAGAAGAGCGTTATCAGGTGGGAAAAGACATCAGCAATGTTGTTGTCGGTCTGGTGGAGGGCTGCGAGCCGATCCCGGAGACCCATCTTCATGTGTGCCAGGTAAATGCAGGAGAACACGGCACCATGCAGATCTGCTGCGGCGCAGACAACGTGCACACCGGCGGAAAATTCCCGGTTGCCCTTCCTGGCGCTTCTGTTTATGCAACAGCAAAGGATCATAAGACCATCGAGGGTGTTATGACCATCAAAAAAGGAAAATTAAGAGGATATGAGTCCTGCGGAATGCTCTGCTCCGGCGTGGAGCTCGGCCTTACCGAGGATCTGTACCCGGGCGCAGGCTACAACGGACTGCTTGTTCTGCCGGAAGATGCCGAGCTTGGCGCAGATGTCAAAGAGCTGACAGGTCTTGACGACTGGATCTTTGATATCTCCCTGACTGCAAACAGACCGGACTGCCAGAGTATCCTCGGTATCGCAAGAGAAGTATCGGCGATGCTGGAAAAACCTTTAAAAATGCCGGCAACCGATTACACCGAGACGGATGTGGAAAAAGAAGGCTTCTCTGTCCGCGTGGAAGCTCCGGAACTCTGCCCGCGTTACAGCGCTCATTACGTATATGACGTAAAAATCGGAGAGTCCCCGGCATGGATGAAACGCCGTCTGGCACTCGTCGGCATGTCCGCGATCTCCAACGTGGTTGATATCACAAACTACGTCTTAAAAGAGATCGGCCAGCCGATGCATGCTTTTGACTGCTCTTATCTGGAAGGCAATGAAATCTGTGTCAGAAGAGCAAAAGAAAATGAAAAGATTGTGACCCTCGATGAGCAGGAATATACAATGAATGAGAACAACCTCGTGATCTGCGACGGCGTAAAACCGGTTGCACTTGCCGGTGTCATGGGAGGCTTAAACTCCGAGATCCGCGACACGACAGAGGCTGTTATGTTTGAGTCCGCAAAATTCGCACGCGACAACGTCAGAAAGACAGCCCGTGCGCTTGGAAAAGCGACGGATGCCAGTGCAAGATATGAGAAAGGCGTGGACGAGTATTCAACCGTACTTGGTATGAAACGTGCGCTGCATCTGATGGAAGAGCTTGGCTGCGGTAAAGTTTCCCGTACCCATTTCGATGTGAACACCGGAAACTCCATCGATCCGACTCCGATGACCGTCAGTGTCAGCAAAGTAAACGGCGTACTCGGTATCGAAGTTCCGGAAGCAGAGATTCTCCGCATTATGAAAAACCTGAACTTTGCACCGGAAATCAACGGCGATGAGCTGACCATCCAGGTTCCGGCTTACCGTGAGGATATGCTGCCGGAGGGAGAGAACGATGTCGAGCGCTATCCGGACGTGGCAGAGGAAGTCATCCGTATGTACGGCTACGATCACGTAACCGATACCTTCCTTTCCGCTGCACAGGTAACGATGGGCGGCTACAATGAAGAGCAGAAAGGCGAGCTGGCACTGAAGAATACCTTATGCACCATGGGTATCTACGAGTGCATGCATTACTCCTTCTTCTCCCCTGCAGATCTGGATCTTTTGAAACTGCCGGCAGATGCAAAAGAGAGAAATGCCATCGAGATCATCAACCCGATCAACCAGGATCTGTCCCTGATGCGTACCACACTGGCAGCTTCCATGCTGA
The DNA here is from genome assembly GCF_027667425.1 of Fusicatenibacter saccharivorans. Lineage (NCBI taxonomy): Bacteria > Bacillati > Bacillota > Clostridia > Lachnospirales > Lachnospiraceae > Fusicatenibacter > Fusicatenibacter saccharivorans. The sequence goes on from NZ_JAQEGR010000001.1 coordinate 229,999, forward strand.
ATGCCATTTCCAGAAATGAGAAACAGGGCACCCTTGAAGGAAGACTGTTCGAGGTAGCAAGCATCTACATTCCGGAGTCCCTGCCGCTGACATCCTACCCGGATGAGAGAAAAGTTCTCTGCGTCGGAACCTTCGGAAACAACGAGAGCTTCTTCACTATGAAGGGCATCGCCAACACCATCGCCGAGAGCATGGACATTGAGTTCACCTACGAGCCGGTTCAGAAATCCTTCCTGCATCCGTATCAGGCAGTGAAAGTACTCTGCGAGGGTACAGAAATCGGATACTTCGGAAAAGCAGCATACGATATCCAGAACGAGCTGAGCATGCGTACTTCCGCTTACATCATGGAGCTTGACTTAAAAGAGCTCTCCAGATGGTACGGCAAAAAACGCACCTTCCAGCCGATCTCCAAATTCCAGGAGGAGAAACGTGACCTGGCATTTGTCATGGACAAAAACATCAGCTGCGGCGATGTAGAGAACTGCATCCGCGAGGCAAACAAATACGTAAAAGAGATCCGTCTGTTCGATGTTTACGAGGGCGGCCAGATTCCGGAAGGCAAGAAGAGCATGGCGTTCACCGTCACCTTTGCACCGAAGGAAGAAGCATTTGACTTCGAAAAAGTACAGAAATTTGTCGAGAAGATCTGCAAGAAACTGCAGAATGAGTTCAACATCGAACTGAGAGGCTGATTTTTATGAAACTTTATATCATACGCCACGGTGAAACTGCGTGGAACGTAGAAGGCAGACTGCAGGGCCAGACGGACACCGAGCTGAATGAGAACGGTGTCCGTCTGGCGAAAGTGACGGCGGAAGGACTGAAAAATATCCCGTTTGACCTTGGAATTTCCAGTCCACTGCGCCGCGCAAAGCACACGGCAGAGCTCGTCCTTGCGGGCAGAAATGTGCCGCTTACGACCGACGACCGCCTGATGGAGCTTTCCTTTGGCTCCTGGGAAGGGCTTGGATGCCGGGCAAACAATTTTGAGATTCCGTCTGAACACTTCGACGATTTTTACAGAGATCCGTTCCACTTCTGCCCGGCGGGAGACGGAGAGACGATCCAGGAAGTCTGCGACCGGGCAGAAGCGTTCTATCATGAGCTGACTGCAAAACCGGAGCTCCAGGACAAGACGATCCTGATCGCCACCCACGGCTGCTGCATGCGTGCGCTGCTGCGCAATGTCTATGAAGACAAGAACGACTTCTGGCACGGCGGCGTGCCGTACAACTGTGCGGTCAGCATCATCGAAGTACAGAACGGTGTTTCCACGCTGCTTGCGGATAATAAAATCTATTATGATCCGTCGGACTGCGTAAACTTTTATAAAGAAGTAAAATAAAAAATGATATTCAGAGGCAGACATAAAAGGAAAGTATTTCCCTTTGTGCCTGCCTCTTTAAATCGCGTTTGCCGTCTGACAGAAAGTGTGATACTATAGAAATAACGGATTTTAACACCAGTAGACAAGAAGTCCCCCGTTTCTGAAGCGGTGGGATGAATTGCTAAAAGAAACATAACGGCATTGGCGGGCGGAGAGAAATCGGTATCCTCCACTGACATGAGGTAAGTCACAGTCGAACTATTTTCGACATGTCAGACTCCGTGAAATACCGACTGTGAGTTGAAACAATGAAAGCGAAAAAGGAGGAACATAAGTATGTCCATGGTAACACTGGGAAGTACAGGAATCTGTGTAAACAAGAACGGCTTCGGCGCGCTGCCGGTACAGCGTGTCACGAAAGAAGACGCTGTTTATCTGCTGCGCAAAGCGTATGACGGAGGCATCCGCTTTTTTGATACCGCGCGTGCATACAGCGACAGCGAGGAAAAATTAGGCGCAGCGTTTGAGAAAATGCGTGAGAAGGTCTTTATCTCTACGAAGACGATGGCAAAGGATGTGGAGGGGTTCTGGAAGGATCTGGAGACAAGCCTTTCCCTTTTGAAGACGGATTACATCGATATCTATCAGTTCCACAATCCGTCCTTCTGTCCTAAGCCGGGAGATGGAACCGGCCTGTATGAGGCGATGCTGGAAGCAAAAGCACAGGGAAAAATCCGCCACATCGGTATCACGAACCACCGCATGAGCGTGGCAGAGGAGATCATCGAGTCCGGTCTTTACGAGACGCTGCAGTTCCCGTTCTGCTATCTGGCAACGGACCGTGAGAAAGCACTGGTACAGGGATGCAAAGAGAAAAATATCGGCTTTATCGCAATGAAAGCGCTCTCGGGCGGGCTGATCACAAACTCCGCGGCTGCATATGCTTTTGAAGATCAGTACGACAACGTGCTTCCGATCTGGGGCGTCCAGAGAGAAAAAGAGCTGGACGAGTTTTTAAGCTACATTGCCTGTCCGCCTGCCATGACGGATGAAATCAAGACGATCATCGAGAAAGACCAGAAAGAGCTCTCCGGCAACTTCTGCCGCGGCTGCGGTTACTGTATGCCATGTCCGGCAGGCATTGAGATTAACACCTGCGCGCGCATGAGCCTGCTTCTGCGCCGTTCCCCGTCCGCCAACCAGCTCACCGAGCGCGGCCAGGCGATGATGAAGAAAATCGAAGGTTGTCTCCACTGCGGCGCCTGCATGAAGAAATGTCCCTACGGTCTGAATACGCCGAAGCTTCTCGAAGAGAACTACGAAGATTATAAAAATGTACTGGCAGGAAAAACACTGGTATGAGTAATCTGATCTTCAGCCTGAACGCGACGATGCCGATCTTCCTGACAATGATTTTGGGACTTTTCTTTCGAAAGGTTGGTATTCTGGACGAATCGTTCACAGGCAAAATGAACAAATTTGTGTTTAAAATCGCACTCCCGGTGCTGCTGTTCCAGGACCTGTCGGATTCTGATTTCTCCGCTGTGTGGGATATCAAATTCGTTCTGTTCTGCTTCTTTGCAACACTGCTCTCAATTCTTGCGGTATGGGGACTTTCCCATCTCTTAAAAGAGAGAAGTGCAAGAGGCGAATTTATCCAGGCGGCGTACCGGAGCAGTGCGGCGATCCTTGGTATTGCCTTTATCCAGAATATCTACGGAAATTCCGGCATGGCGCCGCTGATGATCATCAGCAGTGTGCCGCTGTATAATATCATGGCGGTTGTCGTTCTTGCGGTATTCGGTCCGGAACGGGAGGAGATCACGGCAGATTTTGTGAAAAAGACGGCGAAAAATATCGTGACAAACCCGATTATCCTCGGGATCGTTGCAGGACTTCTCTGGTCGGTGCTTCGCATTCCAAAGCCGGTGATTCTGCAGAAAACGGTGCAGAATATTGCGGTACTTGCAACGCCGCTCGGCCTGATTGCGATGGGTGCGTCGTTTGAGGCAAAGAGCGCGGCAAAGAATATCCGGCCGTCGATTGCTGCAGCTGCGATTAAGCTGGTCGGTCTTGCAGCTGTCTTTCTGCCGATCGCCGTGATACTTGGCTTCCGTCAGGAAAAATTGGTGGCAATCCTTGTGATGCTGGGTTCCGCAACGACGGTGAGCAGTTTTATCATGGCGAAAAATATGGGTCATGAGGGAAGTCTGACGGCAAACACCGTTATGCTCACAACGTGCGGCAGTGCCTTTACGCTGACGTTCTGGCTGTATCTGATGAAAACGCTGGCGTTTATCTAACCGGATTGCGAATATCCGCTTTGATTTTCAGTACACCAAAAGCGTGTCCGGGATTTTGTCCGGGCACGCTTTTATCAATCATAAAAATCAGAAAAAGAGGGAAAAGAATGGACTTCAAAAATGCGGTCAAAGCATTACAGATTGGAAAAAAGGAAGGAAAAAAATTCCGCCTTTCTACGGAATTTGGGAAAAATCCGGAAGAAGAGCTCCCGTTTCCGGAATATCCGCGTCCGCAGATGCGCCGGGAAAACTGGACAAATCTGAACGGATGGTGGGAGTATGCGTTCACGGAAACGCAGAAAATGCCAAAACAGCGGGACGGAAAAATTCTCGTTCCGTTTTCCCCGGAGTGCGATGCGTCCGGCGTGAAGCGGCAGCTGCTTCCAAAAGAATATCTGTGGTACTTCCGCACGATTCAGCTTCCCAAAATTCCTGCCGGAAAACGGCTGCTGCTGCAGTTCGGCGCCGTGGATCAGGATGCGGTAATTTACTGCAACGGAAAGCGTGCCGGAGGCCATCTCGGCGGGTATCTTTCTTTTTCAGTGGATCTTACGCCGTATCTCAAAACGGGAGAGAACGAGCTTGCCGTCAAGGTGCGCGATGAGACGGACACGGACTGGAAGGGCCGCGGAAAGCAGAGCCTTACCCCGGGCGGCATGTTTTACACCGCGCAGAGCGGCATCTGGCAGAGCGTCTGGATGGAATGGGTGCCGGAGACGTATCTGGAACGCATCGTGATCACGCCGGAATATGATACGGCGAGCGTAAAAGTACGGGTTTTCCTCAACGGACCGGATGCGGGACTGACGAAAAAAATTACGGTGCGGGAGAGCGAAGCGCCGGATGCGAAGGTGATCTGCGTCCGGGAGACGAGAGAAAACGAGGCGGAGCTGATTCTCGGTAATTTTGCAGGCTGGAGCCCGGAACATCCGCATCTCTATGGGGTTTCCATTGAAGCGGGAGAAGACCGCATCGAGAGTTATTTCGGCATGCGCAAATTCGGCATTGGAAAAGATGAGAAAGGAATCACGCGTCTTCTCTTAAACGGAAAGCCGTATTTCCAGAACGGTGTCCTCGACCAGGGTTATTGGCCGGAAAGCTTCTACACGCCGCCGTCCGATGAGGCGATGGTTTATGACATTAAGACGGCCAAACGCCTCGGTTTCAATATGATCCGGAAACACCTGAAAGTTGAGTGCGCAAGATGGTATTCCCACTGCGACCATATCGGTATGCTGGTGTGGCAGGATATGATCAACGGCGGCGGCCGGTCGATTCAGACGTTCCTTTTGTACCTTCCGACCGTACTGCCGTTTGTGACAACGGAATTCAGGGATAACTGTTATCCGCTCTTTTCGCGGACCTCAAAAACGGGAAGAGAGTGGTGGAAGCGGGAGTGCCGCGAGACGGTTCATCAGCTTTACAATGCACCGTGCGTGTCGCTCTGGGTTCTGTTCAACGAGGGATGGGGACAGTTTGATGCCAGGGAGATGACAGAAATGGTGCGCGCTCTCGATCCGACGCGGCAGATCGACCACGCGAGCGGCTGGTACGATCAGGGAGCGGGGGACATCAAGAGCCTTCACAATTACTTTCGTCCGTTAAAAGTAAAACCGGAGGAGCGCGCGTTTGCTTTTTCTGAATACGGCGGCTATACGTATCCGGTACAGGAGCATCTCTACTCCGAAAAATCGTTCGGCTACCGCACGTACCAGAACCAGACACAGTACCAGAAAGCGATGAATGCACTGGCAGAAAAGATAAGAGAACTCACAGAACAGGGACTTGCCGCAGCAGTCTACACACAGCTTACCGATGTCGAGGAGGAGTCGAACGGCATCCTTACGTATGACCGGAAGGTATGCAAATGGGAACCACAGGAGGCAAAAGATTTTTGCTCAAAAGAATAATTTGGTAAAATTTTTGTTGACAAAGTGAGGATAAGTTGCTAATATATTGGATAAGGCGTTGGAAGTTGTAAGAAATTGCTGAAAATCCGCGGCGCCTGCGGATGGAGGAAAGTTGGTGTTTATGGAACAGAAAAGAACATTATCCCTGCTGGTGGATAATACGCCGGGACTTTTAAGCAGAGTAGCTGGTCTTTTCAGCCGACGCGGATACAATATCGAGACGATCACCGCCGGTGTGACAGCAGACCCGCGATACACAAGAATGACTGTTGTTCTGTACTGCAGTGATGAAATGATTCTGGAGCAGATCAAAAAACAGCTGGCAAAACTTGTCGATGTGCGGGATATCAAAGAGCTGAAGCCGGACGAGAGTGTCAGACGAGAGCTGATGCTGGTCAAAATCCGTGTGAATGAAAATGAACGCCGCAATGTCATCGCCATCTCCGATGTCTTCCGTGGAAGAATCGTGGATGTGGGACAGGAAAGCCTGATTGTAGAGCTGACCGGAAACCAGTCAAAGCTCGAAGGGTTCCTGAATCTGGTACAGGGATACGAAATCCTGGAACTGGCCAGAACAGGAGTGACAGGACTCTCCAGAGGAGCCCACGATGTGCGTTACCTCGATTAACGCAGATCACATTACATACGTTTGCTAGAGGAATGAAATTTTTGTATAGAAAAGTTCATTTCCCTGACAAACAGCAAAAGGCAGAAATGCTTTTCGCTGTATAAATTGACCGACCTGCCGCCGGTCAAGACATTCTATATATTATGGAGGAAAATAAAATGGCAGCAAGACTTTTTTATCAGGAAGATTGTAATCTCTCTTTACTGGAAGGCAAAAAAATCGCAATTATCGGCTACGGAAGCCAGGGACATGCTCATGCACTGAACCTGAAAGATTCCGGCTGTGATGTTATTATTGGACTTTATGAAGGCAGCAAATCCTGGGCAAAAGCAGAGGCACAGGGATTCAAAGTATACACCGCTGCTGAGGCTGCAAAACAGGCTGATATCATCATGATCCTGATCAACGATGAGAAACAGGCTGCAATGTACAAAAAAGATATCGAGCCAAACCTGGAAGAGGGCAACATGCTGATGTTCGCTCATGGTTTCGCTATCCACTTCGGACAGATCGTACCTCCGAAGAACGTAGATGTAGCTATGATCGCTCCGAAAGCACCTGGCCACACAGTAAGAAGCGAGTATCAGGCTGGCAAAGGAACTCCTTGCCTGGTTGCTGTTGAGCAGGATTACACCGGAAAAGCTCTGGACAGAGCACTGGCTTACGGCCTTGGAATCGGCGGAGCAAGAGCTGGTCTTCTGGAGACAACCTTCAGAACTGAGACCGAAACAGACCTGTTCGGTGAGCAGGCAGTTCTCTGCGGCGGTGTATGCGCCCTGATGCAGGCTGGATTTGAGACTCTGTGCGAGGCTGGATACGACCCAAGAAACGCATACTTCGAGTGCATCCATGAGATGAAACTGATCGTAGACCTGATCTATCAGTCGGGATTCTCCGGAATGAGATACTCCATCTCCAACACAGCCGAGTACGGCGATTACATCACCGGACCGAAGATCATCACAGAAGAAACCAAGAAGACCATGAAGAAGATCCTTTCCGATATCCAGGATGGTACTTTCGCAAAAGACTTCCTTCTGGATATGTCCCCAGCAGGCGGACAGGCTCACTTCCGTGCAATGAGAAGAAAAGCTGCAGAGCATCCGTCAGAGAAAGTCGGAGAAGAAGTCAGAAAACTGTACAGCTGGAGCAACGAGGACAAACTGATCAACAACTAATCGGTTTGCTGTCAAATGATCCATATCGGGAGGCTGCCTTTGCGGGCAGTCTCCTTTTTTCGTTCTATCGTTTTATCATAGAAAAAACACTTCCGCGCCATGCATATCCCCCAATATGATAGGGCGCGGAAGTGTTATCTTTTCTGTATTCGTTTTTTTATGCCTCCTGACGACAGGCAGGAAAAGCACGGTAGTATTTGATATAAGAACTTAAAATATCAAAAAATTCGGAATTGGTCGGTTTTGTCAGAACCGGATGCACAGAAAGCGAAAAGAGCAGATCACGGTTTCCGCGGGTCCAGCAGACGGAAATAGCGGTGCGGATGTCTCGTTCGACGCAGGAGGACGATACCTGAAACGTTTGCGCGATCTTTGGGTACAGCGTTTTGCTGACCCGAAGGAGATAATCTTCGTCTTCCATGCATAAAGCGATACCATAGGCGAGATAGCGAAATCCGCGGTATTTTGCACCAATTCCTAAAGAGTGTAGTAGAAAGTAAATTTCAGTTTCCATTACGATGTCTCCTTTTATTCAGTTTTTACATAGTCTTTGCAGACGGGCATGCCAGAGGTGAAAGTTTGTATGGCATACGATTTTCCCCTTTCACTTATGATACGTGGAAAACGTCGAAAAATTACATATTCAGAAAGAAAAAGTGACAATATAGTAAAATAAAAGAGAATATGACACGAAATAAAGAAATGAATGTAATGAAACGGGAGAGGGAAAAATAACATTGATTTTTCAGAAGTTCGCTGGTATAATGAAAACATGATTACGGGGTATGGCGTAGCTTGGTAGCGCGCACGGCTGGGGGCCGTGAGGTCGCAGGTTCAAATCCTGTTGCCCCGATCGGTAAGAGTGTCGTTTTACGGCACTTTTTTTCTTACGGACAAAGACGTGTGCGGAAGAAAAATGAATTGCGCAGAAAAAACAGGGAGGAAGTTATGGGGAAAGTAACGATACAGAGTATGGCAAAGGAGCTGGGACTGTCCCGGAATACGGTTGCCATGGCATTAAAGGATGATCCGAAGGTAGCTCCGGTGACGCGGGAGAGAGTTCTTCGGATGGCGAAAAGAAATGGCTATCTGGGCGAAAATGTATATGTGGAAGAAGTTCGGGCACCGCAGGAGAAGCATTACAATATTATGGTTCTGCGTACGCGGGATGCCGCTGTTTATTGGGACCGTGTCGTGAGCGGCATCTCCGAGGAGGCGAGCCTCAATAACTGTCAGACGCGCGTTGCGGTCGTGACGGAGCGGGAGGAGGAGAACGGCATTCTGCCGCTCGGCCTGAATGAAAATATCGATGCGATCTTCTGCATTAAAATGCTGCCGCCGGAATATATGCAGAAACTGGTAAATCTGGGTTACCGCATCTTTCAGCTCGACCATTACTGCGGCATCGAACAGCGGCCGATGGGCGATATCGTGCGTGTGGACGGTGTGCAGCCGGTGAGTCTTCTGACGTCCCATCTGATCGGGCAGGGCATGACGCGGATCGGTTTCCTAAGTGAGCACAGCAGCACGTATGAGTCGATGCATGACCGGTATGTCGGTTTCCTTGCAGCGATGGAACAGGCGGGCATTCCGCTCGATGAGGAGCTTGTGCGCCCCAATATGGAGAGCGATCATTTTTATTACCCGGAAAATTTTGACAAGATTGTGGCGAGCTACGATACACTGCCGGAAGCGATTGTCTGCGGCAACGATATGATCGCCAAAAGATTGACAGAATCCTTCCGGAAAATCGGCGTGCGCGTGCCGGAGGATGTGGCACTGACCGGATTTGATGATGATGAGGACCGGATGCTGTATCCGTTCTTCTCAACCGTTCATGTCGATACGAAGTGGCTTGGCCGCCGTATGGTGCATGAATTTTTATGGCGGGAGGAGCACCCGGAAGCGCCGAAAGAACGGATTCTCGTTTCGGGGGAGGTTGTGGTGCGCCGTTCCTCGTGCAAGCGCCAGGGATAGAAAGAAATAGAAAAAACAGGAAAAAGTGAACAAAGAAAGAAAGCCAGGGACGCCCCGGCGGACGAGAAGAAAAACCGTCTGCCGGGGCGTTTCCGGCTCCCTTTTTGCGATGATTCAAATTCGTGCATAAATGCCATGTAGAAAAACACTAATTAATAATGCAAAATGGTGCATTTAAGGAAAGCTAAACTGAACAAAAATGACAAAAACGCAAGAATAAAAACCTCGTTAATATCACACATTAAAAAATAATAGTGCAAAATAATGCATTATATCGCCGGAAGGAAGGGAGAGAGCGAAATGCAGGAATGGACGGAGGACCGCTGCAACCTGGATATCGATATCATCGCACTGCCGGGCTGGTCGGATGCAACATCCAAAATTTCCCTTCTGATGGGCGATGAGACACAGCGACCGGACATCATCTGGTGGTGGAACATGGAAGCTGACTATACGAAATGGGTAGACGCAGGCCTTCTGATGGATGTTTCTCCGTATATGAAGAAATACACCAACATGGTTGACTACTACAACAGCGTAGATCCTGGCGTTATGTTCTATGCATCCGGAGACAACGGAATTTACCGTATCCCGGGCGACGTTGCAGAGCCGGCATGTGAGACTCTGTGGATCCGGAAAGACTGGCTGGACAACTTAGGACTGGCTGTTCCGACTACACTGGATGAGCTGGATGAGCTCAAGAAAATCCACGGAAAACAGGTAGAGGATTACCAGAAATACCTGGAAGAGTACAACAAATAAAACAACGAAATCATGTGTTAGAGCACCCGCCGGAGCCTCCTTTCCGGCGGGTGTATTTTTACGGAATCCTGCGTTTTGCGCTTGACAGAGATGGAGAAAAATGGTAACATAAGAGCCAAGTTAGGAAAAAGGCAAAGAAGAGGAATACTACATGGAGCTTCCGAATCCAGAAAGCTGTTGGGTGATGCGAAACAGCAGACGAATTCCGTGGAACTGACCTCAGAGCCGCTGCTCCCAAATTTAGAATAAAAAGAGTAGGTGCAGACGGAAACCCACCGTTAGAAGGGCAGGATATGCAGATGTTTCATCCGTATCCGCAGAGTGTACAGAGAAAATCTCTGTAAAACAGGAGTGGTACCGCGTAAGATATCAAGTCTTTCGTCTCTTGTGTCAGAAGCCGACACAGAAGATGAGAGATTTTTTTATGCTTTCATCCCGAATTTATGTCGGCAGAATAAATTGTATTTCACTTTCTGGGAGGAAAAAATCATGATGAATGTAAAGAAGTATCAGAAACAGTATTATATGCCGCCGGTTCCGTGCATGGACTGGGCAGAAAAAGACAGCATTGACAAAGCACCGGTATGGTGCAGCGTTGACCTTCGTGACGGAAACCAGGCACTTGTAATTCCGATGAGCCTGGAGCAGAAGGTAGAATTCTTCAAACTCCTCGTCGAGGTTGGTTTCAAAGAGATCGAGGTCGGCTTCCCGGCAGCATCTGAGACCGAGTACGAATTCCTTCGCACCCTGATCGAGCAGGATCTGATCCCGGATGACGTAACCGTTCAGGTTCTGACCCAGGCGAGAGAGCATATCATCCGCAAGACCTTCGAGGCATTAAAGGGCTGCAAGAATGCCATCGTTCACGTTTACAATTCCACTTCCTATGCACAGCGTCAGCAGGTCTTCAAAAAATCGAAAGAAGACATCCTGAAAATCGCCGTTGAGGGAGCAAAGCTCTTAAAAGAGCTGACAGAAGAGGCCGGCGAGAAATACCGCTTCGAGTACAGCCCGGAGAGCTTTACCGGAACCGAGCCGGAATATGCGCTTGAGGTGTGCAACGCCGTTCTCGACGTATGGCAGCCGACTGCAGACCGCAAAGCCATCATCAACCTGCCGAGCACCGTGGAGCTTTCCATGCCGCACGTTTATGCAAGCCAGGTGGAATACATGAGCAAAAACCTGAAATACCGCGATAATGTCGTTCTTTCCCTTCATCCGCACAATGACCGCGGCTGCGGCGTTTCCGATGCAGAGATGGGTATCCTTGCCGGAGCAGACCGTATCGAGGGAACGCTGTTCGGAAACGGCGAGAGAACCGGAAACGTGGATATTATCACGGTCGGCATGAACATGTACATGCAGGGCGTCGATCCGGAGCTTGACTTCTCCGATATGCCGAAACTCTGCCATGCATTTGAATCCTTCACCGGTATGAGCATCAACCCGAGAAGCCCGTACTGCGGATCTCTCGTATTTGCAGCCTTCTCCGGTTCCCATCAGGATGCGATCGCAAAAGGCATGCACTGGATCGAGGAGAAAGCACCGGATACCTGGACCGTTCCGTATCTGCCGATCGATCCGACCGATATCGGAAGAAACTACGATGCAGACGTCATCCGCATCAACAGCCAGTCTGGAAAGGGCGGTGTCGGCTATATTCTGGAGACGAAATACGGCCTGAATCTGCCGGCGAAGATGCGCGAGGCTATGAGCTATACCGCAAAATCCGTTTCCGATCATCTGCATAAAGAGCTGCGTCCGGATGAGATCTTTGAACTCTTTAAAGATACCTTCGAGAACGTAACGACACCGTACAACATCAACGGCGTTCACTTTAAACAGCTCGATGAGGGCAGAATTGAAGCACAGGTTACCTCCAATTACGAGGGCGGTGAGTATGCAACTGTATATGCAGAAGGAAACGGCCGTCTGAATGCTGTCAGCAACGCGCTGAAACAGCAGTACAATCTGCAGTATGATCTGGTCAGCTATACGGAGCACGCGCTGGAGCAGAGCTCAAGTGCACAGGCAATTGCCTACGTCGGCATCAAAAAGCCGGACGGAATCCTTTCCTGGGGCGCAGGCGTAGATCCGGATATCATCCGCGCTTCCATCGACGCGCTGGTAACTGCAATCAACAACCGATAAGAAAAGAGAGAGCATATGCTGTTTAAAAACAAAATTGAATACACCAAAGGAATGTTTGTGGAGATTTACGGCACCGAGATAAAAAAAGTACGTCTGGTACTGCGGATCATTACAGGGATTGCTGTTGTGGCTGCGATCGCTTTTATGATCTACGGTGCAGCAGCGCGGGGATTTATCATGCCGGGAGACTTCTTCAATCTTGGAATCTCCATTCTGATGGCACTTCTGTGTACGTTTCTGCCGAATCTGATGGCACGTTCACAGATGAAAAAATGCAAAAAGAGAGGACTCCTTGGAGAACGTACCCTTCGTTTTACTGAGCAGGTGCTCACAATGACATACGAAAAAGAGGGCAGAAGCACTGATATTCCGCTCGAAGAGCTGACAAAGGTGACGGAGTTTGACAACTTTATCCGCATCACCATCGGAGGCAGAAGCACCTTTCTCGATAAGAAACGCTTTGAAATCGGAGACGCGGCAGCGTTTGTGACCTGGGCGGAAGATAGAATCGCAGAGAATGCGGAAAAAGAGGAAGAGGCACTCGCACTCGAGGAGACAGAAAGGGAAGCTCCGGCTTTAGAAGACGGCGAAGCAAAAACGGAGGAGTCCGACGAAAATTAAATCATACATTCTGACAAAAAATATTTTGGCAGAATGGTGGAAAATGGCTGTGCATTTTTGTGCACAGTCATTTTTTGTATATTTTTGTTGTTTTTTCATACTTCATCCATTATAATAAAAGGAAGCGTACAGGTAAAACTAATCTGAAACGTATCCGGCCAGGAGTCAGAGAGGCTCTGCCGGGAGTCAAAGTGAAGGAGAGAAAGAGCATGGAAGTATTATACAAAAGTACCAGAGGCAATGGAGAAACCGTAACTGCATCCCGGGCAATCTTAAAGGGTCTGTCCGACGACGGCGGATTATTTGTACCGACCTCCATTCCAGCACTGGATGTTCCCATGGAAAAACTTGCGGCTATGAGCTATCAGGAAGTAGCATACGAGGTAATGAGCCGTTTTCTTACCGACTTTACAGAAGATGAACTGAAAAACTGTATTGCAAACGCATACGATGCGAAATTTGACACAGAGGAAATTGCACCGCTGACAAAAGCAGACGGTGTTTACTATCTGGAGCTGTTCCACGGCGCAACGATCGCGTTCAAGGACATGGCACTTTCCATTCTGCCGCATCTGATGACGACCGCCGCAAAGAAAAACGGCGTGAAAAATGAGATCGTCATCTTAACTGCTACATCGGGAGATACCGGAAAAGCAGCAATGGCAGGCTTTGCAGATGTGCCGGGTACCAGAATTATTGTATTTTACCCGAAGAACGGCGTAAGCCCGATTCAGGAAAAACAGATGGTAACACAGAAGGGCAAGAACACCCACGTTGTAGCCATCCACGGAAACTTCGACGACGCACAGACCGGCGTGAAGAAAATGTTTAACGACAAAGAGCTTGGAAAAGAGCTGGCAGATAAAGGTTTCCAGTTCAGCTCTGCAAACTCGATCAACATCGGAAGACTCGTTCCGCAGGTCGTCTACTACGTATATGCTTACGCAAACCTGGTGAAAAACGGAGAGATTGCAGACGGAGAAAAGATCAATGTAACCGTTCCGACCGGAAACTTCGGAAATATTCTCGCTGCATTCTATGCAAAACAGATGGGACTGCCGATCGCAAAACTGATCTGCGCTTCCAATGAGAACAAAGTTCTGTTTGACTTCTTCCGCACCGGCGTTTACGACAGAAACAGAGACTTTATTCTGACAACATCACCGTCCATGGATATCCTGATCTCGAGCAATCTGGAGCGTCTGATCTACCGCATCGCCGGAAACAGCGAAGCAGCAGACCGCGAGCTGATGCAGGATCTTGCAAAGGACGGAAAATATGAGATCACCGATGCGATGAAAAAAGAGCTGGCAGACTTCTACGGCAATTATGCATCCGAACAGGAGACAGCAGACGCGATTGCAAAACTGTACAGCGATACCGGATATGTGATTGATACCCATACCGCGGTTGCAGCGGCTGTATACGGAAAATACCGCGAGGAAACCTATGACGAAACCAAGACCGTCATCGCATCTACCGCAAGCCCGTATAAATTTACAAGCAGCGTTCTTGCAGCGATTGCACCGGAGTATGACACCCTTCCAGTACTGGAGCAGGTAGACAAGCTGTCTGCACTTGCCAATACCGAGATTCCGCGTGCGATCGAAGAAATCCGTACTGCACCGGTGCTTCATACGACAGAGTGTGATGTAGATCAGATGCCGGAGACTGTTCGGGCGTTTTTGAAATAAGATAAAGCAGGAGCAGAATTTTAAAACAGGCAGAGCACACAGCAGGCTTTGCCTGTTTTTGCAGGGAGAGAAGAATAAATAATGAAAAATAAAGTAATCAGGGGAGTACTGGCGGCAACCTGCGTGACAACCGCTGTCAGTGCTGCGAACGTATTTGGAGCAGGCACAGAGCAGAGTCTGGTAAATGAGGCTTCTGCTGTTACACAGGAAGAAACAGAAGAAACATCGGAGGCGGAAACCACAGACGAAAATACGCCGGAGATGACAGAAACGGAGACGCCGGATTCGACAGCGGAAAATGCCGCCTCGGATCTTCCGGCGGCAGAAGTACAGAGCGGAAATCCCGAAGAGACGGCGGTATCCGTGCAGGCTGGAAGCTATTACCCATGGGTGAATGAGAACGGGATCTGGTATTTTAAGGATCCGGATGGTACCATTGTCAAAGGAGCCTGGAGAGAGTACGACAAGAACCGTTACTACCTGAATAATGACGGAAAAATGGCGGTCGGCTGGAAAAAACTTGATGGAGCCTGGTATTATTTCCAAAGCTGGGGCGGTGTTTACCGGGATGCCTTTTACACCGTGAAAAATGTACCGTATTATTCTGATGCGGACGGAAAAATGGCGACCGGCTGGAAACTGATCGATGATGTGTATTATTATTTTGATGATCAGGGCGCGATGTACCGGAATCGTTTTTTTGAGTATGACAAGAATACGTATTATGTTGATGCGGATGGAAAAATGGCATCCGGGTTCGAACAGATTGACGGGATCTGGTATTACTTCCGAAGCTGGGGCGGCATGGCACAAAACACCTTTCTGACGCATAAAAATAATATTTATCATGTTGATACGGATGGAAAGATGACGACCGGCTGGCTGCTGCAGGATGGAACCTGGTATTATTTCCGAAGCTGGGGCGGCATGTACCGCAGCACCTTTTTCAAAGCACCGACAGGAAGTGCACTTTACTATGCCGATGAGAACGGAAAGATGGCTGTCGGAAAAAAACAGATCGACGGTGACTGGTACTATTTCAAGGACTGGGGCGGCATGTATCAGAATGCATTCATCAAAAACGGAACGAGTGTCTGCCATGCGGCTGCAGATGGAAAACTGACCGTCGGCTGGCTGCAGCAGGGCAGTACATATTACTATTTTGATGAAACCGGAGAGCAGTATTTTGACCGCTTTTTTGAATATGACAACAATACATATCGTGTGAATGCAGATGGAAAGATGGTAACCGGCTGGCAGAAAATCAATGGTACGTATTATTATTTCCGGGGCTGGGGCGGCATGTACCGTAGTACCTTTTTCCAGCTTGGCGGTGAAACGTATTATGCCGATGCGGATGGAAAGATGGTGACGGGCTGGCTTTCGAAAGAGAACCAGTGGTATTACTTCCGGGAAAATGGTGCGATGTACCGCAATACCTTCTTTACGCATTTAAACAACAGTTACTATGCCGATGCCAACGGCGTGATGGTGACGGGAGAGCGGACTATTAACGGCGCTTCCTATTACTTTAAAGACTGGGGAGGCATGGCAAAGAACCAGTGGCTCAATGCACAGAAACGGATGGTAAGCGGTGATCCGCAGACGGGCTGGTATTACTTTGGAAGCGACGGAAAGATGGTAAAATCGTATTACGCTCTGCTGAAAAAGAACAGCAGCAACTGGTACTACAGCTTTGACGAAAACGGAGTGTGCATTCTCGGCTCGAGCCAGTATGTGCGTGCAAAGGACAGCGTAAGCGGAAAATATTATACGATGGAGCATCAGTATTACACGGATCCGTCTGTGAGTGACCGTGATTTCTTTGCGGCTATCTGCAGTGCGGAGGCGGGTGTCCAGAGAAAAACAGGTATGACGGCAGTTGCGATGGTCATCCGGAACCGGATGGCGGCACAGAATATTTCGCTCCGCACCGCGATTTATAAACAGCAGCAGTTTGAACCGGCGCGGAACGGAAGTCTGACAAACTATCTGACGGGAATTGCGGAGCAGAGCAGTTCGATTATCAATCAGCTGAAAAATAATGGAGCCTACGGTGCAGTGGATGAATCCCAGTCGATCATGGATGCATATCTGAAGAACGGCACAAAGCGTGTGATCCCGGGCTTTGGCGATACGAGAGATGATTTTGATTATCTATATTTCATGACTCCGAAAGCATTTAAAAATCTGAATATGGATAAAGAAAAATGTGTGACATATACATACACCTATAAATGGACAACTTCCAGCGGAACAGCGCGGGAAGATTCCCATATTTTCTTTGTGAACTGGGTGAAAAAACAGAGCTGATCGGACGTCATATCGAAAGAAGGGGCGAACAAAAGATGACATTACAGGAAACAATCGAACAGATCCATCCGCTTTCGAAAGAGGCGATGGATCGTGCCAAGGCTCACTGGGACGGCATTGCAAAGCCGCTCCACAGCCTCGGAAAGCTGGAGGACGTGCTCATCCAGATTGCCGGAATCACCGGAAAAGAGGAGATTTCGATTGAAAAAAGAGCACTTCTGACGTTCTGTGCGGACAATGGCGTTGTGGAAGAAAACGTGACGCAGAGCGGTCAGGAAGTGACAGCGACAGTTGCGGAAAATTTTCTGCAGGAGAAGGCGACAGCAGCCATTCTCTGCCGCAGTGCGCATGCGGATCTGTTTCCGATTGATATCGGAATGGCGCGCGATACGAAGGTTCCGCGGTATAAAGTTGCGTATGGAACAAAAAATATGGCAAAAGGTCCGGCGATGACAAGGGAAGAGGCCGTTCGTGCGCTTGAAACAGGAATCGCCGTGGCGGAAGAAAAAATTGCGGCGGGCTATCAGCTGATGGCAACCGGTGAGATGGGCATTGGAAATACGACGACGAGCAGTGCAATGGCAGCCGTTTTCCTGAATCAGCCGGTTCCGGAACTGACGGGACGGGGCGCCGGGCTTTCGAGTGAAGGTCTTGCGCGGAAAATTGCAGCGATTGAAAAAGCAATTGCCATCAATCAGCCGGATCCGTCCGATCCCATCGATGTGCTGGCAAAGGTCGGCGGTTTTGACATTGCCGGCATGGCGGGTGTCTTTCTTGCAGGGGCTGCACATGGCGTTCCGGTTGTGATGGACGGCTTTATTTCCTGTGTGGCAGCGCTTCTTGCTGCACGGATTGCACCGTTTGCAAAGGACTATATGATCGCTTCGCACGTATCGAAGGAGCCGGCGGCGCATCTGCTGCTTGCAGAGCTTGGAAAAGAAGCCTTCCTGCACTGCGATATGTGTCTGGGCGAGGGAACGGGCGCCATCATGCTTTTCCCGATTCTGGATCAGGCAAATGCCGTATACCGCGGCATGGCGACATTTGACGAGGCACAGATCGAAACGTATGTGCCGCTGACTTAAAAAAGGCAGGTGAAACGATGATACATCTGGTTACAGGCGGCAGCGGCAGCGGAAAATCGGCGTATGCGGAGCAGTGTATTCTGGATTTTGGCGGAACACGGAGGGTTTATATCGCAACGATGCAGCCGTTCGGTGCGGAAGGGCAGGCGCGTATTGCACGCCACCGGAAGATGCGCGCGGCAAAGAAGTTTTCGACGATTGAGTGTTATACGAATTTAAAAGAAGTGGAGCTGGAACCGGGAAGCGATGTGCTGCTCGAATGTATGTCGAATCTCACGGCAAATGAAATATTTGATCCATCCGGGGCGGGAAAAGCGCGGACGGAGGAGGAAATTCTTGCGGGCGTTTCCCGTCTGGCCAATCAGGCGCGGAATCTGGTTCTGGTGACGAATGAAATTTTTTCGGACGGATACCGATATGAGGAGGAGACGATGGAATACCAGCGGATCCTGGGAAACATTAATGTACGTCTGGCAGAGATGGCGGACTGTGTGACCGAGGTTGTGTATGGGATTCCCGTCAGAATAAAAAAAGAATAAGATGAAAACGATATGGAATAATTTTAAAGTGGCGTTTGCCATGTACTCGAAAATCCCGATGCCGCCGGCAGACTGGGAAAAAGAGAACATGAAATATGCGTTGTGTTTCTTTCCGTGGGTCGGACTGGCTGTCGGTGCAGTTTCGGCGGTGCTTTTCTGGCTGCTGCAGCAGATTGGCGCGGGAAGCATGCTGCGGGCTGCAGTGCTGACGGCAGTTCCGGTTCTGGTGACGGGCGGCATTCACCTCGACGGCTATCTGGATACGATGGATGCGTTAAGTTCCTGGAGAGAAAAACAGCGCCGACTGGAAATCTTAAAAGACCCGCACGCCGGAGCATTTGCGATTATTATGGGATGTCTGTATTTTGTACTGTACGCGGGCGCAGCCGGAGAACTTGTCTGGAAGATTTTTCCGGCGTATGCATTTGGCTTCGCAGTTTCGAGATCGTTCAGCGGTCTTTCGATCGCGTTTTTTCCAAATGCCAATCCGAAAGGAACAGCGGCAGCGTTTGGCATGAGCGCAGAGAAAAAAAGAACGGCGGCGGTGCTTGTTGTGACGATTTTTGCCGTGACGGCGCTCTCAGCTTCGTTCTGCGTCTGGGCGGCACTGGATGTACTGGTTGTATCGGCACTGGTATTCTGTTATTATAAATGGAAAAGCAGTAAGTATTTTGGAGGAATTACAGGAGATCTCGCAGGCTATTTCCTTTCGCTCTGTGAGCTGGCACAGCTCCTGTCTCTTGTGGTACTTTCTCTTGGAATGGAGAACTGGAAATGAAATTAGTAATTGGAGGGGCTTTTCAGGGAAAGCTTGACTTTGCAAAGAAGATGACCGGAAAAGAAACAGGATGGGCCGATGGGGCAGCAGTTTCGAAAGAGGAGCTGTCGGCATGTTCCGGCGTATATGATTTTCAGGAACTGGTCCGCAGATGGCTCCTTCTGGAAGAGGAGACCGGGACTGCACCGGAAGCAGAACTGGAAGAACTGCTGCAGAAAAATCCGGAAATCTGCATTGTTACGAATGAACTCGGTTACGGAGTGGTTCCGATCGAACCCTTCGACCGGAAATGGCGGGAAAAGACGGGGCGCATCTGTACGGAGCTGGCAGCAAAGGCTGATTCGGTAACCCGTGTGGTGTGCGGAATCGGAATCCTGCTGAAAGGTGAGGAAAAACATGATTAAAATTGCAATGATCCGCCATGGAAAAACCTATGGCAATACATTAGGACGGTATATCGGCGTGACGGATGAACCACTGTGTGAGGAAGGGAAAAAAGAGCTGGAACAGCGGACGATGGATACCGTTGAGCTTCTGTTCGTCAGCCCGCTGAAACGGTGTCTGGAAACGGCAGACATTCTGTATCCGTATGCCAAACAGGTCAAAATCCCGGAATTTGCAGAGTGCAATTTTGGTGAGTTTGAGAACAAAAATTATCAGGAATTAAAAGATAATCCGAAATACCAGGAGTGGATTGATTCCATGGCGACGCTTGCCTTTCCGGGCGGTGAGAGCCCGCAGCAGTTCAAGGACCGCTGCATCGCCGGCTTTGACAAGATGGTGGATACGTGTATCCGCCGCCATTACCGTAACGTGGCGATGGTGGTGCACGGAGGCACGATCATGAGTATCCTTGAGCAGTACGGCGTGCCACAGAAGAGTTACTATGACTGGCGAGTAGAAAACGGCTGTGGATATCATCTGTATCTCTCGGAGCAGAACTGGAAAATGGGCCGCAGAGAAGCTGTGGTGGAATCGGAGATAAGGCGGTAAACAAAAATGGTGACAGCAGAATGCCATGCCCATATTTTTATGGACGGTGTGGATTACAAAAAGGCGGCGGCAGCGCATGAAAACGGCCCGCGGGAGGATCTGATCCGGGAACATCTGGCGGCGTATCAGAAGGCAGGGATTTCCTATGTGCGTGACGGCGGAGATCCGTACGGGGCGGGTGTTCTTGCACGGAGCCTTGCGCCGGAGTACGGGATCACATACCGCACACCGGTTTTTGCGATTCACAGGGCGGGCCGTTATGGAAAAATTGTCGGACGCGCATTTTCAGACGGGAAAGAGTATTGCGCGCTTGTGCGTGAAGTACGCCGTGCGGGCGGAGATTTTATCAAGATCATGACGACGGGAATCCTGGATTTCGCGACAAAGGGGCATGTGACCAGTGAGCCGCTTTCCAGGGAAGAGGTTTTTGCAATGACAGCTGCGGCGCATGATGCGGGGCTTTCTGTGATGGCGCATGTGAACGGCGCACAGGCTGTGATGGATGCGGCAGAGGCAGGCGTGGACTCGGTTGAGCACGGGAACTTTCAGAATGAAGAGAGCATCTGCTGTATGGCAGAGCATGCAACAATCTGGGTGCCGACAATTGTGACGGTTTCGAATCTTCTGGAGAACGGCAGATATCCGGCTGAAACGCTGGCGTGGATTTTTGAGACGCAGAAAAAAGGTCTGCAGCTCGCATTTGAAAAGGACGTTGTGCTTGCGGCGGGAAGTGATGCCGGCGCATACGGCGTACTTCACGGAAAAGGAATCCGGGAAGAAGAGCGTGTAATGCGAAAAATCCTTGGGGCAGAAAATGGGCAGGAGCTGGAAAAGCGGCTTGCGTTTGGAGAAAAAAAGATCCGGGAAAAGTTCTGAAAATTTTCTGCGTTTCAGGCTTTAGAAAAAATTTAGAATTAAACGGGCAGACAATGCTTGCGCTTTCGCCCGGACTATGGTAAGTTTAAATCACTTTTACAAGAACTTTAGAGAAAATGAAACAGGGATATTCTGAGACAGAGGGTAAATGCTATCCTCTGTTTTTTGCGTGCAAAAATGACAGTCTGGATGTCCGCATCGACGGAAGGGAGCAAATGAAAGCAAAAGGAAAACTGGGGCTGCAGGGCTTTCTTTCCTTCCTTTTTCTGGCGGCGGGATGGTATCTGATGCAGTATTTCTGCGCCTATGTCGTACTGTCCGGGTCCATGGAACCGGAGATCCCGACGGGATCTGTTGTGGTTGTGGATGGACGGAAGAAGGAATGGAATCCGGGGGATGTGATTACCTACCGGAGAGGAAATATGGTGGTGACACACCGGATCGTGGAAAAGAGCGAGGAAGGATACTGTACTAAGGGGGATGCCAACGCGGAGGAAGATGCAGGCATCGTTTTGGAAAAACAGGTGATCGGGAATGTGATCGTAGCTCTTCCCTGGCTTGGCTTTGGTATCGTCTGGCTCCGGCAGAGAGGAACACTCTTTTTTCTGGCCGTGGGAGCGGTGATGCTTTTTACAATCCGGCAGCTTTGGCACGGTAGAAAAATCATGCAGGAAAACAAGTTATAAAAAGAATTAGCAAAATTATTTAGGAAAACAGGAGGAATTGATCTATGAAAAAACAGCGGAAAATCGTATTCTGGGCAGCATCACTGCTTCTGACAGGAGCCCTGGCAGCGGGCGGAACACTGGCGTATCTGACGGATAAGGATTCTGTGACGAACCAGTTTGTTGTGGGAAAAGTAGATATCGAAGGAAATGAACCATCGTACGCACCGGATCCGGACGGAAAGACCAATCATATTGTGCCGACCCAGGTGATTCCGAAGGACCCGCGTATCAAAAATAAAGGTAAAAATGATTCTTACGTCTATATGGATGTTTCCATACCAATCGCAAAAGTGATCGTTGCAGATACATCCGGAAACCGTTTAAACGGCGGGGCAGCCGTCGATACGGAACTGTTTTCGATGAATCAGCTTTCGAAAAAATGGGTGCTGATGTACAAGAAAAAACAGAACAATTCGATGGTATATACATATCTCTACAATGAAGTGCTTGCAGCTGGCAAAACGACGGATCCTTTATTTACGAGCGTGACAGCAGCTAATATCGTGGAAGGGCAGCTGGATGAAAAAGAGGTCGATATTCCGATCAATTATTATGCAATCCAGGCGCTGAATACCGGTGAGGGAAGTACGGCTGCCGAGCGGGCAGCAAAGGCCTGGGAGAAGTATGTAAATCAGAATAATGGGCAGAAGGGGCAGGTAACGGCACCGCAGTCGGAGCCGGAACAGACAGAAGCACCTGGAATTTAAGCAGTTTTCTGGGGGACAAAAGATGAAGAAAAAGACGAAACGGCTGTTTTTCCTTGCGGGTGCGGCCGGGTGTACGATGGCGGCAGCCATTTGGCTGCTGCCGGGAACTTCGGCGTATTTTACAGATCACGAGAGTGTCTGGAATCGTATGGTGTTCGGACATAATACAAGTACTATCGATGAAGAATTTCCGACACCGACGCCCGTACCGCCAGGGAAAAGTGTGGTAAAGAGAGTAAAAATCAGAAATGAAGGTTCCGTTGCCTGCTATATTCGTGCGGCACTTATATTCAGTGAACCAATTGAAGCGATTGAGGGACTTGATACGGAAAACTGGGTAAAAGGAGAAGATGACTACTATTATTACAAAAAACCGGTTTCAGAAGGCGAAAGCACGACGGAATTGTTTACCGGAATCCGCGTTGCAAAAGAAATGGAACAGAAAGAACTTGAGGTTTCGGTCTATGAGGAATCGGTGCAGATCCAGAAGGGGAATATGGTATTTCACGGCTATCGGGAGGCATGGGATGCTTATGAGAGAGGTGGTCAGACATGAAAGGAAAACGCGTCAGGATCGGATGTGCGGCGGCAAGTCTTCTGATGGGAATCAGCGGAACGTATGCATATTACCGGAGCAGTGTTGAGACCATTAACAAAATAGCTGTCGGAGATGTAAATATTGGAATCTGGGAATATGAGGAAGACGGGGATGGAGAAAAGAAGTATGAGGGACCGGAAAACGGCATTGTACTGCCTTCCCAGGTGATTTCAAAAATTCCGCGGATCACCAATTATGCTGAACCATGCTATGTCCGGGTAAAGCCTGTGTTTGATGAGGAAGAAACGCAGGATTACCGTCTGGGGGAAGAGGACCTTGGGGGAATCGAGGACGTCTGGCTGAAAGCAGGAGAGTATTATTATTATCCAAAAGTGCTGGGAAAGCAGGAATCTGTCGATTTTTTCCGTACAATCACCATTCCATCTGCGTGGACCAGTGAGGCGGAGGGACAGGTGCTGTCCGTTGAAATCCAGGCGGAGGCCGTACAGGCAGCGAATGTGACGCCGGATTTTACGGCAGAAGCTCCGTGGGGAGAAGAACTGGAAATTGAACAGTGTGTCCACGAGGCGGATAATACCGTTTCGGAGGTTTCGCAGCAGAGCTTCCTCACCGTTTCGTACGAAGGAGCAGCGCGGAATCTGATCTTGGCACCCGACAATTTCTTTCGGAACTTTCCAGTGCTGATGCCGGGAGATGAATGGGAAGATACGTTCACACTGGTGAACACGACAGCAAGCCGTGCAGAATTTTTTCTGCGGACGGAACTTCCGGAAGAACTCAGTGAAACAGAAAAAGAACTGCTTTCCAAGGTGAAACTGGAAATACGAGAGGGAGACAGCGTGATTTATGAAGGTGATTTAGAGAGTGAGGGACTATGGGCAGCAAAAAGTCTTGGAATATGCAGTCCAGATGAACGGAAAGAAATCTGTTTTTCAATCCGTGTGCCGTCAGAACTTGGAGATGAATGGGCACTTCGGAAAAGCGGGGTAAAATGGATTTTTTCTGTCGAAGGAGAAGATCTGCCGCAGGAAGAAGGCCCCTCTATCTGGCACAGCGCGCCAAAAACAGGTCTGCGCGATCCGTCAGCAGCGGTCCCCATTGGAATTGCCGTGACAGGAGCCTTCCTGTTTCTTACCGCGGGCCGGTCTGAAAGGAGGAAAGAATGAAAAGAGCAAAGAAAAGCTTCTGGTTTATCGCAGGAATTCTGCTGTTGTT
This sequence comes from Fusicatenibacter saccharivorans, assembly GCF_027667425.1. NCBI lineage: Bacteria > Bacillati > Bacillota > Clostridia > Lachnospirales > Lachnospiraceae > Fusicatenibacter > Fusicatenibacter saccharivorans. The sequence goes on from NZ_JAQEGR010000001.1 coordinate 254,346, forward strand.
GGGATTTTGTTTTCGGGAAGATGTTCTGGCTTCGAGTCTTACGAGTCTTCCTTCTCTTTCGAAAGCCGGAATCGGAGAAGTTGTATCATCGGACTCTGTTATTGACGGCCGATATGATTTTACCCCGCTGATCGGAAGTGAGACAAAAATCCGTTTTGGAAGTACAGATGGAAGTACCTGGGACAATCTGTTCTGCAAAAACGGAGAGAGCCATTCGAAATGCTGTTCCACATGGTGGCCGGCGGCCGATGTAAAGGGATGGAGTAATCTCCGTTCCTTCACGCCGCTGGAGTCGAAAAAAGGAAAAATGTATGCGGAATATACGAATGTTGGAGAGTGCCACGGGGAAAATGTAACGATGCGGATCTGGCTGGAAGACTGGCAGAACACGGTTGTACCATCAGGGTATGAGGACGTGGATGCGGTAGTCGTGGCGATTGACCACAATAAGCCGGTCATTGATATTAAAGGTCTGCTCTGGATCAAGGTACGGTTTGCTTATTACGACAGTAAAGGAAATCCGCTGAATGTGAAAGGATATTTTACACTTTCAGATCTGGACTTTAAGCAGGGCTTTTATCTGGCTGATGAGACAGAACATATCTATCTGACGAAGGAGGCAGATGCCAGAATCGTCTACGATGCCAGAACAGAAGCGATCTGGTCGGCAAGACGCGGCTCTGAGCCGGACGGTGGAACAACTCCGGAAAATTCGGAAGGCTGGGTTACAGTTACCTTTGAAGGAAATTCCCAGACGATGATTTTCTATGATGGAGGCACTAACGACGCGGTAACTGGTCCCGGCGGCGGAGTGAAAGCACCGAAAAAATGGCCGGATAATTTTGTAAACGATACTTCCAGTACGTACAACAACTGGCATGGAGCATCCCGGGAAACGGGAATAACTGTTGTGCCGTGGAATACTTCGGAATTTGGTTACACAGCGAACGTTCCCTGTCATCTGTCGAAAGTAGGAGATCTTGTAGTGAAAAAAATGGATACAGAGACAAAAGAAGCTCTTTCGGGTGCAGAATTTACCGTGTACCGCTGGAAAAACAACACCTGGAGTGAATTCAAAAAGATGAACTGGGTGAAAAAAACGGGTTCTTATCTGCTGGAGGGAATTCGGGATACAGACAGTGAAAATGGAAAATTCCGTGTTGTGGAGACAAAGAATCCAGCTGGTTATGCAGGAAGCTGGGAGCAGGAATTTTCCATTGACAAGGAAGGCATGCAGACGATCCATCTGGAGGCAGAAAACACAAGAAAAACAGGCTCACTGAAGATAAAAAAGACGGAAGAAAACTCAGGGAAAGCACTTTCTGGTGCAACATATCAGGTGATTGCGAGCGGAGCAATTACAACGGTAAACGGAACAGTGCTGTTTCCGGATCAGGCGGTAGCAGCTGTGCTGAAAACGGATGAAAATGGAGAGGCGTTCAAAAACGGGCTGGAGTACGGAACGTATCTTGTGCGGGAAACGGCGGCTCCAAATGGATATGTGCTGGATCCGACGGAAAAGAAAATAACGATCGGGGAACAAAACGCACAGATCACACTGACGTTTACAAACTGGAAGAACCGTTTTGTTCTGCAGAAAGTAAGTCAGGGAGACGGAAAAGTGCTTCAGGGAGCAGCCTTTCATATCTGGACGAAAGATGGAAGTTTTGATGAGACAAAAAAGACGGATGCAAATGGAAAAATTGAGCTGACGGGACTTTTGGACGGTGTCTGGTACTATCAGGAGACAGCATCTCCGGAGGGCTATCTGCTGGACAGCACATGCCGGGAATTTGTGGTAGAAAACGGAAAAATTGACGGTAAATCGGAACTGTCGGTGGCGGTCGAAAATGATGGAACACATCTGACAATTGAAAAAATAGATGCAGAGAGCGGAAAACGAATTTCCGGCGCAAAGCTGGTATTAAAAGATATGGATGGAAACCGTGTGGACAGCTGGATTTCAGGAGGAAGCGGCCCGCATGAACTGGAAAAATTAAAGCCGGGTTCTTATGTCCTTGTGGAGGAGGCCGCGCCGGATGGATACCTTGCGGCAGAACCGGTTTCGTTTGTGCTGGAGGCAAAACAGGAAGTGCAGACCGTGACGATGAAGGATCTTGCATGTGAAACCTTGACGATTACAAAGAAGATTAAGGCGGATGAGATTACATGGGCGCATGGAAATCCAACGTTTCTGTTTTCCGTGAAGGGAAAGGATCTGTATGGAAAAGAACATACATACCAATGCTATCTTACGTTTACAAAAACACAGGTGGAGAAAACGACAGATCAGGACGGCTACACGGAACAGTCGGTACAGATCCGGGGAATTCCGGCAGGAAACGATTACCGGGTACAGGAGAAGAAGGTGCTGCGGTATTCGCTTATGCAGGTGACAGGTACGAAGAATGTTACCGTGAAAAAACTAGAAGAGCCGGCATATGGAAAAGATCCTGCGCGCGTCTTTTCGGTATCGGTAAATCTTTGCGGACATCCCAAAGAAAGTGAGGTTGTATTTGAAAATCAGAAATACCGCTGGGATGATTATGGACACAACAGTATTGTAAAAAACCGGATTCCGGTTGAATAACAAAACGGAAAAACATTCCACCATCGGTTCGGGTGGTGGAATGAAAACAAAATGGAGAGAGAAAAAATCAGCAGAAAAAGAAGAGGGATTGCAGTTCTGACATTGGCGGCGCTTTTTTTCTGGTATCTGCCGCAGATTCAGGTAAGCCGGCAGATTCGAAAAGAACAGGAAGAAGCGGTGGAGATGTATGTCAGAGAAGAAAAAGAAGAGAACAAAGAGGAAAACGAAAAAAGCGAAGAAGTGCAGGAGCAGGAACCGGGCAGTACAGATCAAAATCTGTTTCGGACAATTGATTTTACAGGACTTCGATCAAAAAATAGAGAAATCTGCGCGTGGCTCTGGATTCCGGGCTGCGCCTTAGATGTTCCGGTTGCGCACGGGCAGGATAACGCATATTATCTGACACACGATGCGTTTTGCAGGGAGCGGATTTACGGCAGTATTTTTGCACCGTGTGATACACCGGAGGATTTTTCTGAACGTCACACGATTTTATATGGGCATAATATGCGGGATGGAACGATGTTCGGAGGATTGAAAAAGTATCGTGAAGCGTCGTGGAAACAGGAATTTCCGTATCTGTACCTGTATTTGCCGGGTGAAGCATGGCAGTGCCGTATTTGGAGTGTGGAGGAGACGGATGCCAAAAGTGATGTTTACCGGCTGGGAGCATGGAGCGATGCGGACTGGAATGCATGGGTACAGGAAAGAAAAGAAAACAGCATTATCTTTGGCAGCGGTGAGGAAAAGGAAGTTCAAAAGATACTTACCCTTTCCACCTGCATTGGTGACGGCAGCAGTTCACGGAGACTGGCTGTACATGCGGCGGTGGAGATGATTTTTGCAACAAAATCTGGAAGGGAAGAGGGTTCTGTGCTAGAATAAGACAGAATCAAAAGACTTATGATACAGAGCAGGAAAAAGGATGGCGATAAGACATGAAAGAACTGTACACGGCAGCAGGAATTTTTGTGGTTCTGATACTGCTGGGAGTTTGGATGGTACAGAATAACAGAAATGAACAGGAAAAGAAGCTGGTACAACTGCGGAAGAAATGGGGAAAAAAGCAGGGGAAACGGACAGAACGGGAAAAGAAAGAAAAACTGGAAGCGTGTCTGAGACGAAAAGCAGGGGAAAACTTCTGCGTGGACGCGATTACCTGGAATGACCTGGATCTCGATGCGGTTTTTGACACAGTCGACCACACAGTGTCGGTGTGCGGGGAAGAATATCTGTACACGGCGCTTCGGATGCCGGTCACAACAACAGAAATCAGGGAAGAGCGGGAACGGCTGATGAAGCTTTTTGCAGAGAACCAAAAAGCCAGAGAAGCAGTGCAGAAAGCACTTCTTTTGATGGGAAAAGAAAAGATGAATCCGCCGACAGAAGAAATAGCCGTACTGATAGAGGCGGAGCCGGGAGAGAAGGGGAAATATCTTCTGATGGCCGGTATTGCTGTGCTTGGAATTGGACTGCTGTTTGTACTGCCTCCGCTGGGTGTGTCTGTTCTGTTTGCTTCTATGGTCGGCAACGGACTGATGCATGGAAGGGAGAGCAAAAAGCTGGAGAGTGCATTAAAAGCGTTTGGCTGTATCCTGCGGCTGCAGCGGACAGCCAGGGAACTTGGAAAAGAAAAAATTTCCGGACTGGAAATGTATCAGAAGCGTCTGGAAGAACAGGAAAAACAACTCCGTCCGATTACAAGAAAATGCAGAACACTTGTGAATACGAAAGAATCGCAGGGCGGTGCAGCAAACATGATTTTTGCATACTTTCACACGTTCTTTCTGCTGGATCTGATCGAGTATTCTTCGGTTGTTTCCAGAGTGAAATCGTATGAAAAAGCGATTCTGCAGATGGCAGAGGATCTTGGACTCCTGGACTTTGCACTGTCTGCAGCATCGTACCGGGAGAGCCTTTCGTATTACTGCCGGCCGGAATTCCTGGATGAGAAAAAGGCGGGCTGTCGGATCGATGTGGAGGAGCTTTATCATCCGCTTCTGACACATCCGGTGGCAAACAGTCTGTATGCGGAGGGCGGAATTCTGCTGACCGGCTCGAATGCGTCGGGAAAATCCACATTTATGAAAAACATGGCAGTGAATGCGATTCTGGCACAGGCACTGAACACGAGTCTTTCGAAGCGGTACCGCGGTGTTGTGTGCCGGATCATGACATCCATGGCACTCCGCGATAATCTGGCACAGGGAGAGAGTTACTTTGTTGTGGAAGTAAAATCTTTAAAACGGATTCTGGAGGCAAGCCGTGAAAAAACACCGCTTCTGTGCGTCATTGATGAGGTGCTGCGGGGAACAAACACGACGGAGCGGATTGCAGCGTCAGAGAGTGTGCTTGCTGCCCTGCGCCGTGCAAATGTGCTCTGTCTTGCAGCAACACATGATACTGAACTGACGTATCTGCTGGAAGATCTCTACACCAATTATCATTTTGAAGAGCAGATTACCGCGCAGAGTATTTCCTTCCCGTATCGCCTGGAACAGGGGCCGGCAAGAGGAAAGAATGCGATTGCACTGCTTGGAAATATGGGAATTGATGAAAAAATTGTGAAACAGGCAGAAAGAAGAGCTGCGGAGTTTGAAACAACAGGAAGCTGGGAAAAGAATAAGTTTCTGAGATAGAAAAACAGCCGGGAAAAATTGATCTTTTTTGAAAAAATATGCGAAAATGGTTCAGCATTTTTTCATTGTGTGTTATGATAAAATAGATCGCGTGATCCGGCAGAAAAACCGCCGGATCTGTTAAGGAGAAAAACATGAGCAGGACAGGCTTGGAAGATGCATATATTATGCGCGGCAGCAAGAAACTCCGCATGGGATATACGACGGGTTCCTGCGCTGCAGCGGCAGCGCGGGGAGCGGCGTTTATGCTGCTTTCCGGGAAAGAAATACAGGAAGTGAAAATCCATACGCCAAAGGGCATTGTTCTGAATCTGGAATTGCTGGATATCCGGAGAAGTGCCGAAAAAGTAAGCTGTGCCGTCCGAAAAGACGGCGGGGATGATCCGGATGTGACAGATAAAGCATTGATTTACGCGGAAGTGACGTTTGGAACAGAAGAGGGAATTGTAATCGATGGAGGATTCGGCGTCGGGCGTGTGACAAAGCCGGGGCTGGATCAGCCGGTCGGAAACGCGGCGATCAACCATGTACCGCGCCAGATGATCCGCGAGAATGTGGAGGAGATTCAGAAAAAACTCGATGATTTCCGCGCACTGCAGGTTATCATCTCCGTACCGGAAGGGGAAGAACTGGCAAAGCATACATTCAATCCGAGACTTGGCATCACCGGCGGCATTTCAATCCTTGGAACGAGCGGGATTGTAGTGCCGATGAGCGAGGAGGCGCTGATTTCCACGATCCGCGTCGAGATGGAAATGCGGAAAGCACAGGGTGACCGCGTCCTTCTGGTGACACCGGGAAATTACGGACAGGATTTCTTAAAAACGTATCCGTGGGTCCGTGCAGACCATTCCGTTAAGTGCAGTAATTACGTCGGAAAAACACTGGAATTTGCAGCTGAGCTCGGCTTTGACGCCATCCTTTTTGTGGCCCATCTTGGAAAATTTGTCAAGGTGTCCGGCGGAATTATGAATACCCATTCCCACGAGGCAGACTGCCGTGCGGAACTTCTTACGGCGCAGGCGGTGCGTGCAGGGGCGGATCTTGCACTGGCAAAAAAACTGCTGGAGACTGGAACGACGGAAGAAGCGGTGCAGATTTTAAAGGAAGCAGGATGCCTGAAAGAGACCATGGAAAAAGTGACAGAAAAAATTGCTTTTTACATGAATTACCATATTGAGGGCAGAGTGCAGACGGAGGCGATTGTTTTTTCAAGCAATGAGGGCCTGCTCGGGGAAACCCCGGGAGCGGGAGAACTTCTGGAGCGCCTGCGGGAGCAGGAAGAAAAAGAAAACAGAAAAGAGTAAAAACAAAATGACAGGAATTTTATTTGGAACAGGAATCGGACCGGGAGACCCGGAGCTTATGACGTTAAAGGCCGTCCGTCTGATCCGGGAAAATGATACGATTGCAGTACCAGGAGAGAAACCGGAAGAGAGCATTGCCTACCAGATTGCTGTTCAGGCAGTGCCGGAACTGGCAGAAAAAGAGCTTGTTGCTATTCCAATGCCGATGACAAAGAATGCCAAAGAACTGAAGGAAAATCACCGGCGCGGTGCAGAAAAAATAGAGGAGCTGCTGGATGCAGGAAAAAACGTAGTATTTCTGACACTCGGAGATCCAACCGTGTATTCTACCTACCTTTATGTACACAGACGGGTACTGGAAGACGGTTACGATGCGAGAATTGTAAGCGGTGTTACATCGTTCTGCGCGGCAGCAGCATCTCTTTCCGAGGGACTGGTGGAAAATTCCGAAGAACTGCATGTGATTCCGGCGTCTTATCAGATTGAAGATGCACTGGAACTTTCAGGAACAAAGGTTCTGATGAAAGCGGGTAAAAAGATGCCGGCTGTGAAACAGTTCCTGAAGGAAAAGAACTGCCGGGCGGTGATGGTAGAAAACTGCGGCATGGATACGGAACAGAAGTATTTCAGCGCGGAAGAAATCCCGGACCAGGCAAGTTACTATTCACTGATTATTGTAAAAGAAAAGAGGAAAAAATAGATGGTACATTTTATTGGAGCGGGCCCTGGAGCCCCGGATCTGATTACGGTAAGAGGACAGAAGCTGCTTGGTGAGGCGGACATTATCATTTATGCAGGTTCTCTTGTCAATCCGGCACTGCTGGATCTGAAAAAAGAGGGCTGTGTGGTATATAACAGTGCAACCATGACGCTGGAGCAGGTGATTGATGTTATGAAAGAGGCCGAAAGCAAAGGCCAGACTGTGGCAAGACTCCACACGGGAGATCCGTGCCTGTACGGTGCAATCCGCGAACAGATTGATGCGCTCGATGCCCTTGGAATCGCTCACGATGACTGTCCGGGTGTCAGCTCTTTCTGCGGAGCGGCTGCTGCCCTTGAAATGGAATATACGCTGCCGGATATCTCCCAGAGTGTTGTCATCACCAGAATGGCCGGAAGAACACCGGTTCCGGAGCGGGAGAGCATTGCGTCTTTTGCGGCACATCAGGCAACGATGGTTGTATTCTTAAGCACGGGACTCTTAGAGGAACTTTCCCGTGAGCTGATTGCAGGCGGCTATACGGCAGATACTCCGGCAGCGATCGTTTACAAAGCAACCTGGCCGGAGGAGAAGACGTTCGTCTGCACCGTTGGAACACTTGCCGAGACGGCGAAAAAGAACCAGATCACCAAGACAGCGCTGATGATCATCGGAAATGCCGTTTCCCAGGGAAATTACCGCAGAAGTGATCTGTACAATCCGGCGTTTACCACCGAATTCCGAGAGGCAGAAAAATAAGATGAAAATAGCCATAGCAAGTTTTACAAGAAACGGATGCGCCTGGAATCAAAAACTCTGTGCGGCACTGAAAAAACACAGCTGTGAAGGATATGCACTGGAAAAGTACGGGAAAGAAGCGGGAATTCCTGCGATTGCACCGTCGCTTCCTGCATGGACAGAGCGCATGTTTCAGAAAATGGATGCGATTTTGTTTATCGGGGCGTGCGGGATTGCGGTGCGCAGTATTGCACCGTACGTGAAAAGTAAAAAGACAGATCCGGCGGTTCTGTGTATGGATGAACAGGGAAAGTTTGTGATTTCATTACTTTCCGGCCATATCGGCGGAGCAAACGAGCTGACGGAAGAAGTTGCAGCTGTAACGGGTGCGGTTCCGGTCATTACAACGGCAACGGATGTCAATCACAAGTTTGCGGTCGATGTCTTTGCTGTAAAAAATCATTGTGAAATTTGTGAGATGGAGCTGGCAAAAGAGGCAGCGGCGCTTCTGGTGGACGGAAAAACGGTTGGATTCTGCAGCCGTTTTCCGGTGGAGGGAACAAAACCGGAGGAACTGATCCCGGAAGAGGCGGCAAAACCGTCGATGGGAATCTGCATTACCACATCGGAAGAGGATTCGCCATATGAGAGAACACTTCACCTGATCCCGAAGGTGATCACCGTCGGCATCGGCTGTAAGAAGAATACACCGGCCGGCCGGATTGAAGAAAAGGTTCTTGCGGCACTTGCGGCGGCCGGGATTTCTCCAAAAGCAGTTCGACAGGCGGCAAGTATTGATCTGAAAGCGCAGGAGCCGGGAATTCTGCAGCTGGTGGAAAAGTATGGCTGGCAGTACCGGACCTTTTCTGCAGAAGAACTGGAAACGGCGGAGGGGGAATTTACGCCGTCTCCGTTTGTGAGGAAGATTACAGGAATTGACAATGTCTGTGAGCGCAGCGCAGTTCTCGCCGGCGGCAGACTGATAAAGAAAAAAAAGGCAGCGGACGGTGTAACAGTTGCACTGGCTGCGGCGGACTGGAGGGCAGTATTTTGAGTACAATTTTTGTCGTGGGCATCGGCCCCGGAGCATATGAAAAAATGACGATCGAGGCGGCGGATGCGCTGCGGAACTGCGATGTGATCATCGGCTATACCGTCTATGTGGATCTGGTAAAAGAACATTTTGAAGGAAAAGAATTTCTGACGACGCCGATGCGGAAAGAGGTGGAGCGCTGCCGTCTAGCATTTGAAACTGCGGCAGAGGGAAAACAGGTTGCTATGATCTGCAGCGGAGATGCCGGCGTTTACGGTATGGCAGGTCTGATGTATGAGCTTTCGGAAGAATGGCCTGATATTGAAATTAAGGTAATTCCAGGCGTGACCGCCGCAACGGGAGGCGCTGCCGTTCTTGGTGCACCGTTGATCCACGATTTCGCCCTGATCAGCCTGAGCGATCTTCTGACACCGTGGGAGAAAATTGAAAAACGTCTTCTGCTGGCATCGGAAGCGGATTTTGTCATCTGTCTTTATAACCCGGGAAGCCATAAGAGAGCGGATTATCTGGAAAAAGCGTGTGATCTGATGCTTCGTTACAAAGCGCCGGAAACCGTCTGCGGAATCGTAAGCCAAATCGGAAGAGACGGGGAGACGAGCCGGACCATGACGCTTGCAGAACTTCGCAATACAAAAGTGGATATGTTTACGACGGTATTTATCGGAAACAGTCAGACAAAGGAAATCCGGGATCACATGGTAACGCCGAGGGGATATCGCTATGAATAAAGTAATCGTCTTTGCCGGAACGACGGAAGGCCGGGAAATCTGCAGTTTTCTGAAGAAATATGAGATTGCATCCCTTGCCTGTACGGCGACAGAATACGGCAAGTGCCGGATCGAGGAGGGCGGTGCCCTGACGGTTCGAAGCGGAAGACTGACAGAAGAAGAGATGGAACAGCTTTTTGGCGAAGAACAGCCGGAAATGGTTATCGATGCAACCCATCCGTATGCCGATCTTGTGTCGGAAAATATCCGGTCTGCATGTGAAAAAGCAGGAAAAACGTATCTTCGGCTGCTGCGGCCGTCGCTTGCGGCAGATCCATCCTGCGTCATGGTCGATACGACAGAAGAAGCGGTATCGTATCTGGCGGGCACAGAGGGAAAGATTCTGGTGACAACAGGAAGCAAGGAACTCGCAAAATTTGCAGAGCTTCCGGATTATAAAAACCGTGTGTATGCCCGGGTGCTGCCGTTGCCAGGCGTAATTGCATCCTGCGCGGAACTTGGATTTGATGCCGCACATACCATAGGCATGCAGGGACCGTTTTCTATGGACATGAACGTTGCAATGCTGCAGTCGTTCCATGCCGAATGGATGGTAACGAAGGAATCCGGAAGAAACGGCGGCTTTGAAGAAAAAATTGAGGCAGCAAAAAAGGCCGGTGTCCGTGTCGTTCTGATCGGCCGTCCGAAAGAGGAAGAAGGACTCTCGGAGGACGAGGTCAAGCGGTATCTCGTTGAAAAATTTGATCTGTCCGTGAAACGGGACGTCGTGATCGCCGGAATCGGACCTGGTGCAGAAGCACAGATGACGCTGGCGCTCGTAGACGCGTGTGAGCAGGCGGATGTGCTGATCGGTGCGGGACGCATGACAAAAGCAGTAGAAAAATATCAGAAGCCAATGCTTGCAGAATACAGCCCGGAAAAGATTTACGAGTATCTGAAGGCGCACCCGGAATATGAAAAGATTGTTCTTCTGCAGTCGGGTGATGTCGGCTTTTACAGCGGAGCAAAGAAACTTCAGGCCGTCCTTGCGGAAGATGCGGATTTTTCTGTCCGTGTAGAGCCGGGAATTTCTTCGCTGGTTTATTTCTGTGCCAAAATCGGAGTGTCCTGGGAGGATGCAGCATTTGTGAGCCTGCACGGACAGCACTGCAACTTTCTGGAGACGGTCCGCCGAAACCGGAAAACTCTGGCGATCGCCGGCGGAAAGGGCAGTGTCAGGGAAATCTGCCAGACGTTAAGTTCGTACGGCTGGGAGCAGATTGTGCTGCATGTGGGAACGGATCTGTCGTATCCGGAAGAACAGATTGTGACAGGAACCCCATTCGAACTTGCTAAAATGGAGTTTGCCCCGCTTGCGGTTCTTCTGTTTGAAAACCCGAATCCGGAACCGGAGTTTACAGCCGGCATGGCAGATGAAGTATTTCTGCGTGACAAAGTACCGATGACCAAGCGGGAAGTGCGCAATGCGTCTCTTTCTCATCTGCAGCTTTCTTTGAATTCTGTTGTCTATGATATTGGATCGGGCACAGGTTCTGTTTCGATTGAGATGGCGCTTCGTGCAGCACAGGGAAAGGTATATGCGATAGAAAAAAATCCGGCAGCCGTTGCACTTCTGCAGGAAAATAAAAAGAAATTTGCAGTGGATCATCTGGAAATTATTGAGGGAACTGCACCGGAAGCACTCGAAGCACTTCCGGTTCCGACGCATGCATTTATCGGCGGGTCTGCCGGAAACTTAAAAGAGATTCTGGAACTGCTCCTGCGGAAGAATCCGAACATCCGCGTGGTATTAAATACAGTAACCGTGGAAACATTAGCGGAGGCAGCATCGTGTTTCAAAAAACTTGCGTTTGAAGAGCCGGAAATCGTCTGCCTGCAGGCTTCCAATGCGAAAAAGGCCGGAAGAAGCCATCTGATGATTGCCCAGAATCCGGTTTATATCTTTACAGCCCAGGGAGGTGCCAAAGAATGAAAGCACCAAGAATCATGCTGGCAGCAGGAAGGAGCGGAAGCGGGAAAACGATGATCACCTGCGGACTGCTCCGTGCACTGCAGCAGATGGGAAAGCAGCCCGCAGCGTTTAAATGCGGCCCGGATTATATCGATCCGATGTTTCACGAACAGGTAATCGGCGCCCCGTCGTGTAATCTGGATCCATTTTTCACAGAGGAAGAAACAACACAGTATCTGTTCTGCAAACATGCAGCGGGTCATGACATTTCCGTATTGGAAGGCGTTATGGGGTATTACGACGGTCTTGGCGGAATTTCTACCAAAGGCAGCGCCTACGATCTCGCCGGTATGACAAAAACGCCGGTTCTTCTGGTTGTCGATGCCAAAGGCATGAGCGTTTCAGCGCTTGCCTTTATCAAGGGATACCTGCAGTACAAAGAGGACAGCCGGATCGCCGGTGTAATCTTTAACCGGATGTCAGAGATGCTGTACCGGGAGATCGCGCCGATGGCGGAAAAAGAACTTGGCATTTCCTGTGCCGGCTTTGTGCCGGAACTGAAGGAATGCCACTTAGAAAGCCGCCACCTCGGCCTTGTGATGCCGGATGAGGTGGAAAATCTGCAGGAGCAGGTCAATCTGCTTGCAGAAACACTGCAGAAGACACTGGATTTTGAAAAAATTCTTGCGATTGCAGAAGGGGCAGAAGAGCTCTCGGGAAAAATGCCGGAAGTCCTGCGTAAGGTGACAGAAAGCGAAGCAGCCGCCAAGGTGCGTGCTGCGAAGCCGATTCTTGCCGTTGCAAAGGATGAAGCATTCTGTTTCTTTTATCGGGATAATCTGGAGCTTCTCGCGTCACTTGGAGCCAAAATCGAATATTTTTCGCCGCTTTCCGATGCGGAGCCGCCAAAGAATACAGACGGATTTCTGTTCTGCGGCGGCTACCCGGAGCTGCACGCAGAAGAGCTTTCGGAAAACCAGACCATGAGAACGAAGATCCGCGATAACATCCGTCAGGGAATGCCGGTTCTTGCAGAATGCGGCGGTTATATGTACCTGTCAGAATCCATGGAGGATATGGATGGAAATGTGTATCCTATGGTACAGGCTGTTCCGGGAAATGTTTACCGGACAAAAAAGCTGGGAAGATTCGGCTATATCACCCTCACGCCAAACACGAAGGATACCTTTCGGAACGGCGGAAATCCGGTGCGCGGCCATGAGTTCCATTACTTTGACAGCACAGACTGCGGAAGTGCATGGCATGCGGCAAAACCGCTGCGGAAGCGGAACTGGGAATGCATTCATGCGACAAAACGGATGATGGCGGGATTCCCGCATCTTTACTATATGGCAAGTCCGCACCTCGCACTGGAATTTCTGGAGCAGTGTGTCTCTTACCGGAAAGAACAGGAGAAAACAAGATGAAAACAGCATTAGCAGCCCTGATTGTGGGCTATGGATTGGACCTGCTGCTTGGAGATCCCTCCTTTTTGTACCATCCGATCCGTGTGATCGGAAATCTCATTGCCCTGCTGGAAAAATGGCTGCGGAAGGTATTTCCGAAAACGCCAAATGGAGAGCTTGCCGGAGGAGTTTTTCTCGTGATCCTCGTCTGTCTGGCGGGATACGGTGTTCCGGCACTGTTGCTCTTTGCGGCATTTAAAATTCATCCGGTCATCGGCTTCCTTTTGGAGGTTCTCTGGTGCTGGCAGATTCCGGCAACGAAATGCCTGAAGGATGAGAGCATGAAGGTCTATCAGAAATTAAAAGAAAACGATCTTCCGGGGGCGCGCTATGCGGTTTCCATGATCGTAGGACGTGATACGGAAAATCTTTCGGAAACAGGAGTGACGAAAGCTGCCGTGGAAACGATCGCGGAGAATACGTCGGACGGTGTCATTGCACCGCTCCTCTTTCTTGCCCTCGGCGGACCGGCATTGGGCTTTCTGTATAAGTCCATCAATACCATGGATTCCATGGTGGGATACAAAAATGACAAATATCTGTATTTTGGACGGTGTGCGGCAAAGCTGGACGATGTCGTCAATTACATACCGGCGAGAATCAGCGCATGGCTGATGATTCTTGCGTCTGCATGCGAGCGCATGAACTGGAAAAATGCAGAAAAAATTTACAAACGCGACCGTTACTGCCACGCCAGCCCAAATTCTGCGCAGACAGAAGCAGTTATGGCAGGGGCGCTGGAAGTACAGCTTGCCGGAGATGCCGTGTATTTCGGCAAAGTCGTAAAGAAACCAACGATCGGCGATGACATCCGCCCGGTCGAGGCGGAAGATATCAAAAGAGCAAATCATCTGATGTATCTGACCTCGTTCCTCGGACTGGTGTTCTTTGCGGGAATCCGCGCGCTCTTTTTATTTCTGTAAAAAGAGAAGATAGAAACACAACGGAAAAGAGAAAGGAAGGCATATGGTATGAGACAAAATCCACATGGAGGAGACATTTACACGAAAAAATGCAGAGTCGATTTTTCTGTGAATGTCAATCCTCTTGGAGTTCCGGAAAGTGTGAAAGAGGCGGTGAGAAAGAGCGCGGAATCGGTGGAACAGTATCCTGACGCACTGTGCCGGGACCTGACCCGGGCACTGTCGGAAAAGGAGCAGCTTCCAGAAGAAAATATCCTGTTTGCAAACGGCGCCGCGGAGCTTATTTTTGCCCTGACACAGGCTCTCCGCCCGAAAAAAGCGCTGATTGCAGCGCCGGGATTTGCAGAGTATGAAGCAGCACTTTCAGCGGCAGGGTGTTTTATCCGTATGTATCCGCTGCAAAAGGAAAAAGGCTTTCTTTTACAGGACGATTTCTGCGATGATCTGACCGACGATCTGGATCTTGTTTTTTTATGTAATCCAAATAATCCAACCGGCCTTACGATTCCGCAGGAGCTTCTTTTAAAGATCCTGGATAACTGCCGGGAGCGTAACATCTATCTGGTGCTGGATGAGTGTTTCATAGAATTTCTGCCGGAGCCGGAAAAAGTGACGATGCAGGGAAAACTGGACGAATATCCGAATCTGCTGATTCTGCGTGCGTTCACAAAGATTTACGCAATGCCTGGCCTGCGTCTTGGCTATCTGCTCTGCAGCGACGAGGATCTGCTGGATCGGATCAGCCGCAGCATGCAGTCGTGGAATGTTTCGATTCCGGCGCAGATGGCAGGCCTTGCCGCCCTGAACGAGGATGCTTATGTCAAAGAAGCACGGGAACTGATCGGAAAAGAACGCGCCTGGATGAAAGCAGAACTGGAAAAAGCAGGTCTTACCGTATGGGATTCCTGTGCAAATTATCTGTTCTTTGAGGGACCGAAGGGACTTGCCGCACGGCTGGAAAAAGGCGGCATTCTGATCCGCGACTGTTCCAACTACCCGGGCCTTGCCGACGGATATTACCGTGCAGCCGTACGCACACATGAAGAAAACCAGATTCTGACAGAAGCCGTTTCACAGATTCTGCAGTGGTTTTAGGAGGAAAAACGATGGCGAAAGTAATTATGATACAGGGAACGATGTCAAATGCGGGAAAAAGTCTGCTTGCGGCGGGCTTATGCCGGGTTTTCCATCAGGACGGATACCGTGTGGCGCCGTTCAAATCACAGAATATGGCGCTGAATTCGTTTATTACGAGAGAAGGCCTTGAGATGGGACGTGCACAGGTCATGCAGGCGGAAGCGGCCGGGATCGAACCGTCCGTTTTGATGAACCCGATTCTGTTAAAGCCGACGAATGACACCGGTTCGCAGGTGATTGTAAACGGTGAGGTACTGGGAAACATGAGTGCGCGGGAATATTTTTCCCACAAAAAAGAGCTGATCCCGGACATCATGAAAGCGTACCATGCACTGGAAGAACAGTATGATATCATTGTGATCGAGGGAGCCGGAAGTCCGGCGGAGATCAACCTGAAAGCCGATGATATCGTCAATATGGGAATGGCAAAGCTTGTGGATGCACCGGTGCTCCTCGTCGGAGATATTGACCGCGGCGGCGTTTTTGCTCAGCTTTACGGTACCGTAGAGCTTTTAGAGCCGGATGAGCGCGACCGCATCAAGGGTCTGATTATCAACAAATTCCGCGGGGACAAAACCATCCTGGACCCGGGCGTTGTGATGCTGGAAGAAAAAACACACATCCCGGTGGTCGGCGTGGCGCCGTATCTCCACATCGAAGTGGAAGACGAGGACAGTCTGACCGAGCGATTCACCAGAAAAGAGGAGATCGGTCTCATTGACCTTGCGGTCATCCGTCTCCCGCGTATTTCAAACTTCACCGATTTCAACCCGTTCGAGCGGATCGAAGGCGTATCACTCCGCTACGTAAGCTCTGTCTCCGAACTGAAAAATCCGGATATGATTCTGCTTCCGGGAACGAAAAACACGATGGAGGATCTGCTCTGGATGCGTCAGAATGGTCTGGAAGCGGCCGTACTGAAGGCGGCTGCGGCCGGAAAAGTAATTTTCGGTGTCTGCGGCGGCTTCCAGATGCTCGGAGATACGCTGAGCGATCCGCTGCATGTCGAAGCCGGCGGAACGATCAAAGGAATGGGACTCCTGCCGATGGATACCGTATTTGCCGGTGAGAAGACGAGAACCCGCGCGGAGGGCGCTTTTGGAAAAACAGAAGGCGTTCTTGCCGGGATCGAGGGAACCCGGATTGAGGGCTATGAAATCCATATGGGAGAAACGGTGCGGAAAGAAGAAACAGAAGCATTCACGTTCATCGATGATCAGAACCGTGCTGATTCGGATAAGCTGGACGGTGCACAGAAAGGAAATGTGTACGGTACGTATGTGCACGGCATTTTCGACAAAGAAGAAGTTGCCGAACGGATCGTGGAAGCACTTGCAAAGAATAAGGGAATTGCCATGGAGCAGATTCACGGTGTCGATTACCAGACATTCAAAGAGACACAGTACGATATTCTCGCAGATGCGCTGCGCGAGCATCTCGACATGAAGAAGATTTATCAAATTCTGGAAGAAGGGGCATAAAGATGAAGATAGAACTGGAGCAGGTAAGCCCGCACGAGATTGAAAAGAGAAGCTTTGAAATTATCACGGAAGAATTAAACGGAAGAACGTTTCCAGAGGATCAGGAACTGGTTGTAAAGCGGTGTATCCACACAAGTGCGGATTTTGATTATGCGGATAATCTCTGCTTTTCGGAGCATGCGGTGGCAAAAGGCATCGAGGCGATCCGGGAGGGAGCCTGCATTGTGACGGATACGCAGATGGCAAGATCCGGCATCAACAAAAAGGTGCTTGCGCGCCACGGCGGTGAAGCGCTCTGCTTTATGTCAGACGAAGATGTTGCGGCAAGAGCAAAAGAAACCGGAAGCACCCGCGCGGCAGCCTGCATGGAAAAAGCAGCGGAGCTGGATAAAAAGCTGATTATTGCGGTTGGAAATGCGCCGACGGCACTGGTCCGCCTCTATGAACTGATCGGGGAAGGAAAAATAAAACCGGCGCTGATCATCGGAGTTCCGGTCGGCTTTGTCAATGTGGTACAGTCCAAAGAACTGATTATGCAGACCAATATCCCGTATATCGTGGCACGCGGACGAAAAGGCGGCAGCAATATCGCGGCGTGCATCTGCAACGCACTCCTGTATATGATGGATCAGGACCGCGGATATTAAAAATAGATGAAAAAACGGAAAGCAGAAGTCTTGACAGATTTCGAATCACCGTTTATACTATGGAACATGGAAAAAGGCTTGGAAGGGAACAAGTAGACGTACAAAAACGCGGACAGAAAGTAGCCGGCAGATGAGAGGCGCATGCAGGTTCTGTACGATTCGAATACATCCCGGAGTTGCGCACCGAATAAAACGGGCGGCAGAAGAACTATGATGCACGTTTTTAGTAGGCTGCGACGTAAGAGACGAACGTTACAGCGTCAGGGTATTCAGAGGTTTTGGATACCGACAAAGGCAGCTGCCGTGAGACAGCTGTGAAGTAAGGTGGTAACACGGGAGATACGGGCTCTCGTCCTTTGAATCGGAAAGGACGGGAGTCTTTTTGTATAAAAAACTTTGGTCCCAGACGGTAACACATACCCGAAAGTCAACCGAAAAAAGGAGAAAAACAAAATGCAGATTTATGACGAACTGATCGCCAGAGGCCTTCTGGCACAGGTAACCGACGAAGATGAAATCAGAGACCTGGTAAACAATGGAAAAGCAACGTTCTATATCGGATTCGACTGCACCGCAGACAGTCTGACCGCAGGTCACTTCATGGCACTGACCCTGATGAAACGGATGCAGATGGCAGGAAACAAACCGATCGCCCTGATCGGCGGCGGCACCACCATGATCGGTGACCCGTCTGGAAGAACCGATATGAGAAAAATGCTGACCCGCGAGGAGATCGACCACAACGCAGAGTGCTTCAAACGTCAGATGGAGCGTTTCATCGAGTTCGGCGAGGGAAAAGCTATGATGCTCAACAACGCAGACTGGCTGCTGAACCTGAACTATGTAGAACTGCTCCGTGAGGTAGGTGCATGCTTCAGCGTCAACAACATGCTCCGTGCAGAGTGCTACAAACAGCGTATGGAAAAAGGTCTTTCCTTCCTGGAGTTCAACTATATGATTATGCAGAGCTACGACTTCTATCACATGTTCCAGAAATACGGCTGCAATATGCAGTTCGGCGGCGATGACCAGTGGTCCAACATGCTGGGAGGAACCGAACTGATCCGCCGTAAACTTGGAAAAGATGCCTATGCAATGACCATCACCCTTCTGACCGACTCTCAGGGCAAGAAGATGGGTAAAACCGCAGGAAACGCTGTATGGCTTGACCCGAACAAGACCAGCCCGTTCGATTTCTACCAGTACTGGAGAAACGTGGACGATGCCGATGTCTTAAAATGTATCCGTATGCTGACCTTCCTGCCGCTGGAGCAGATCGACGAGATGGATTCCTGGGAAGGAAGCAAGCTGAACGAGGCAAAAGAGATCCTGGCCTATGAGCTGACCTCCATGGTACACGGCGAGGAAGAAGCAAAGAAAGCGCAGGAAGGCGCACGTGCCGTATTCTCTACCGGAAGCTCCGAGCATATGCCGACCAGTGAACTTTCTGCAGAGGATTTCACGGACGATAAAATCGATATCGTAACCCTTCTTGTCAAAGCAGAGCTTGCAAAGACCAGAAACGAAGGACGCCGTGCCGTAGAGCAGGGCGGTGTATCCGTAGACGGTGAGAAAATCACAGATCCGAAATATGCCGTAGAAAAAGCAGCCTTCGGCGAGGACGGTATCGTTCTGAAAAAAGGAAAGAAGAATTTCAAAAAAATTTGCGTTAAATAATTAAGTGTGCTATTATAAAAGAATGGATTCCCGGAAGAAATTCCGGGACACACTGAATTATTTGGAGGACAAACAGTCATGGAAAAATATGGCGTAAACGAATTACGAAAGATGTTTCTTGAGTTCTTCGAGAGCAAAGGACATCTTGCTATGAAGAGTTTTTCGTTGATTCCACACAACGATAAAAGTCTTTTACTGATCAACTCCGGTATGGCTCCGCTGAAACCTTACTTCACAGGCGCAGAGATTCCGCCGAGAAGAAGAGTAACAACATGCCAGAAATGTATCCGTACCGGCGATATTGAAAATGTAGGAAAAACAGCCCGTCACGGCACCTTCTTTGAGATGCTCGGAAACTTTTCCTTCGGTGATTATTTCAAACACGAAGCAATCGCATGGTCCTGGGAGTTTTTAACACAGGTAGTAGGGCTCGATCCGAATCGTCTGTACCCATCCATCTATCAGGACGATGATGAAGCATTTGATATCTGGAACAAAGAGATCGGCATCCCGGCAGACCGTATTTTCCGTTTTGGAAAAGAGGACAACTTCTGGGAGCATGGCGCAGGTCCGTGCGGTCCGTGTTCTGAGATTTATTATGACCGCGGAGAAAAATACGGCTGCGGCAAACCGGGATGTACCGTTGGCTGCGAGTGTGACCGTTACATGGAAGTATGGAACAACGTATTCAGCCAGTTCAACAACGACGGCGAGGGCCACTACACCGACCTGATCCAGAAGAACATTGATACCGGTATGGGACTTGAGCGTCTGGCCGTTGTCGTACAGGATGTAGATTCCATCTTCGATGTCGACACCATTCAGGCACTCCGCAACAAAGTATGCGAAATCTCCGGAAAAGAGTATGATAAAGATCATGAGACCGATGTTTCCATCCGCCTTATCACAGACCATATCCGTTCCGCAACATTCATGATTTCCGATGGAATCATGCCGACCAACGAAGGAAGAGGCTACGTACTGCGCCGTCTGATCCGCCGTGCAGCACGTCATGGCCGTCTGCTTGGCATTGACGGACTGTTCCTTGCCCGCCTTTCCGCAAGCGTAATCGAAGGCTCCAAAGACGGATATCCGGAACTTGAAGAGAAAAAAGATTTCATCTTCAACGTTCTGAACAACGAGGAGACCCAGTTCAACAAAACCATCGACCAGGGACTTCATATCCTCTCCGAGCTCGAAGAAAAAATGCAGAGCGAAGGCAAAAAAGTTCTGGACGGACAGGATGCATTCAAACTGTACGATACCTACGGATTCCCGCTGGATCTGACCAAAGAGATCCTCGAGGAGAAGGGCTACGGCATCGACGAGGACGGTTTCCATGCAGCAATGGAAGAGCAGAGAGAGCGTGCAAGATCGAGCCGTGAAGTAACAAACTACATGGGTGCTGATGCAACCGTTTACGATGAGATCGACCCGTCCGTAACAACTGAGTTTACCGGATACGATCATCTGGAGGATACCTCCAAAGTAACCGTTCTGACGACAGAGACTGAGATTGCAGAATCTCTGATGGAAGGCCAGAAGGGAACCATTTTCGTAGAGAAAACTCCGTTCTACGCTACCATGGGCGGGCAGGAAGGCGACTGCGGTATCATCAAAGGAGCAAATGGTGTATTCGAAGTAGAAGATACCATCAAACTCCGCGGCGGAAAATACGGCCACGTCGGTGTCATGAAATCCGGTATGATTTCAAACGGCGAGGAAGTTACACTTCAGGTCAACGAAGAGGCAAGAAAAAATATCGAGAAGAACCACAGCGCAACACACCTTCTGCAGAAGGCATTAAAGACTGTTCTCGGTGCACACGTAGAGCAGAAAGGTTCTCTCGTAACCCCGACCAGACTCCGTTTCGACTTTGCCCACTTCCAGGCTATGACACCGGAAGAACTGGAAAAAGTTGAGAATCTGGTAAATGAAAAGATTCAGGAGCAGATCCCGGTTGTAACCGACATCATGGATACTGAGGAAGCAAAGAAATCCGGCGCGATGGCTCTGTTCGGTGAGAAATACGGCGACAAAGTACGTGTCGTTTCCATGGGAGACTTCTCCAAAGAGCTCTGCGGTGGTACCCATGTAAAGAATACCGCTGAAATCGGACTGTTCAAACTTGTTTCTGAGGCAGGCGTTGCAGCAGGTGTCCGCAGAATCGAAGCTCTGACCGGACCGTCTGTTACTGCATATTATAAAGCACAGGAAGAGAAAATACATGAGGCAGCAGCTCTCTTAAAGACAACACCGGCGGATCTCCTCGAGAAGATCGCTCATCTGCAGGCAGAGGCAAAAGCACTCCAGGCAGAGAATGAGTCCTTAAAGAGCAAACTGGCAAAAGAAGCGCTCGGCGATGTTATGGATAAAGTAACCGAAGTCAAAGGTGTAAAACTTCTCGCTGCATCCGTACCGGATGTCGATATGAACGGACTGCGTGACCTTGGCGACCAGCTGAAAGAAAAACTGGGAAGCGGCGTTGTTGTTCTGGCATCTGCAAAGGACGGTAAAGTAAGCCTTCTTGCCATGGTAACCGATGATGCGATGAAGAAAGGTGCACATGCCGGAAAACTGATCAAAGAAGTGGCAGCCGTTGTCGGCGGCGGCGGCGGTGGACGTCCGAACATGGCACAGGCCGGCGGAAAGAATCCGGAGAAGATCGACGAAGCAGTTGCAAAAGCTGCTGAGGTACTGGAAGGCCAGATCGCATAACAATAAGCAGGAAAAACAGCACAAAATCCTGCCGCCTGCAGGGCAGAAAAAGGAGCCAGGCAGGCGGCAGGGAAAAATTTTGCAAAAAAATGAAAAAACTTGTTGACGTACGAGATTTTTCTGGTATAATAAGAACAGTGCAAAAAATACCCATACAGTTGTATTATGCACAATCTACAACTGGAGGGAGGTTAGGTGTGAGACTATGTCAAATGTAATCGTTAAAGAAAACGAAACGTTGGACAGCGCTTTACGCAGATTTAAGCGTAGCTGTGCAAAAGCTGGCATTCAGCAGGAGATTCGTAAAAGAGAGCATTACGAGAAACCAAGTGTTCGTCGTAAAAAGAAATCTGAAGCTGCCAGAAAACGTAAGTATAATTAATGTGCAAAAAATCCCCGGCGATCTGTTTTGCCGGGGATTTTTATACTTGTAACTTAAAGTCGCAGGTTTTGACAAAACAGCAAGGCGGTGACAAATGAGAATTTTGTACAAAATAGCAAACAAGCTGTTTCGTATCGTGAAAAAGATTCTGAAGCTGCTTACCAGCCGTATGGTCATTATCGGTGTTGCACTTCTTCTGGAATTTTGCTGGCTGGCCGGAATTGTGATGCAGCTCAATGAAAAATCTGTCTACATCAACTATGCGGTCACGATCCTTTCCCTGATTGCAGTGCTTTCGATTATCAATAATCCGAAAATGAATCCCGGCTACAAACTGATGTGGGCAGTCTGTATCCTGGCGCTTCCGGTAACCGGAATCTGCCTGTACGGCATTCTCGGCCATTCCAGTGTGGCAAGAAAATTCCGTACACATTACGATACAGTTCTGCTTTCGCAGGGAGGCGTTCTTGGAGAGGAAGAAGAGACGCGTAAAAAGCTCGAGGAAGAAAATATCCTGGCAGCGGGGCAGTCTTCCTATCTGACCAATTATGCGCATTATCCTGTTTATGAAAACACAGAAACAGAGTATTACCCGCTGGGAGATGTATGGTTTGAGCACTTTATTGAGGAACTCAAAAAGGCAGAACACTACATTTTTATGGAATATTTCATCATCAGCGAGGGGTATCTGTGGGATACGGTGCTGGAGATTCTGAAGGAAAAAGCGGCCGCCGGTGTGGATGTGCGGCTGATTTACGATGATTTCGGCTGCGTGACGACGCTGCCGTATCAGTATTATAAATCGCTGCAGCAGATGGGCATCAAGTGTGCGGCGTTCAATCAGTTCCGACCGGTGCTGAATGTCATTTTAAATAACCGTGACCACCGGAAAATTGCCGTGATCGACGGTCATACGGCTTTCACGGGCGGCATTAATCTTGCGGACGAATACATTAACCGCAAGGAGCGGTTCGGCCACTGGAAGGATTCCGGAATCTGTCTGCATGGTGAGGCGGTATGGAGTTTTACGGTGATGTTTCTGCAGATGTGGAGCACAATCACCGGTATGGAATGCAATTTCGAATCATACCGGCCGGAGATCTATCACGAGGAAGCGTTTAAAAAAGACGGTTTTGTGCAGCCGTACGGCGATTCCCCGCTGGATGGAGAGACAGTAGGCGAGCATGTTTATCTGAACATTATTTCACAGGCGAAAAAATATCTTTATATTTTTACTCCGTATCTGATTCCGGACAACGAGACGCTGACCGCTCTCTGCATGGCGGCAAAGCGCGGAGTCGATGTGCGGATTGTAACGCCGGGCATCCCGGATAAGAAGATTGTCTATATTCTGACGCAGGCCAATTACGAGATCCTGCTGGAATCCGGCGTTCAGATTTACCAGTATACGCCAGGCTTTATCCATTCCAAGAGCTTTGTCTGTGATGATGAAGTTGCGACGGTCGGAACGATCAACATGGATTACCGGAGCATGTACCTGCATTTTGAGTGCGGTGTCTGGATGTACGGCAGCAGTGCGGTTGCCCAGGTAAAAGAGGATGCGCTGATCACGTTTGAACAGTGTGAGCAGATCAATATGGACTACTGTCGAAAGAAAAATTTTGCAGTCCGTGCACTCCGCGGTGCGCTGAAGTTTCTGGCACCGCTGCTGTAAACGGAACAGACAGCATAGTTCTGCGGTCGTCTGCATAGCCTGTAGGGAAGAAAGAGCAGATGTTTCGGGGGAATATGAAGAGAAGAACACGAAATATCGTCTGGAGCCTGCTGATGATCCTGGCGCTTCTTGCAGCGCCCTTGAAAGTGACTGCGGCAGAGCAGAATGGAGAATCTTCCGACAAGCAGCAGAACGAAACAACGGAACAGAAAACAGAAGAGACGGAGGAGACAGCACCGGAGATAACAACGGACCTTGGGCTGGCTTCGCCGTCTGTTCTTTTGATGGAGGCACAGACCGGAACTGTTCTGTACGAGAAAAATGCGTCGGAACAGCGAAGCCCGGCGAGCATCACAAAAATCATGACGCTGCTGCTGATTTTTGAAGAGCTCGAAAAAGGGACGCTCCAGCTGACCGACGAAGTGACGACGAGTGCGCACGCCAGAAGTATGGGCGGGTCCCAGGTTTTTCTGGAAGAGGGCGAAAAGCAGACCGTTGAGACGATGATCAAGTGTATTGTCGTTGCTTCGGGAAACGATGCATCTGTAGCGATGGCAGAGCATATTGCGGGGACAGAAAGCGAGTTTGTCAGCCGGATGAACCAGAAAGCAAAAGAACTCGGCATGAACGACACGAAGTTTGAGGACTGCTGCGGT
The DNA here is from genome assembly GCF_027667425.1 of Fusicatenibacter saccharivorans. Classification (NCBI taxonomy): domain Bacteria; kingdom Bacillati; phylum Bacillota; class Clostridia; order Lachnospirales; family Lachnospiraceae; genus Fusicatenibacter; species Fusicatenibacter saccharivorans. The sequence continues at coordinate 278,815 of NZ_JAQEGR010000001.1, forward strand.
CTTACGGATTCCGACGGCCATTACACGACAGCGGCAGATGTGGCGAAAATGTCTCGGGAGCTGATCGAGCGCTTTCCGCAGATCCTGAACTATTCCTCTATCTGGATGGAAGAGATTACGCATGTCACACAGAAGGGAAGCAAACCATTCACCCTCACCAATACAAATAAGCTGATCCGCGGCTATGAGGGCTGTGTGGGACTGAAAACAGGAAGCACCTCGAAGGCGAAGTACTGCGTCTCGGCAGTGGCGAAGAAAAATGATCTGACGATGCTGGCAGTCGTGATGGGAGCACCGGACTACAAGGTGCGGTTTGCAGATGCAGCGTCACTGTTCCAGTATGGGTTTTCGTCCTGTAGCATCTACATAGACCGGGAACGCGATCCCCTGCCGGAACTTTCGGTTGTTTACGGAAAGCAGGATACGGCAGAACTGGAATATGCGGAAGAATTCCGCTATCTTACGACGGGCGGGACGGTGATTGGTGAAGTGGAAAAAACGATGGAACTGCCGGAAGAGGTGCAGGCCCCTATCCAGAAAGGCGAGTGTGCCGGAAGAGTTGTTTACAAAGCAGACGGTGAGGAACTTGGTTCCGTTGCGATTTTATATGGAGCAGACGTGGCAAGAGCCGGCATGTGGGACCTGTTCGGATGTACGATGAAACAATATTTTCTTGGGACGGCATAAAGCCGGAGTATCATGCGCGAAAAGGAGAAAAACATGGCAAAGAAAAATTACTATGCGGTAAAACAGGGAAAGGTTCCGGGCATCTACCGGACATGGGATGCGTGCAAAGCGCAGGTACACGGTTATCCTGGCGCAATTTACAAGGGATTTGAGCGTCTGGAGGAGGCAGAGGCCTTTCTGGGCGGCGGTAAAATGCTGGAACCATTGCTGCGGGAAACAATCGGAACGTATTTCGCTGCCCCGGAACGAAAGGCAGTACAGAGCACGGCAGCACCCGATCCTTCTTCTTGGGACTGGGAACACCTGATTCTGGCGGAAAAACCATGCGAAGACCCGGAATACGCCGGTGTCGGCAGGAGCGCCGTCGCATACGTGGATGGAAGCTATCAGCATGCGCTCGGAAAGTTCTCCTGCGGTGTGGTCCTCTTCCTGGACGGAAAAGAGCTGAATCTTGCAGAAGACTACAGCGACCCGGATCTCGTCTCCATGCGGAATGTAGCAGGCGAGATCAAGGGCGCAGAGCTGGCCATGGCTTACTGCCTGACACATGATATTCCGGAGCTGGCCATCTATCACGATTACCAGGGAATCGCAAGCTGGTGTACGAGAGAATGGCAGGCGAAAAAACAGGGAACCATCGATTACCGGAATTTTTACGATCTGGCATCGGCCAAAGTTGCGATCCGCTTCTGCAAAGTAAAGGGCCACACCGGCGTCACCTACAACGAAAAAGCCGATCAGCTGGCAAAACAGGCACTGGGCTTATAAACAGCAGGGAAAACGGGTTGTCATACACCGAAAAATCAAGTATAATGAACGGTATGAGAAAATTTACAACGACCTATTACAAACTTTCGTCAAACGGAAAATTTCTGGAAGGAAACGGTTTTCGTCTGGCGTTTATCAGTGATCTTCACAATATGGAGTTTGGCCCGGACAACACGGTGTTAAAGGCAGTCATCGATGAGGCGGCTCCGGATCTTGTCATCATCGGCGGGGACCAGATTGTGGCAAAGCCGGGGGAGAACCTCGACCCGGGTCTGAGTTTCGCGGAACGTCTTGCGGAGGAATACCAGGTAATCTATGGCTGCGGAAACCACGAATACCGTCTGAAGCTGTATCCGGAACAGTACGGTGATCTGTATGAAAAGCTCCGGGAGCGCCTGAAAAAGGCAGGAATCTGCTATCTGGAAAATGAGACGGCGGATCTTACCATCAGCGGCTGTCCGGTCCGGATCTACGGCTATGCCATGGACCGCACCTATTACAACCGCTTTTACCGCGGACCGCTGCCGGTTTCGGAACTGACAGACCACCTTGGAAAACCGGATCCGGCGCGCTACGGCATTCTGCTGGCGCATCACCCTGCCTACCTCAGCTCCTATGCATCATATGGAGCCGATCTGACGCTTTCCGGCCATTATCACGGCGGCGTGGTGGGCCTTGGCGCGCACCGGGGGCTTGTGACACCGGATTTCCGCCTTTTTTCGAAAAACTGCCGCGGGCTGTTCCTGACGGGCGGCACCTGCCAGATCATCAGTGCAGGAACGGGCGAACACACCATTCCGGTCCGCATCTGGAACAGAAGAGAATTGATTATTACAGATATCGGGAAACCGTAAGGGAGAACAGAGCACATGGCGATACCAGTAAAGCTTCCGGTGTTTGAAGGACCGCTGGACCTTCTTCTTCACCTGATCGATAAAAATAAAATAGATATTTACGATATCCCCATTGTAGAGATTACGGACCAGTATCTGGAATACATTCATCAGATGGAGCGGGAAGACCTCGACATCATGAGTGAGTTCATGGTCATGGCGGCGACGCTTCTGGATATCAAATGCCGCATGCTGCTTCCGAAAGAAGTGAATGAGGAAGGCGAGGAAGAGGACCCGAGAGCCGAGCTGGTGCAGCAGCTTTTAGAGTACAAAATGTACAAGTACATGTCGTACGAGCTGCGTGACCGCATGAACGAGGCGAGCCGTTCCGTGTACAAGGAACCGACGCTTCCAAGAGAAGTGCTGGAGTACAGGACGCCGGTCGACACCTCCGAGCTCCTCTCGCAGATTTCTCTCGCGAAGCTCCATACGATCTATAAAATGATTTTAAAGCGCCAGGAGGACAAGATCGACCCGATCCGAAGCAAGTTCGGAAAGATCGAAAAAGAAGAGGTCAGCCTGCCGGACAAGATGACGTATGTCGAGCAGTTTGCTGTTAAAAAACGCCGCTTCAGCTTCCGCGACCTTTTGGAATCCCAGCCGGGCAAGGTGCATGTGATTGTCACCTTCCTTGCAATCCTGGAGCTGATGAAAACCGGCAAAATCCGGATCAGCCAGGAGGAGCTTTTCGGGGATATCCTGATTGAATCCCTGGAGGATGAAGACACCGTAGTTGTGCCGTATACAGACGAGACAGACAGTGAGGACAAGACAGATGGAAGAACAGAACAGGAATAAAGAAACTGCCCTGGGTGAGGCAAGACGCCCCTCTTCGGTCGAGGAGGCGGAAGCGGCCATCGAGGCAGTCCTTTTTGCGATGGGAGATTCCGTGGAGCTGGGAAGGATTGCAAAAGCGATCGGCCATGACACGGAGACGACCCGCAGGATTCTGAACCATATGATGGAAAAATATAATACGAAAGACCGCGGCATCCACATCGTGGAGCTTGAAAATGCGTATCAGATGTGCACGAAACAGGAATATTATGATTATCTTGTCAACATCGCCATGCAGCCGAAGAAGGCGGTTCTGACCGACGTCATGATGGAGACTCTCTCGATCATTGCCTACAAGCAGCCGGTCACGAAGCAGGAGATCGACAAGATCCGCGGCGTCAAGAGCGATCACGCGGTCAACAAACTGGTGGAGTACAATCTGGTGCAGGAGCTTGGCCGCCTCGACGCGCCGGGCCGCCCGATTGTGTTCGGCACGACCGAAGAATTCCTGCGGAACTTCGGCGTCGATTCCACCGACAATCTGCCGGAGATCAGTCCGGTCAAGATGGAGGACTTCCGCGCAGAAGTGGAAGAGGAAATGCAGATCAAGCTGGATGTCTGATCCGGCAGGAGAAAAAAGAAGGGAGATACCGATATGCCTACTACGTACGCACACGACAGGTTCGGAAGAGAAGTCTATGAACAGCTTCCGGCAAATTTGAAAAAGATCATTCGAGAAAACAAAAAATTGTATCTGATCGGACTGCACGGGCCGGATATCTTCTTTTATTACCATCCGTTCTCGAAAAACCGTGTGTCTGATTACGGAACGCTTCTGCATGAGCAGACGGCTTCCGTTCTGTTCGAGGATGAGGTGAAAAAGTATCAGCAGAGCCCGTCAGAGGCGATGGAAGCGTATCTGTTAGGCTTTGCCTGCCATTACCTTCTCGATTCGACGTGTCATCCGTATATCGGGAAATTTGTGGATCACACTGGAATTTCCCATGCAAAGATTGAGACGAGCCTTGACCAGTACTTCATGCTGGAGGACGGCCTCGATCCGCTCGTATACCGTCCGGCATCGCCGATCTGCCCGCACACCGACGGCAACAAGGTCATCCACCGCTGTTTTCCGGAAATCGGGGAAACAGAAATTGTCGAATGCCTGAAGGGCATGAAGCTCTGGACGAGAATCACGATCTGCCGCAGCAGTGCGGTAAGAAGCCTTCTTCTTGGAGCGATGAAACTGGTCGGCTGCTATGATTCGATGGGCGGCCGTGTGATGCCTGGAAGGCCTCAGAAGGAATGCGAAGCGGGCACACGGAATCTTGTCCACCTGTACGAAAGAGCGCTTGCAGAGGCGCCGCAGGAACTTGTAAAGCTGGATGAAGTGCTCCATGGAAACGGAACGCTTTCCCCGCGCTTTGACCACAATTTTGATTAAAACAGACTTTTGAGAGCAACAGTAAGAATAGAAAAATCCCGGCAGGAATCTTTCCTAAGAATTCCTGACCGGGATCTTTTTTTGTCCGAAAGCAGATCTTTAATTTGATTTTACTTCACGCCACAGCTGGTTGTAAACCTCATCGGCATCATCGCCAAGATACGTAAAGGTTTCGCACCGTGCAAGCGTTTCCTCATCCGGGAAGGCGATTTCACTGTTTCGGATATCGTCATCCTCAATCAGTTCACGCGCCGCATCATTCGGCGTAGAGTAGGTAATATACTCAAAGTTTTTCAGTGCGATGTCCGGCCGGCAGAGGAAATTCAGGAATTTCTCTGCGTTCTCGACATGCTGCGCATCTTTTGGAATGCACCAGGAATCGATCCAGACGTTGGAGCCTTCTTTTGGAACAACGTATTCCAGATCCGGGTTTTCACGCTTCGTGTAGATAGCTTCACCGGAGTAAATAACGCCGATAGCCGCCTCATTTCCGATCATCTTGTCACGCACCTGATCCACAACGTACGCCTGCACGAGAGGTTTCTGTGTCACAAGCAGATCCTTCGCCTCCGTCAGCTCCTTGATATTGGTGGAGTTTAAGGAGTATCCCAGATCCTTTAAAGCAACAGCAAACGCATCGCGCACGCTGTCCTGCATCAGAATGCTGTCGCGGTAATTGGTATCCCACAGAACAGACCAGGAGTCGATCGGCTCGCTTACCATTTTTTTGTTGTACAGAATACCAACTGTTCCCCAGCAGTACGGGATCGAGTAGAGATTGCCCGGGTCGAACTGCTCGGAAGTCTCGTAGTACATATCTCCAATGTTGGAAGCGTTCGGAATATGGTCAAAGTTGATCGGCTGCAGCAGATCGTTCTGGATCATCTTCTGAATCATATAGTCGGACGGGCAGACAAGATCGTAGGAAATCGCACCGGATTTGATCTTCGGATACATGATTTCGTTCGTCTCATACTCCTCGTAAACAACGTGGATACCGGTTTCTTCCTCAAAGATATCGATGACATCAGAATCCATATATTCGCCCCAATTGTACACAATCAGCTGCTGGGAGCCGCCGGCTGAAGCATTCTGGCTTCCGTAGTAAATACCGCCGCCGCCGATGACAAGCACCATGGCGATCGGAAGAATCCGGCGGAAGACCACACGTTTCGTGATGCGGAAACGGATGCCCTTCTTCGCCATAGCCTCGCGCTCTTTTGCCTCCTCTTTTTCTTCCTTCGGAGAAGGATTCACATTCACAAGGAGCAGCAGAAGCAGTACGGTGACAAAAAGAATTGTGGAGAGCGAGTACATCTCCGGCTTGATTCCCTTGCGGACTTCGGCATAAATCTTTGTGGAGAGCGTATCAACGCCCGGTCCCTTGGTGAAGTAGGTGATAACGAAATCATCGAGGGACATGGTAAAGGAGAGCAGAAAGCCTGAAACAACACCCGGCATGATGTCCGGGAAGATGACTTTCCAAAACGCGTACAGAGGGGAAGCGCCAAGGTCGAGGGCTGCCTCGTACGTTGATTTGTTCGTCTGCTTTAATTTCGGCATAACGCTCAAAATAACATAAGGAACATTGAACGTGATATGCGCCATCAGAATCGTGCCGAATCCAAGCTGAATGCGGCAGATGATAAAGAGCAGCATCAGCGAGATTCCCATAACGATCTCACCGTTCAGCATCGGGATGTTCGTAATACCCATGAAAAGCGTCCGGCTTTTTTTTGACATGCTGTTGATGCCGATGCACGCAAGCGTTCCAAGGATGGTTGCAATCGCAGAGGCAAGAAGCGCAATGATTAACGTTGTATACAGCGCGTTCATGATCTCTGTATTGGCAAACAGTGAACGGTACCAGTGCAGCGTAAAGCCGCCCCATTTGGCACGCGTTTTTGATGCATTAAAGGAGAGCACCACAAGGGTGACAATCGGCGCATACAGAAGAATAAAGATGAGCGCCATGTAAATTTTTTCCAGTTTCTTTCTCAAAATGCCGTTCCCTCCCCGTCTTTATCGTATTTGTTCATCAGAACCATCGACAGGATGATGAAGATCATCAGGACTGTGGAGAGTGCACTTCCGGCATTCCAGTTGTTGGTCTGTTTGAACTCCTGCTCGATGACGTTTCCGATCAGAAGGATCTTGCTTCCGCCGAGCAGGTCGGAAATAACAAAGGTTGTAAGCGCCGGGATGAATACCATGGTAATACCGCTTACGATACCCGGCGTGGTGAGTGGCAGCGTTACTTTCAGAAACGTCTGCACACTGTTTGCTCCGAGGTCCCTTGCTGCGTTGATGACATCACGGTCGATCTTAATCAGAACATTGTAGATCGGCAGAACCATAAACGGCAGGAAGTTGTACACCATACCGAGAATGATCGCTCCCGGTGTGTTGATGATGGAAATGCCGGGCAGATGGAAAAACGAGAGAATGCTGTTGATGACGCCGTTTTTCTCAAGCAGTGTCTGCCATGCAAGCGTACGGAGCAGAAAGTTCATCCACATCGGGAGAATGAAGATCAGCACAATAAAGCTGGTCTGGTTGACATTCCGGTTTGCCAGAATCATGGCAAGCGGATAGGCAAGGACAAGACAGAGTACTGTGCTAAGGAGTGAGAGCCACAGAGCCAGGCCAAGTGCCTTGATGTTTTCCTTCGTTGCAACGTAGGCAAAATTCGAAAGGGTAAAGCCGCCTTCTTCCCCGGTGAACGCATAGTAGAGAATCAGGATCAGCGGGATGATGATGAAACCAACAGCCCAGACGGCATAAGGTGCTGCCAGCCATTTCTTTAATTTATTACTCTTCAATGGCTGCCGCCTCCTCATCTTCGGATTCCGGTTTGTTCATGATCTGGATATCAAATGGATCGACATGGATGCCGACTTCCTGTCCGACCGGGAACAGATCGGTAGAGTGAACGAGAAGCTCAAAACCGTTCACCGTAACCTCCATCTCATAGTGAACACCTTTGAAAATCAGATGGGTGACACGTCCGCGGATGGTACCTTCCTCCGGTTTCACAAGATCAATATCCTCCGGGCGGATCACAACGTCGACCGGTTTGTTTTTGCCGAATCCGACATCAACGCACTCGAACTTCGCACCGAGAATCTCGACGAGACGGTCCTCAATCATGATGCCGTCGAGAATGTTGCTGTCACCGATGAAGTCTGCAACGAATGCGTTCTGCGGTTCATTGTAGATGTCTTCCGGTGTGCCGATCTGCTGGATATAACCCTGGTTCATGACAACGATCGTGTCCGACATGGTAAGCGCCTCTTCCTGATCGTGGGTGACATAGACAAAGGTGATGCCAAGTTCGTTTTTCAGACGGATCAACTCGTACTGCATGTCCTGGCGGAGCTTTAAGTCAAGTGCGCCGAGCGGCTCATCCAGAAGGAGAACTTTCGGTTCGTTGACAATCGCGCGCGCAATGGCGATTCGCTGCTGCTGGCCGCCGGAGAGAAGCGCCGGGGAGCGGTTTTCGTAACCCTCAAGGTTAACAAGTTTTAATGCGTATTTGATTTTGTCATTGATATATGCTTTGGATTTTCCTTTGATTTTCAGCCCGAAAGCAATGTTTTCCGCAATTGTCATATGCGTGAAAAGAGCATATTTCTGGAACACCGTGTTTAGCTGGCGTTTGTTTGGCGGAAGCTGGGTGATATCCTGTCCGTTAAATAAAACCTTTCCGGTATCCGGTGTCTCAAAACCGCCGAGGATACGTAATGTAGTTGTTTTTCCGCAGCCGCTCGGGCCAAGGAGGGTAAGAAATTCGTTTTCACGGATATAAAGATTCAGATCATCCAGAATGGTAACTCCGTCGTACGATTTTGTGATGTTGACCAGATCAAGTAATTTGGTACTCATGTGTAATATGCTCCTTTCGGGTTGTGAAATTTGGAACACCGTTTCTCGTGAAAATCACGCGGTGTAAAAAATCTAAAAATAAGGCGGTGAACTGACCCAGAGAATGATGGCCGGCGTTTTACCCGGATTTTCCAGATAGTGATTACAGGAAGCGGGATAGTAGAAGCTTTCCCCTTTCTTCACTTTGTGGCATTCATCTCCAAGATGAAGGAGAATACGGCCGGAAAGTACATAGCCGAATTCCTCGCCTTCATGCGGTGAATCAATCTCGGTGCACGCGCCGCTTTGCAGCGTCAGCCGGATTGGCTCCATCCTGTTTTTCTGTGCATTCGGAACGATCCATGCGATCTCGTTGCCCTGCGCTTCAGCGGTCTTTACAAAGTAATCTTCTTCGCAAAAGACAACCTGATTGTCCTGCTCTTCGCCGAAAAACGTTTTTAGATCCGTTCCAAGGCAGGTAAGAACATCAACCAGCGTGGCGATCGAGGGAGAGGTCACATCGTTTTCAAGCTGGGAAATAAATCCCTTTGACAGCTCGCTCCGATCTGCCAGTTCCTCCTGCGTCAGCCCTTTCCACATCCGCAGTTCCCTGATTTTTTTTCCGATTTCCATAAAAAATCCTTTCTGCATCCAAAGTCTTTCCCGGGATCCTTTTGCTGAATACGGATTCTCAGGAAATCTCAGTAAAAATAAACAAAAAGTTTAGTAATTCTATACAAACATGGGGAATTATACATGATATGGATCGCAGTGTCAATAACTTTGTGAAATTTTACCATGATTTTACAGGAAACCTCATATAATGAAGAAGAAGCAGACAAAAAGCCGGTCCCAAAAGAGCGTCCGGCTTTTCCGTTTTTAAAGAGAAAAAACACAAGGGGGATCTGATTTTGAACAGAAAAAGAAGAAACAAGACAGGTTTTTTCCTGGGAATCCTGCTTCTGTTTTTGGGAAGTGTGTCCGTGACTGCGACAGAGCAGGAGAGCGAGCCGAATCAGCTGTTTGCAACGGCGGCATGCCTGATGGATGGCGATACCGGCCGTGTGCTGTTCGGAAAACGCGAGACAGATCCTATGGCAATGGCGAGCACAACGAAAATCATGACATGCATTCTGGCACTGGAAAACGGACAAGAGCAGACGGTCGCAACTGCATCGGCTAAAGCAGCCGCAGCGCCGAAAGTACATCTCGGTGTGAGGGAGGGAGAACAGTTTCTGCTTGGCGATCTTCTGTATTCCCTGATGCTGGAATCGCATAACGACGCGGCGGTAATGATTGCAGAGACCATCGGCGGAAGTGTAGAGGAATTTGCATCGCTTATGAATGAAAAAGCCGCAGCAATCGGCTGCACAGATACGCATTTTGTGACGCCGAACGGTCTCGATGCTTCTGACGCAGGCGGAGATCACCACACGACAGCAGCTGATCTGGCACGGATCATGCGATACTGTGTCTGGATTTCACCGAAAGCCGCCCAGTTTCTCGCAGTGACGCAGACGCGGTCCTATACCTTCTGGGATCTGGAAAAGAAAAACATGTTCAACTGCTATAATCACAACGCACTGCTGGATCAGATGGATGGAGCTGTTTCGGGAAAAACCGGCTTCACGGCAAAAGCCGGTTACTGTTATACCGGTGCGCTGGAGCGGGATGGAAAGCGTCTGATTGTGTCGTTGCTTGCGTGCGGATGGCCCAGCCATAAAAACTATAAATGGGCGGATGCCGCAAAGCTTTTAAACTACGGGCTGGAATCGTATATGTATCGTGACGTGCTGGACCATAGCTGGAACCCAGGGCAGATTGAAGTAGCAGACGGTGTTTACGACGGGATGCTGCAGGTAAAAAGCAGCGCCCGCCTTACCCTTACAAGCCCGGCGCTTGATCCGGCGCGCTCGCTTCCCGCTCTTCTGAAAGAGACAGAAATACCGGAAAAAGACATTTTTTTACCGGAGCTTTTGAAAGCCCCGGTAAAGAAAGGAGAAAAGGTCGGTTCGGTTACGTATTCGATCGACGGGATTCTTCTCGCGGAATATCCCGTCTATGCAGCCGAAACGATCGAGAAAATTGATTATGGGTGGTGCATGGAAAAGGTCGCAGAGCGCCTCTTTTGTCATTCTTCGGTATGAGTCACTTTTGCAAGTGTTTCTGTTGAAAGAATTTTCCGGATATTGCAGAGAAACAGCGTAACGGCAGTGATAACAGAACATACATCAGCGATCGGTTCTGCATAGTAAACGCCCATGACACCGAAGAAATGCGGCAGAATGAGTGCAAGCGGAATCAGAAGGATGACTTTTCGAAGCAGTGCAATAAAAAGAGAAATCTTCGCCTGGCCAAGACCGAGGAAGGAACTCTGTACGCCGCTCTGCAGTCCGAAAATTGCCATGCCGGCAATGTAAACCGGAAGTACCTTCTCTACGATGACAATCAGTTCCGGGTCAGTCGTGAAAAGACCGGCAAAAAGAGCCGGACGAAGCATTGCGAATACAACGTAGACGAAAGCGGCAGTAAAAGTAATGGCGATCATGCGCCGGATTGTCTGGCGGACACGGTCAAACTGGCCTGCACCAAAGTTGTAGCTGATGATCGGCTGTACACCGTTCGTAAAGCCGTTGACCGGTACGAAAATCAGCTGCAGCACCGACTGGAGAATTGTCATCGAGCCGACATAGAGGTCGCCGCCGTACGTCTGTAGCCCGTGGTTCATGACGATTGTGATGGCACTTTCCGTTGCAGACATGATAAATGGTGAGATGCCGAGTGCCATGACAGAGCCTAAAATGGAAAAATCCGGTTTCATGGTGCGAAGAGAAAGGCGGACACCTGATTTTTTTGAGGTAAGAAACCGAAGAACCCATGCAGCACTTAAAGCCTGGGAGAGAATGGTAGCAAGTGCGGCCCCGGAAACACCCATATGAAGAACGAAGATGAAAACCGGGTCAAGACCAATGTTGATAACAGCGCCAATGAGAACGGAGCACATGGCCGTGCGTGCGTGTCCCTGACAGCTGATAAAAGTATTCAATCCGACAGCCAGCTCGACAAATACGGTTCCGACAAGATAAATGGAAATATACGTGGAAGCGTATCGGATTGTGTTACTGCTTGCACCAAAAAGGTACAGAAGCGGTGTCTGAAAGAAAAAGAAAAACGCCATCAGACACACGGAGAAAAAGAGCAGCAGGGAAGTGGAGCTTCCAAGAATTTTTTCTGCGCGGTCCCGGTTTTTCTGTCCGAGTGCGATGGCGGCAAGAGGAGCACCGCCTCCACTTGCGAATCCGGCAAAGGCGGAGATGATTGTGATAATCGGAAACGTGACGCCGACACCGGTCAGTGCCAGGGAACCAACATCAGGAATCCGGCCGATATAAATGCGGTCTACAATGTTATATAGTACATTTACAATCTGTGCGAGGACAGAGGGAAGGGCCAGTTCGAGCATCAGTTTCCCGATTTTTTCGGTGCCGAGACGGCCATCTTGCTTGGTCTGCATGAAAAAAACCTCCAGTTTTTTTGTTGATGAAACGTATATTTTTCTGCGTCCTTTTCGTGGACATTGCTTCTATTATAGCTTTTTAAGGGCAATCCTGCAAGAAAAAAACGAAAAACTTTGCAATCCGTTGTGAAAGTCTACAGGCTTTTCCCGGAAACGCAAAACAGGGTGTACGGAAGAAAAAAAATATGGTACGCTATAGGACGAAGCGAAAGTGATTTCGTGAAAAACTTTTAGAAAGTAGTGGGAATAGATGGAGGAAAATCATATGCGAAATCTGTTAGTAGCGCAGTCTGGCGGACCGACCGCGGCGATCAATGCAACGGTGGCAGGAGTTGTTTCCTGTGCTGTACTGTCCGGAAAAGTAGATCATATTTATGGTGCGGTAAATGGAATTGAAGGCGTGCTTGCAGAAAAATTTCTTGATCTTGGAAAAAAACTGGATTCAGCAGAAAAAATCTCTCTTCTGATGCAGACCCCGGCAGCAGCGCTTGGCTCCTGTCGTTATAAACTGGGCGATCCGGAAGAAAACAAGGAGGATTTTGAAGAAATACTTCAAATTTTTCGCAGACATGAGATCCGTTATTTTATTTATATCGGCGGAAATGATTCGATGGATACCGTAGACAAGATGTCAAAGTACTGCAAAGAAAACGGTGTGGACGATGTGTTTGTTGTCGGGGCGCCAAAGACGATTGACAATGATCTTGTCGAAACGGATCACTGCCCGGGCTTTGGATCTGCGGCAAAATATCTGGCAGCAACCTTTGCAGAGCTGGAGAGAGACTGCCATGTATATGAAAAGAAGGCTGTGACCATCGTGGAGGTCATGGGAAGAAACGCAGGATGGCTGACGGCAGCGTCTGCACTGTCCCGTGTCAACGGCGGAGAAGGGCCGAGCCTGATCTATCTTTGCGAGCCGGTCTTTGACACCGAACAGTTTTTAAAGGATGTGCAGGAAAAACTGGAACAGAAGGACAGTGTTCTGGTTGCAATCAGCGAGGGCATCCATGACAGCGAGGGCCGCTATGTTTCTGAGCAGGTGCAGAGCGATGCACAGGATCAGTTTGGGCACAGCTACATTGCAGGTTCTGCAAAAGTACTCGAAGAGCTGGTGCGTGACCGTATCGGCTGTAAGGTAAGATCGATTGAACTGAACCTGATGCAGCGGTGCGCGGCTCATCTTGCGAGTGCGACCGATCTTGAGGAGTCCCGTATGCTCGGCATGAAAGCCTGCCAGTGTGCACTGGAAAAACAGGGAGGACAGATGGCATCGATCCGAAGAATCTCCGCGGATCCTTACCGCGTGGAGTATACCTCCGTTCCGGTATCGGAAGTGGCAAATAAAGAAAAGAAAGTGCCGCTTTCCTGGATTACAGAAGATGGTCATGATGTGACCGAGGAGATGATGGCGTATCTTCGTCCGCTGATTCTTGGCGAACCGGCGATGCAGTATGAGAATGGAATTCCGGTTCACATTGAACTATATTAAACCGAAGGAAAAACGTGTAAGAAAAGCCGCCGCCGGGCGGCTTTTTTGTACGATGCGGAAAGAAAACAGGACTTTTTGAAAAAGGAAAGGCCGGGAAAAATCAAGTTTGACCTTCCATTTATAATAGGAAAAATCTGAAATTTTTCTGTCTATTTTCTGTCAAAAAGGTGAGAAAAAGTATTGAAAAAAAACGAAAAAACAGATATGATAGACTTGTATAAAATTTGTTTAAAATTTTATAATGAAAATAGAAAGATGGAGGTTTGAAGAATGAGTAACACAGCACAAAGTTTAGCGAGCACAAGAATCGCCTCTTTGCTGGATGAAAACAGCTTTGTGGAAATCGGCGGACAGGTTACTGCCAGAAGCACAGATTTCAACATGGCCGGCATGGAGACACCATCCGATGGTGTAATTACTGGTTACGGTGTGATCAACGGCAGCCTGGTATACGTATACAGCCAGGATGCGTCTGTGATGGGCGGTACCATCGGCGAAATGCATGCAAAAAAAATCGCGAGACTGTATGAGTTTGCACAGAAAACAGGTGCTCCGGTCATCGGACTGGTAGACTGTGCCGGTATGCGTCTGCAGGAGGCAACTGATGCTCTGAACGGTTTCGGCGAAATCTATATGGCGCAGGCAATGGCATCCGGCGTGATTCCACAGATCACAGCAGTATTTGGTACCTGCGGCGGCGGTATGGCACTCATCCCGGCTATGACAGACTTCACGTTCATGGAGTCTAAAAACGGAAAACTTTTCGTAAACTCCCCGAACGCACTGGACGGAAACCACGTATCCAAATGTGATACCGCATCCGCAGATTTCCAGGGCGAAGAAGCAGGTCTTGTTGACTTTGCTGGAACCGAGGAAGAAATCCTCGGACAGATCAGAAACCTGGTATCTATGCTTCCGGCAAACAACGAGGACGAAGCATACACCGAGTGCGAGGATGATCTGAACCGTGCATGTGCAGACCTTGCAAACTGCGCAGGCGATACCGGAATCCTTCTTTCCCAGCTCAGCGACAACGGCATCTATTTTGAGACCAAAGCCGCTTACGGAAAAGATGTTGTAACCGCATTCATCCAGTTAAACGGAGCAACCGTAGGAGCAGTTGCAAACCGCTCTGAAATCTACGGCGAGGACGGAACTGTAAAAGAGAAAATGGATGGAACCTTAAGCGCAAGAGGGGCCAAAAAAGCAGCAGATTTCGTAAACTTCTGCGATGCTTTCTGCATCCCGGTACTTACCATCACAAACGTAACCGGATTCAAGGCAACCAAATGCTCTGAGAGAACCATGGCTAAGAACGCAGCAGCCCTGACCGCAGCTTTCGCAAACGCAACCGTTCCGAAAGTAAACGTTGTTGTCGGCAAAGCATACGGAAGCGCATACGTTGTCATGAACAGCAAATCCATCGGAGCAGACATGGTATTTGCATGGCCGAACGCAGAAATCGGAATGATGGATGCAAAATCTGCAGCAAAGATCATGTACGAAGGATCTGACGCTGCTACCATCAACGAGAAAGCAGCTGAATATGCAACCCTTCAGAACAATGTAACTTCCGCAGCCAGAAGAGGCTATGTGGACACCATCATCGAGCCGGAAGACACCAGAAAATATGTTATCGGCGCATTCGAGATGCTGTATACCAAGAGAGAAGACAGACCGGACAGAAAACACGGAACAGTCTAAGGAAGGTGGCATACGATGAGAAAGAACTGGAAAAAATTAGTAAGTCTCGTCCTTACCGCAGCCTGCACCATGGTTGTGACCGTAGCTCCTGTTTTTGCGGATGCGGCATCTACACCGGCTTATTCACCGGTTGAGGCATCTACGGTAGATTCTCTGCTCTCCTCCAGTGTTCAGTGGGTAGGACAGAGCCTGATGACCTACAGCGATGACGATCTTGCCAATATGGAAGCTTCCGACCAGCAGTTCTATGCAAGAGCAGCTGAGGCATGGGAAGAGGCAAAGGCTGACCTCGGAGAGGTAAAAAGCCTGGAAGACGGTACTCTCGAAGTAGACGGAGATTTTGTAACCTGCACAATTCCGGGTGAATTTGAAAAAAATCCTGGTATTGTCCGCGTATTCTGGAACATCAGCACCGGAACACCAGTTCCGACCGACCTCACCATCACCGTTGAGGAGTCAAAGGGCGTTCTGATCGGCCAGGCCGGCATGAACACCATCATCGGAATCGGTACCGTATTTGTTATGCTGATTTTCCTGATTTTCGTTATTTCTTCGTTTGATTACATTTTGGGAGACAAGAAGAAGAAAAAAGCACCGGCAGCACCTGTACAGGAAGCACCAAAGGCTGTCGCAGCACCGGTTGTTGAAGAGACAGCACCGGAAGCAGACGATATGGAGCTGCAGGCTGTTATTACAGCTGCAATCGCCATGTATGAAGAAGATATGGCTTCTGCATCCGGAGATGCTTATGTTGCACGTCCGATCCGCAGAAAAGGCAAAAGAGCTTAAGGAGGAAATTTTCAATGAAAAACTACACCATTACCGTAAACGGAAATGTATATAACGTAACTGTAGAAGAAGGAACCACAGCAGGCGCAGCTCCAGTTGTCAGCGCAGCAAAAGCAGCACCGGCACCAAAAGCAGCACCGGCAGCACCGAAAGCAGCAGCTCCGGCAGGCGCAGCAGGCAGCGTAGAGGTTACTGCTTCTGTACCTGGTAAAATCTGCAAAATCGAAGCAGCAGCAGGCACCGCTGTAAAAGCAGGAGATGCTGTTCTTGTACTGGAAGCCATGAAGATGGAAATCCCGGTTGTAGCACCGCAGGATGGCACAGTAGCAACCATCAATGTAGCAGTAGGCGATGCAGTAGAATCCGGTGACGTTCTTGCAACCATGAACTAATGCCCGTTGTAAGAAAAAACCGGAGGTGAAAAAATGATTACTGAAACTTTAAACAACCTGCTTCACCAGACGGCGTTTTTTAATCTGGACTGGGGCAATTACGTTATGATCGCAGTGGCTTGCTTCTTCTTGTATCTTGCGATTAAGCATGAATTTGAGCCGTTGCTTCTTGTACCGATCGCATTCGGTATGCTGCTTGTAAACATTTACCCGGACATCATGGCTGAGCCTTATACCGACGTACAGGGTCTTGAGCATGCGGGCGGTCTGTTCTACTATTTCTTTACTCTGGACGAGTGGAGTATCCTTCCGTCCCTGATCTTCATGGGTGTAGGTGCGATGACAGACTTCGGTCCGCTGATTGCAAACCCGATCAGCTTTATCATGGGTGCAGCAGCACAGCTTGGTATCTATCTGGCATACTTCTTCGCTATTTTCATGGGATTCAATGGAAGAGAGGCAGCTGCTATCTCCATCATCGGCGGTGCCGACGGCCCGACTTCTATTTTCCTTCTGAATAAACTCGGACAGCAGCATCTGATGGGACCGATCGCCGTAGCAGCATATTCCTATATGTCACTGGTGCCGATCATCCAGCCGCCGGTCATGAAGCTTCTGACTACAGAGAAAGAGCGTAAAATCAAAATGGAGCAGCTTCGTTCCGTATCCAAACTCGAGAAGATCCTGTTCCCGATTGTTATCACCATCGTTGTCTGCATGATCCTTCCATCTACCGCTCCGCTGGTAGGTATGCTGATGCTTGGTAACCTGTTCCGTGAGTGCGGCGTTGTAAAACAGCTCCAGGAGACAGCTTCCAATGCCATGATGTACATTGTAGTTATCCTTCTTGGTACTTCCGTTGGTGCATCCACAAGTGCTGAGGCATTCTTAAATGTCAGCACCTTAAAGATCGTTGCCCTGGGTCTGATCGCATTCGTATTCGGTACCGCAGGCGGTGTCCTGTTAGGAAAGGTACTGTGCAAGGCAACCCACGGAAGAATCAACCCGCTGATCGGTTCTGCAGGTGTATCTGCGGTACCTATGGCAGCCCGTGTATCCCAGAAAGTCGGTGCGGAGGCAGATCCGACGAACTTCCTGCTGATGCATGCAATGGGACCGAATGTAGCCGGTGTTATCGGTACAGCCGTAGCGGCCGGTACCTTCATGGCGATCTTCGGTGTATAACTTCTTAAGACAAACAAAAGTGAGAAACACTTAATTTAGGAGGATAGAAATGGCAGTAGAAAAGAAACCTGTCAAGATTATGGAAACTGTTCTGCGTGATGCACATCAGTCCCTGATCGCGACGAGAATGACAACAGAACAGATGCTTCCGATCATCGATAAAATGGATAAAATCGGATATCACGCAGTAGAGTGCTGGGGAGGTGCAACTTTCGATGCTTCCTTACGTTTTCTGCATGAAGATCCATGGATGAGACTGAGAAAACTCCGTGACGGATTCAAAAATACAAAACTGCAGATGCTGTTCCGTGGACAGAATATCCTGGGATATCGTCCGTACGCAGACGACGTAGTAGAGTATTTCGTACAGAAATCCATTGCAAACGGAATCGACATCATCCGTATTTTTGACTGTATGAACGATCTGCGCAACCTGCAGACCGCTGTCAGCGCAGCAAACAAAGAAAAAGGCCACGCACAGGTAGCACTTTCCTATACTTTAGGAGATGCTTATACCCTGGATTACTGGACCACCATGGCAAAGAGAATCGAAGAGATGGGTGCAGATTCCATCTGTATTAAAGATATGGCAGGCCTGCTCGTTCCGTACAAGGCAACTGAGCTGGTAACCGCGCTGAAAGAAGCAACCGATCTTCCGATTCAGCTGCACACCCACTATACTTCCGGTGTTGCATCCATGACGTACCTGAAAGCAGTAGAGGCTGGTGTTGATATCATCGATACCGCAATGTCTCCATTCGCTATGGGTACTTCACAGCCGGCAACTGAGGTTATGGTTGAAACCTTCAAAGGCACTCCATACGATACTGGTCTGGATCAGAACAAACTGGCTGAGATCGCAGATTACTTCCGTCCGATGAGAGACGAAGCGCTCGATACAGGCCTCTTAAATCCGAAGAACCTTGGCGTAAATATCAAGACTCTTCTGTATCAGGTACCGGGCGGTATGCTCTCCAACCTGACAAGCCAGTTAAAAGAGCAGCACGCAGAGGACAAATACTACGATGTACTCGAAGAAGTACCGCGCGTAAGAAAAGACCTCGGCGAGTGCCCGCTGGTTACTCCGTCTTCCCAGATCGTTGGTACCCAGGCTGTATTCAATGTCCTGATGGGCGAGCGTTACAAGATGGTAACGAAAGAGACAAAAGACGTTCTTGCCGGAAAATACGGTGCAACTGTAAAACCGTTCAATCCGGAAGTACAGAAGAAATGCATCGGCGATACCGAGCCGATCACCTGCCGCTACGCAGACCTGCTTGAGCCGGAGCTTCCAAAACTGGAGAAAGAGATCGAGCAGTGGAAACAGCAGGATGAGGATGTATTAACCTATGCTCTGTTCCCGCAGGTAGCTGTAGACTTCTTCAAATATCGTGAAGCACAGCAGACAAAAGTAGATCCGGCAGCCGCTGACAAAAAAGACGGCGCATATCCGGTCTAAATAAAATCTGAGTAAAAAAATCAGCCGGTGTTCTGTGTTCCCCGTAAAAAGGGAATGCAGAACACCGGCTTTCCTTTTCAGCTTTTCAGCCATTGCGCCAGTAATTTATTCGTGTTATAATTCAAAAGATTGAGGTGTGTCCGAAAAAGAATCAGGATGCCCCCAAAAGAAGAAATGTGGATGCCGAACGGCATTTGCAGATCGGAAAAACAAATCAGGAAGAAAATAACATGAAAAAAGAAAAAGAACAGTCTTCTTCAGAAGAGCAGAAGGCAGCGAACGAGAATCTCCTCATTCGTCTGAATCAAAATTACGGAAAGTTGAGCAAAGGACAGAAGAGGCTGGCAGATTTTATTACGGCACATTATGACCAGGCCGTATCGATGACGGCAGCGCGCCTGGGACAGCAGGTCGGCGTCAGCGAATCGACAACGGTTCGCTTTGCGATGCAGCTTGGCTACGCGGGATATCCGGAGTTCCAGCGCGCACTGGAGGAGATGGTGATGAATCGTCTGAATTCAGTGCAGCGGATGCAGTTTACGTATGGCCGCGTGCCGCAGGGAGAAATTCTGGAGACCGTCCTGCAGTCGGATATTGAAAAAATCAAGATGACGCTGGAAGAAGTGGACCGGAGCGCCTTTGAGCGCGCTGCGGATACGATTCTTTCTGCGCGGACAATTTACATTGTCGGCATTCGGAGCTGCGCGCCGCTTGCGAGCTTTCTGGCGTTCTATTTCCATATGATTTTCCCGGATGTGCGCCAGGTACAGACAAACAGTTCCAGCGAGATTTTCGAGCAGATGATCCGCATCACGGAGGATGATGTGGTGATCGGCATCAGCTTCCCGCGGTATTCGATGCGTACGATGAAGGCACTGGAATTTGCGAACAGCCGCAAAGCGAAGGTGATTACGATCACAGACAGTGTGCATTCACCGATGAATGTTTATGCAGCCTGTACGCTGATTGCCAAGAGCGATATGGCATCGATCGTCGATTCTCTGGTGGCCCCTTTGAGTGTAATCAATGCGCTTGTCGTGGCGCTCTGCATGAAACGCCAGGCGGATGTGAAAAAGACACTTGAGAGCATGGAAAAACTGTGGGATGAGTACCAGGTTTACAGCAACGATGAAATCAACGGGCTGGACGATGCACGTCCTATGGGCGGAAAAAAGGCAGCTCTGCCGGTAAAGGAGAAAGCATGAGAAAAGCAGCAGTAATCGGCGGAGGCGCCGCCGGAATGATGACCGCCGTGCTTGCCGCCGGCGAAAAGACAGAGATTCATCTCTATGAAAAAAATGAAAAGCTGGGAAAGAAGCTGTTTATCACAGGAAAGGGCCGCTGCAATGTGACAAACGACTGCCCGACAGAAGAGTTCTTCACGAATGTGGTGACAAACCCGAAATTTCTGTACAGCTCCGCCTACAGCTTTGACAGCGCCCAGGTGCAGGAGTTTTTCGAAGCGGCAGGTGTCCGCTTAAAAGTGGAGCGCGGAAACCGTGTCTTCCCGGAGTCAGATCACTCCTCGGATATTATCCGCGCGCTGGAGACGGAACTGAAACGGAAAAATGTTCAGGTGCATAAGAATACAAAAGTAAAAGAGCTTCTTTTCGAAGGAGACCGCGTGAAAGGAATCCGCCTGGAAAACGGGAAAGAGCTTTTTTACAATGATGTCGTTGTCGCAACCGGCGGTATGTCGTACCAGACGACGGGGTCGGATGGAGACGGCTACCGTTTCGCAGAAGAGGCAGGACTTGCCGTCACTCCGCTCCGCCCGGCGCTGGTGCCGCTGGAAACAGAGGAAGCGTACATCCGTGAGCTGCAGGGACTCTCCCTGAAAAATGTGACGATGACGATTAAAAACGGCAAAAAGACGCTGTTCGATGGATTCGGCGAGATGCTGTTTACACATTTCGGAATTTCCGGCCCGCTGGGGCTTTCTGCGAGCTCCTACATCGGAAAAGCACTGGAACAGCAGCCGCTGAAAGGATATCTGAACCTGAAGCCGGCACTCACGGAAGAACAGCTGGATGCGCGGATCCTGCGTGAATTTGAGGAAAACCGGAACAAACAGTTCCGCAACGTGATCAACAGTCTGTTCCCGGCGAAACTGCTTCCGGTGATGCTCTCTCTTGGCGGGATCGACCCGTACAAACAGGTCAATGCCGTATCGAAAGCGGAGCGTCAGCACTTTGAAGAGCTGATCACGCATTTCCCGTTTACAGTAACCGGAACACGGGGTTTCCGTGAAGCAATTATCACACAGGGTGGTGTTTCCGTGAAAGAGATCCGTCCGGGCACGATGGAGGCAAAGAAAAAAGAAGGTCTGTACTTCGTAGGAGAAGTGCTCGATCTCGATGCACTGACCGGCGGCTTCAATCTGCAGATTGCCTGGGTAAGTGCCCATGCTGCAGCCGAAGAGATCCGGGCAAAGGAAGAACAGGAATAAAATATGGATCACAGATTTTAGAATTTTCAGGAGGAAGAGAGAAGATGAGATTTAATCTTGCAATTGACGGACCGGCAGGCGCTGGCAAAAGTACAATCGCAAAACGTGTGGCAAAGGAGCTTTCGTTTGTCTACGTTGATACAGGAGCAATGTACCGTGCCATGGGCATCTATTTTTCAGATCTTGGCATTGCACCGGAAAAGCAGGAAAAAATTGAGGCAGCCTGCAAAGATGTGAAAATTTCCATTTCCTACGAAAACGGAGAGCAGCAGGTTTATTTAAACGGCGTCAATGTCACCGGAAGACTGCGCACCGAGGAGGCTGGAAAGATGGCATCCGCGACAAGCGCCTATCTGGAAGTACGGAAAAAACTCGTGGAGCTGCAGCAGGAGATGGCGGAGAATACGGATCTTGTGATGGACGGCCGCGATATCGGAACTGCCGTTCTGCCGAACGCACCGTTGAAAGTCTATCTGACAGCAAGTGCCCATGTCCGCGCACTGCGCCGCTGGAAAGAGCTGACCGAAAAGGGACAGACAGCCGATCTTGCGAAAATCGAGGAAGATATCAATGAGCGTGATTATCAGGACATGCACAGAGAGCATTCCCCGCTGGTACAGGCAGAAGACGCCGTACTCGTTGACAGCTCTGAAATGACGATCGATGAGGTTGTGGAAAAGATCTTAAGCCTTGCCCGCGAGCGCATGTAAACGCGGCAGAGAAAAGAGGAGAAGAAAAACAGATGGAAGTAACTGTTGCAAAAAGTGCAGGCTTCTGCTTCGGCGTCAAACGGGCGGTCGATACGGTATACCGTGAAATTGAGAGCGGTGAAAAGCCGGTCTACACCTTCGGGCCGATTATTCACAACGAACAGGTTGTGGAGGATCTCGAAAACCGCGGCGTGCAGGTGATCCATTCGGAAGATGAACTAGAGGGGCTTTCCGGCGGAACCGTTGTGATCAGGTCGCATGGCGTGTCGCGGGATGTCTGCGAAAAGATCGAAGCGCGCGGCATGAAGATTGTAGATGCGACGTGCCCGTTTGTCAAGAAGATCCACCGGATTGTGGACGAGGAGGGCAGAAAAGGCCGCCACGTCGTCATCATCGGAAGCGCGGATCATCCGGAGGTACAGGGCATCATGGGATGGGCGAGCGGCCCGGTTACCGTGATGCATACCGCCGAAGAAGCGGAAAGTTTTGTGCCCGAAAATGGAAAACCAATATCTATTGTGGCACAGACGACATTTAATTACAACAAATTTAAAGATTTAGTTGAAATTTTTTTGAAAAAGAGTTATGATAGTACTGTTTTAAAGACTATCTGCAACGCTACCGAGGAAAGACAGACGGAAGCGAGAGCAATTGCCAGGAAGGTTGATGCCATGTTTGTCGTGGGAGGCAGACATAGTTCAAACACGCAAAAGCTGTATGAGATATGTAAAGAAGAATGTAAAAATACTTACTTTATAGAGACACTCGTTGATTTGGAATCTAAGCCTTTTCAATCATTTGGTCGCGTAGGTATTACAGCTGGGGCATCCACCCCGAATAAAATAATTGAGGAGGTTCAAAAAATGTCAGAAATGAGTTTTGAACAAATGCTGGATGAATCATTTAAAACAATCAGAAACGGAGAAGTCGTTGAGGGTACTGTAATCGATGTCAAAGACGATCAGATTATCCTGAATATCGGATACAAAGCCGATGGTATTCTTACCAAAAACGAATATTCCAACGATTCTTCCATCGATCTTCACACCGTTGCACAGCCAGGTGACAAAATGGAAGTCAAAGTTCTGAAAGTAAATGATGGAGAGGGACAGGTCCTTCTTACTTACAAGAGACTTGCTGCTGAAAAAGGCAACAAGAGACTCGAGGAAGCATTCGAGAATCATGAAGTTCTGAAAGCAAAAGTAACACAGGTACTGAACGGAGGATTATCCGTAGTTGTTGAGGAGACCAGAGTATTCATTCCGGCCAGCCTTGTATCTGATGTATATGAAAAAGATCTGTCTAAATATGCAGATCAGGAAATTGAATTCGTTATTACCGAGTTCAACCCGAGAAGAAGACGCATCATCGGTGACCGCAAACAGCTCATCGTTGCTGAGAAGAAGAAACTGCAGGAAGAACTGTTCGCACGCATCGCAGTTGGCGATGTTGTAGAGGGAACTGTTAAGAATGTTACCGATTTCGGCGCATTCATCGATCTGGGCGGAGCTGACGGACTGCTTCACATCTCTGAGATGTCCTGGGGCCGCGTAGAGAACCCGAAAAAAGTATTCAAAGTTGGTGAGACTGTAAAAGTTCTGATCAAAGACATCAACGGCGACAAGATTGCTCTTTCCTTGAAATTCCCGGAAGAGAATCCGTGGCTGAACGCTGCTGACAAATACGCTGTAGGCAACGTAGTAGAAGGCTGTGTTGCCCGTATGACTGACTTTGGTGCATTCGTTGAGCTTGAGCCGGGCGTAGATGCTCTGCTTCATGTTTCCCAGATCTCCAGAGAGCATGTTGAGAAACCGTCTGATGCACTGAAAATCGGACAGGAAATCACTGCAAAAGTAGTTGATTTCAACGAGGAAGACAAAAAAATCTCTCTGAGCATGAAAGCTCTGGAAAACGAAGAGCCAGTAGAAGAGTAAGAATAATTTAACTTGCAGGTGCTGCAGTTGGATGATTAGAATGCCGTAGACAACCGGGTTTCCTGAACAGACAGGAAACCTGTTGCCTGCGGTATTTTCTTATCATCCTGTTTTTGGCACCAGAAAAGAAAAAGGGGATGAAAGTTTATGTGGGAGACGAAGATTCTGGGTGTGGATCTGTACCACGTTCTAGCATGGTTCTGGCTGTACAGCTTCTGCGGATGGATCTGGGAGAGTTCCTATGTATCGATCCGGCAGAAAAAACTGGTCAACCGCGGTTTTGTCAATGGTCCGCTGCTGACACTGTACGGCACCGGCGCTGTTATGGTATACTTGATCCTGCGCCCGTTTGAAGCGAACGTCTGGGCACTGTATTTCGGAGGTGTCATTGTAGCGACGGTTCTGGAATATGTAACCGGCGTGCTGATGGAGACCATTTTTCATGCGCACTGGTGGGACTACAGCAATCAGAAGTTTAATTTTCAGGGAAAGATCTGCCTCAGCAGTTCGATTGCCTGGGGATTCTTTACACTGGGGCTGTTCTATATTCTGCAGCCGATTGCCGTGAAAGTAGTGAATCTTGTTTCGGATACTACAGGAGAGATCATTGTTTCCGTTGTTACCGTCTGCTATCTGGTAGATTTTGGATTTTCCGCAGCCGCAGCATTCCAGCTGGGACAGAAGATGCGCAGTCTGGAGAAAACGTGGGGAGAATTTCTGAAATATCTGCAGAAATCCCGCTTTAACCAGCTTGCCGAGGAGATGAATGCGAAAGTACAGCAGTATCGTGCAGAGTATTCCAGAGATAAGATGAAAGAATATCTGGCCGAGAAGCGCCAGACACTGTCTGAGGCAATGGAGCAGATGCAGAAGCTGGAGAAGGAGCGGAAAGAAGCCGAGGGAAGAAGAAATCCGCTTTTCGAGTCGAAGAACCGCCTGATGGAGTTCGGAGCAGAGCAGAAGGAACGCCTGACCGAGTTCGGAGCAGAGCAGAAAGAACGGTTTGCGGCACTTGGATTTGATGTGCGCAGTGATAAGATGCCGGATCTTAAAGAGCTGCTGGAGCGCTTTGACCAGATGACAAAACCGCAGCTTCCGACCAACTGGCTGATGCGCCTGACAACGAAACGTTATCTGCGCGCCTATCCGCATCTGCAGGGAACGCATCATGCTTCTCTGAAAAAGGAAGAAAAAAAGGTAGAAGAGAAAGAAGAGAAAAAATAAAGGACTGCTTGGAAAGGACAGTCCCGGAAAAACGGCCGTGCATGCAAAAACGTGTACGGCTGTTTTATTTTCTGGTTTTGCTATCGTCTTTGAAAAAGAGCTGAAGCTCGGAACAGAGATACTCTTTCAGGAGATCTTCCTGCGAAAGAAAGGCATCGGACCACTCAAAATAGTAAGGGCGGCTTTTGAAATCCTCGCGGAAGGCCGGGGTGAAAAACTCTTTCTGCTGCGGAAGAAATGTACCGGTCCGCCGCTGATAGCAGTTGGCAGCCTTTGCTTTCTGACGGTGTTCCGGATCGACAAACGCGCCAACGCTCTTGTGAACAGCCTGATCCTCCAGCGGAAGATAATAGTAATTCTTATAGTCCGGGAAGAAATATTTCAGCTCCGCCGTATGCGTCTGCAGGGAGAGAGAAACCCGTGAACCAAAGGCTGTAAGAGAACCATCCGCGCAGACACGGGAGAGGAAAACCGGAACTTCCCGCTCGGGCTGCAGTGAAACTTCCAGTGTCTGTCCGGTAAAACGACACGACTGGACAGAAAAATCGCCGTGAAACAGGGCAGGAAGCGCGAGCAGTTCCAGAACAGAACCCATGCCGAGGACATCCTCATAATTGTGAAGGAAAAGCAGTTCCAGTTTCTTTTCATCCAGTGTCTGAAGATAGTCGTGGTAAACAGAAATCAACTGTTTTCCGTTAAGTTGATCCTTCCGTGGGAATGAGAGATACTGTTCCACATTTTTCTGTTTCATTGAAGAAAGTCCCAGGATTGACTGAAACGGGCGGAGTGCCTGATAAAGATCCAGGGATGCGATTGACGAAAGCGGATCTTCCATCTGATAAAACAGTGCTTTGTGTGTGAGGTAAGGAAGATCAAATGTCGTTCCATTAAAATGCACCAGCCGCTTCACGTCGGAAAGAAACGTGAAAAAAGAGACAAGCATCTCTTTTTCTTCGGTCGGTCGATCAAGAAACCACTGGCGCAGTGTGAAAGCATCCGCGGCCGGGTCAAAGAACAGCGCACCAATCAGATAGAGATGCGAGGTACGCCAGGAAAGGCCGGTCGTCTCAATATCGAAAAAGACATCGCCGTTTCTCAGATACATCTGAAGATTGGCAGAGAGAGCAGCGGGGGTAGAATCTATGATCTGCATAAGGTTTTTTGTCTCCTTTGAAAAACTTTTTTGAATCTAAAGATATTATAAGACGAAAAAATCTGACATGCAAGAAAGACAGCGACTAATCGTTGCGTGATGAGAAAAGTTCTGCTATAATAGAATGTGCGTTCGCTTTCGAAAAAAAAAACGGCGCTTTGGAGGAAAAACATGATTGCATTTATCAAAGGAACTGTAGATTCTCTTTCGGAAGGAAAAATGATTCTCGAAAGCCATGGAATCGGCTATGAGCTGAATATTCCAGCGAGTATGTTCGACGCAGGCATCCGGGAGGGAGAGGAGTTAAAGATATATACCCATATGAGTGTGCGGGAAGACGGAATTTCCCTATTCGGCTTTCTGTCCCGTGAAGATCTTGAAATATACCGTATGCTGATCGGCGTAAGCGGCATCGGACCAAAAGCGGCGCTTGCGGTGCTGTCCACGCTTACTGCAGACAATCTGCGCTTTGCCGTCCTCTCGGAAGATGTCCAGGCGATTGCCAAAACACCGGGCATCGGAAAGAAGACCGCGCAGAAGCTGATTCTGGAATTAAAAGACAAATTCGACCTGCAGGAAGCGTTCGAGCAGAAGCTGGCAGGAAATCAGGCGGCTGCGGCGGTACGGCAGGCAGGCGAACCGGATGCCTTCCAGGATGCGGTACAGGCGCTGACTGCGCTTGGCTACTCCGGAACGGAAGCACTGCAGGCAGTAAAGAAAGTCGAAATCACCGAAGGCATGGACAGCGAGGCTGTGCTGAAAGCGGCATTGAAGCATATGTTTTAGCAGATGGTCCTAAATTGTGGAAGAAGGAAACCTTATAACGATGGAAAGAAGAATTATCACAACTGACGTTCTCGAGGAGGACGTGAAAATCGAAGGTTCGCTCCGTCCCCAGCACCTGGACGACTACATCGGACAGGAAAAGACGAAAAAGAACCTGAAAGTATATATTGAAGCAGCAAAACAGCGAAGTGATGTTCTCGATCATGTGCTGTTTTACGGCCCTCCGGGACTTGGAAAAACAACGCTGGCGGGCATCATTGCAAATGAGATGGGAACCCATATGAAGGTAACGAGCGGCCCGGCGATCGAAAAACCGGGTGAGATGGCAGCGATCCTCAACAATCTGCAGGAGGGCGACGTCCTGTTTGTTGATGAGATCCACCGCCTGAACCGCCAGGTCGAGGAGGTTCTTTACCCAGCGATGGAGGATTTTGCGATTGATATCATGATCGGAAAAGGCTCTTCGGCGCGCTCGATCCGCCTGGATCTGCCGAAGTTTACGCTGGTCGGCGCAACAACGCGTGCAGGTCTTTTGACTGCTCCGCTCCGCGATCGGTTCGGTGTCATCCACCATCTGGAATTTTACACGGAGGAAGAATTGGCCAACATTATCCTGCACTCCTCAAAAGTACTGAATGTGGAGGTGGACCCGCAGGGAGCGCTTGAGATGGCGCGCCGTTCCAGGGGAACACCGCGTCTGGCAAACCGGATTTTAAAGCGTGTCCGCGACTTTGCCCAGGTGAAATACGATGGAAGAATCACAAAAGAGGTCGCATCATTTGCTCTCGATCTGCTGGAAGTAGACCGTTACGGACTGGATCAGACTGACCGGCTGCTTCTTACCACCATTATGGAAAAGTTCCAGGGCGGTCCGGTGGGACTCGATACCCTGGCAGCATCGATTGGAGAAGATGCCGGAACCATCGAAGATGTCTACGAGCCGTTCCTGATCAAATCCGGATTTATCAACCGCACTCCGCGCGGAAGAGTGGCAACGGAATTTGCCTGGCACCACCTGGGGCTGGAGGCACCGCGTAAGATCGAAGAGTAAAAGCCCTGAATCTTTCATTTTCTGTCGCTTTTTGCAGAAAAAGGTTGTTTTTCTTCCATTTTCGGTATATGATAGGTTATATTAGCCGGAAGTTTGGTCCGGTTAAATTCAGTGGAGGAAAAGCAAAAGAATGGCTGTAAAAAATACAACACAGGTTTTAATAGATGGAAAAATTATCACACTGGGAGGCTATGAGAGCCCGGAATATCTGCAGAAAGTAGCTGCTTATCTGAATCAGAAGATCAGCGAACTTTCCCAGTCAGCCGGATACAACCGCCTGTCGGTGGATACGAAGCACACACTGCTTGCACTGAACATTGCAGACGACTATTTCAAAGCAAAAAGCCAGGTAGATACCCTCGAAGAGGATATGGAAGCCAAAGACCGGGAAACCTACGATATGAAGCACGATCTGATCGCAGCGGAAATCCAGGCCGGCGATCTGAAAAAAGAGCTGGAAGAGAAACGAATCGAGCTGGAACATGTGCGCGGCGAGATGGAAGAACTGCAGCGGCAGCTTGATAAGGCAAATAAGGATCTGGAAGATTTATTAAAAGCGTAAAAGAAGGAAAAACGGGGGATTGCGGAACAGGTAATCGCCCGTTTTTAGGAGATAAAGATGAAGACAGAATTATTAGCACCAGCCGGTTCGATGGAAGCGTTAAAAGCGGCGGTTTCCGCCGGTGCGGATGCCGTCTATCTCGGCGGAGCCGCATTCGGCGCAAGAGCGTATGCAAAAAATCTGGATGAGCAGGAGATTCTCTCAGCCATCGATTACGTCCATCTGCGGAACCGGAAACTGTATCTGACGGTCAACACCCTCTTAAAAGAGGAGGAACTGGAAGAGAAACTGTATCCGTATCTGCGTCCGTACTATGAGCAGGGACTGGATGCCGTGATTGTCCAGGATATGGGCGTTTTAAAGGCGGTCCGCTCCTGGTTCCCGGATCTCGACATTCATGCGAGCACACAGATGACAGTGACAGGATCTGCGGGAGCGCGTTTCCTGGAGAGCCTTGGCGCGACGCGTGTGGTACCAGCCCGTGAGCTTTCGTTTGCGGAGATCCAGAAAATCCACCGGACGACCAACCTTGAAATTGAATGCTTCGTCCACGGGGCGCTCTGCTACTGCTATTCGGGACAGTGCCTTTTTTCCAGCCTGATCGGCGGGAGAAGCGGAAACCGCGGAAGATGCGCGCAGCCGTGCCGTCTGCCGTACGAAGCGTACGATAAAGACAACCACCGCATGGGGGAGCCGGGCGACCGCTATCCGTTAAGCCCGAAGGATATGTGTACGGTAGAACTGCTGCCGGAGATTGTAAAATCCGGGATTATGTCCCTCAAAATCGAAGGCAGAATGAAAAAGCCGGAGTATACAGCGGGCGTTGTCAGCATTTACCGCAAATACCTCGATCTGTACGAAAAAAAGCCGTCCCGTTTCCACGTTCTGCCGGAGGACATGAAAAAGCTGTATGAGCTGTATAACCGTGACGGTTTCAACAAAAGCTATTATACCGTAAGAAACGGACGCGATATGATGGCGCTGAAGAACGAAAAAGAGCAGGAAAATAAAAAGAAACAGCGCAGAAATGAGCAGCTCTTTTATGAGATCCAGAGAGATTATATCGAGACTGAGGCAAAAGAGCCGATTTCCGGCTTTCTGACCCTGTATCCGGGCCAGCCGGCGTTCTTAAGTGCAGAAAGCGGAAAATACAGCGTAACAGCAGAGGCGGGCATGGTAGAACCGGCAAAGAAGCAGCCGCTGACAGAGGAACGCGTAAAAACACAGCTGGAAAAGACAGGCGAGACACCATTCTATTTCAAAGAACTCGATGTCTGTATGGATGACAACTGTTTCGTGCCGATGCAGACGTTAAACGAGCTGCGGAGAGGCGTTTCGGACCAGCTGGTGAAAGAGATGACAGAGCCATACCGCAGAAAAGCAGCGGAAAAGCCGGAACAGGAAGCAAAAGCATCTGGAAAACCGGACCAGGAGAACAGGGCAGAAAAGAAAATGGAGCTGACCGCATCTGCCGAGACGAGAGCCCAGTGGAATGCGCTGCTCGAGATTCCGGAGATCACGACGATCTACGCCGGCATGGGATGCTTCAAACGGGAAATCTTCGAAGAACAGGCGGAAAAAGGAATCCTGCAGGCGAAAGAACTGGGAAAACAGGTTTATCTGATGCTGCCGCACGTTGTGCGTGAAGGCGATCTGAAGGAATACCGCGACACGTTCCGCTGTCTGAAGGAGATCGGTCTTGGCGGTTTCCTGATCCGCAATCTCGAAAGCTTTTCATTTTTGAAAGAGATGGGAATGGAAAAGGATATCCGGCTCGATTACAGCGTTTACACGTACAACAGCCGTGCGCAGGCATTCTGGCAGGAGCAGGGCGTGCAGCGTGATACCGTTCCGTATGAGCTGAACGAGCGGGAAATCGGAAAACGTGACAATACGAACAGCGAAATGGTGGTCTACGGCTACCTTCCGATGATGGTTTCCGCCCAGTGTGTCCAGAAGAACCTGAACGGCTGCAATCACAGTTATTCTCTGGTACGCTTAAAAGACCGGATGGGAAAATACTTCCCGGTGAAGAGTTACTGCACCTCGTGCTACAGTGTGATCTACAACAGCCTTCCGCTCGGCCTGGTAAAAGAAGCCGATGAGATCCGGTCCATGCATCCGGCTGCGGTGCGGCTGAATTTTACCATCGAGACACTGGAGGAGACAAAAGAAATCGCCGCTGCGTTTGCTGGAACGTACTGTAAAGGAATCGCAGTTCCGGCCGAACAGGAATATACCAAAGGCCATTTCCGCCGGAAAGTAGAGTAAACGGTGAGAAAAAATAAGGGGAATTTATGGAAAATACCATTGTTCAGTTATCAAAATATGTGATTACCTTCCTCATGATCTGTTTTACCGTGCAGTCGTTTGCTGCACTCAAAGAGCGGGATGAGGATGAGCGCCATTACATTCTGATGCGGCAGATCATCATGATCATTCTGATGAATTTCATCTGTTTCTTCGTGATGTTCCTGCAGGAAGGCGAAGTATCAACGATTCAGATGTTTCTGCTCACGATGGCGTATATCCTGGGCGTACAGATCCTGTACCGCCTGATTTACCGGAAGGCATCGATGATCCTGGTAAACAACATGTGTATGCTGCTCTCGATCAGCATGATTATTCTGACGAGACTGAGCGTGTCAAAGGCGATGTCCCAGTACAAAATTCTGGCGGCATCCACACTGCTCTGCTTCATCATTCCGGTCATTGTCCGAAAGGGCAAGTTTCTGAAAAATCTGACCTGGATTTACGCTGTGCTCGGAATTGCCATGCTTTCCGTCGTTATGGTGCTTGGCTTTACTTCCGGCGGTGCGAAGCTGTCGATCGAAATCCACGGCATTACGTTCCAGCTCTCCGAGATTGCCAAGATCACACTCGTGTTCTTTATGGCAGGCATGCTGCGCGAGGATAATTCCTTTGGAAACGTTGTGAAAGCAACGGTCATTGCGGCAGTTCATGTGCTGATCCTTGTTGCATCCACCGACCTTGGAACTGCGTTCGTCTTCTTTATGGCGTACGTGGTTGTAATCTATGTGGCAACGAGAAAAGCCAGATATCCGCTTTTGGGACTTGCGGGAATGAGTGCCGCCTGCGTTGTGGCGTATTTCCTGTTTTCCCATGTACGGAACCGTGTGGCACTCTGGCAGGATCCGATCGGAAACTGGGATATCAGCAGCCAGTTAGCACAGGGACTCTTCGGCATGTGCTCCGGCGGATGGTTCGGAACCGGCCTTTTCGAGGGACGGCCTGACATTATCCCGGTTGCAACGAAAGACTTTATTTTCTGTGCGATCTGTGAGGAGATGGGCATTATCTTCGGAATCTGCCTGATTCTGCTGTGCATGTCCACATTCCTTCTGATTATCAATATTTCCATGAAGATGAGCAAACGGTTCTACAAACTGATTGCCATGGGTCTTGGAACGGAATATGCGACACAGGTGTTCCTCACCATCGGAGGAACCATTAAATTTATTCCTATGACAGGTATCACGCTGCCGCTGGTCAGCTATGGAGGAAGCTCTATGTTCTCCACGGTGCTGATGCTGTCGATCATTCAGGGATTGTACATCTTAAGGGAAGACGAAGGTGAGGAGCTTGAGAAAAGACAAAACAAGAAGAAACGAAACCAGCAGAAAAACGACCCAGGCGCCAAGAAAAAACGACGCCCGGACGAAGAGACCGAAAGACGAAAGAAGAGCGGCAGCCGGAACGACGGACAGGGAACCCGCCAGAAGTACCGCGAGCAGCCGGATGAATTCGAACGGCGGATCGAAGAGCAGACCGAGAACAGCCTCCACTGGTAAGGCGGCAAACAACGGCGCAGGGCCGTATCTGATCGTTTCGTTCCTGTTCGTGGCCATGTTTCTTGGGCTGATCGCGTATCTCGTTTACTTTAATGCCGTGCGGAAAGAAGAATTTCTGAATAGTTCTTACAATACGAGACAGAATAACTATGCAGAGCGCGTGATCCGCGGAACAATCTATTCTGCGGACGGCCAGGAACTGGCAAAGACGACGACAGATGAAAACGGGGATGAGGTAAGAACGTATCCGTTCGGCAGCCTGTTTGCGCAGGTGGTTGGCTACACGGGAAAAGGAAACAGCGGCCTCGAATCTTCCTACAACTATATGCTGATGGAGTCCCATACAAGTAAGTTAAAGCAGGTAAAGAATGAATTCAGCGATGCGAAGAACCCGGGAGACAGTCTCTATACAACGCTGAATACAACACTCCAGCAGGCCGCGGCCGATGCACTGGACGGATACCGCGGTGCAGTTGTCGTGCTGGAGGCAAAAACGGGCCGTGTACTTGCCAATGTGAGCAATCCGGTTTTTAATCCCAATACGATTGATGAGGACTGGGAGGCACTGAACGCAGACGATGAGAGCGGCGTGTTTCTGAACCGCGGTCTGCAGGGAAGATATCCGCCGGGATCTACGTTCAAGATTGTTACTTCGCTTGCGTATCTCCGTCAGAACGGCACACTGGACGGTTTTTCGTTCGACTGTGACGGTGAGCTGACAGCAGGAAACTATACGATTCACTGCTCCGGCGGTGAAGTGCATGGACCGGAAGATTTTGCAGGTGCGTTTGCACATTCGTGCAACTCTGCCTTTGCACAGATTGGCCTTTGGCTGGATAAAGATGCCTTCCGCTCGCTGGCGGATTCCCTGTATCTGAACAGCCGTCTGGATCTGGAGCTTCCGACCAGCAAAAGTTCTTTCGACCTTGATTCGACAACGGCGGATGCTCTTGTGATGCAGACCTCCATTGGCCAGGGCGATACGCTGGTAACACCGATGGAGATGGCACTGATCGCCTCCGCGGTTGCAAATGATGGAGAAATGATCAAACCGCGTTATGTGGACAACATTGTGTCTGCGGACGGACAGGCAGTCAAAACCTTTTACAAAGAGTCTCTTGGCACGGTAATGTCCGAGAGCGAAGCCAATACGCTGACAGAGCTGATGAAAGGCGTTGTCCAGAGCGGAACTGCAGTTTCACTTTCGGATCTGCCGTACAATATCGCCGGTAAAACAGGAACCGCAGAACACGGAAGCGACGGAGAGACACCGCATTCCTGGTTTGTCGGATTCTCCAATGCGGATGATCCTGATATTGTCATTGCTGTTGTGGCAGAAAACGGCGGATATTCGAGTGAAGTCGCTGTACCGATTGCAAGACAGGTAATTGAAGCATATTATGCACAGCAGTAAACGATGAAAAAAACGCGTTCGAACCGGAAAGGATGGGTTCGGGCGCGTTTTCTGAATTTTTAGAAAAATGTTAGAAAAAGGATGCGGTTTTAAGGTTGCGCGGGGGCGGGAAAAGAGGTATACTTTTTAACAGAAGATCTGGCGGCAAGCGGGAAGAAAAGAGCTGTCAGGGAATGGAAAAAAGCCAGAAGGAGCTTAAAACGTATGATCGAAGCAGTAAGCTGCGGAGGTATCGTAATCTACCGTGGAAAAATATTGACGCTTTACAAAAGCTACCGTAACAAATATGAAGGCTGGGTTCTGCCGAAAGGAACCGTTGAGCCGGGAGAAACCCATGAACAGACCGCTGTCCGCGAGGTATATGAGGAGTCCGGCGTGCACGGAACCATCATCAAGTACGTGGGAAAAAGCCAGTACAGCTTCAGCATTCCGGAGGACACCGTGGAAAAAGAGGTGCACTGGTATCTGATGGTCTCATCCGGCTACTACAGCTGTCCACAGAGAGAAGAATACTTTGTGGATTCGGGCTATTACAAGTATCACGAAGCATATCATCTGCTGAAGTTTTCCAATGAACGGCAGATTCTGGAAAAGGCCTATCAGGAGTATCTGGAACTGAAGAGAGCAAATTTATGGAAGGTTCAGCCACAGGCTCAGGGAAAATATGGTAAACTGGTATAAAAATCTGTACGTCGGGGATACTGCAAAAAAGAAACAGAAAAAATGGATGCGCCGGATTGAGAACAAAAAAGCAGTTCCGGGAGTCTGGCTCCTCACACTGCCTTCCAATCAGCAGAACAATCTGGATGTAATTCCGGCGGATCTGCTTTTGCAGCCGGCCGTGCGGAGAAACTGTCCGATGATTGTCGGACTTGCCGTGTCGCGCGAGGAAGCTTTTGAGCTTGTGGAGGCGATCGCATTGGAAACTTATCGGGAAACCGGAGAAGTAAAAATCCGGGAATGGCTGCTGAACCGGATTGAGGGATGTGAATGATACATATACTATTCATGATTTTGAAGGCACTGGGGATTTTACTCCTTGTTTTACTGTTTCTCGTGCTTCTTATCGTCTGCACCGTCCTGTTTCTTCCTTTTTGCTACCGGGCGCAGGTTCTGAAAGAAGAAGAGGGATTTGCCTGCGTAAAAGCGAGCGGAAGAGTATCGTGGCTTTTCGGAGCTGTCGCGCTGACGGCCTCGTATGAGGAACAGAAGCCGGAGGCGCAGATTCTGCTTTTCGGGGCATCACTGGAAACATGGAAACGGCGGCTGAAAAAGATCCGCCGGGGAGAAGCGTCCGTGCCCCGGACGGAGGAAAATGAGACAGAAAATGCGCCGGAAGCAGAAAAAACAGCAGAGCAGAAAGCACCGGACCAGAAAGAAAAGCAGCAGAAGGTGACAGCACAGAAGGAGCAGCCAGAGCAAGAGCAGGAACCGGATGCGCCGAAAAAAAGCATTCTGGAACGGTTTTTCGGAAGGATCGAATATCTTCCGGAAAAACTGCTGAATCTTGCCAGCCGTCTGCTGCAGACAGCTTTCCGGCTGTTGGAACTTCCGTTCCGTCTGCTTGAAAAACTGGAGCAGAAAATCCAGGCAGGCAGACGGTTAAAAAGAAAGTGGGAGAGTGTGAAAAAATTCTTCCGTTCGAAGATGTTCCGTGAGGCACTGCTCCATGCAAAGAAAGAAGTGCTTTATTTCCTGAAGAAAGCAGCACCGAAAAAAGTAACCGGCACAGTCCGGTTCGGATTTGACGATCCGGCACTGACCGGAGAGACACTCGGCATTCTGGGTATGATTTATGGAAAACTGCCGAAAGACCTTTCCATCCAGCCGGATTTCGAACAGGAAATTCTCCGGGGCGATGTCCGGATGAAAGGAAGTTTTCAGGCTGTGACAGCAGCCGGCATTGCACTTCGATTATTCCGGGATCAGAATCTTCGGAAAACCATACGACATTTCAAACACAAGGAGGCCTAAAAGATGGCAGAAAAGGACAACACATTTCAGAATACCGTAGAAGCACTGTTCCGCGGAATGGACAGCTTTATCACAACAAAGACGGTCGTAGGTGAGGCGATCCACATTGAGGATACGATTCTTCTGCCGCTGGTAGACGTTTCCTTCGGCGTGGGAGCGGGTGCATTCGCAGAAAATGCAAAGAACAATGCAGGAGGCGGTATGGGCGGAAAAATTTCTCCGAGCGCCGTTCTTGTCATCAGCAAAAACGGAACGCGTCTGGTCAACATCAAAAACCAGGATGCTGTCACCAAAATCATTGACATGGCTCCGGATCTGATCAGCCGCTTTACCGGCAAAAAGGAAGAGGAAGGGTATACCGCAGAGAAAGTAGAGCATATAATAAACCAAGAGGCGGATAAGGAGTAAGCTCGTTTGTGCAGAATTTTAGGTTTTCTGCTGTTCTGGATGGGGGTCGGGCTTCTCATCAGCCTGATGATCCGCAGCTCATTTCTTACGGTTCTTGCGGCCGCTTTGCTGCTGTGCGTGGGATATCATCTGTTCTGCAATACAGGGGAATAGTGAAAAATACACAAAAAGATCGGAAATGAACTGGCTGATTTGTACAGAGAAATACTTGCAAAATGAAGAAAGCTGCGCTATAATAAGTCCATCTTAAATGAATCAGCCAACTATACTAATATCATAGATCAAGACGAGGGCGTCTTACCAGAACGAAAGTTTCGGTAGGATGCTCTTTTTCTTTTGCTAAGCATATGGATCGTTGGCAGGTTCAGCTTAAGAGACCACGCTATTTTTTTCTCCCTTTTAAAATATAAAAAATAGAGCACAACAGGGCATAAGCGAAAACTTATGTCCTGTTTGCTCTTCCCAGAACTTTTTTTAAAATCTTAATTCTATTTTTGAACAGCAAAAAAGCCTTCCCGGACTGGAAAGGCCTTTTAACCATTCAACTTATGCACGCTCTACTTTTCCGGATCTTAAGCAGGAAGTACATACGTACATTTTCTGCGGTACACCGTCAACTTTAACTTTGACAGATTTTACGTTAGATTTCCACATTTTATTGCTTCTTCTATGTGAATGACTTACGTTGTTTCCGAAATGAGCACCCTTCTCACAAATTGCACACTTTGCCATGATTGCACCTCCTTGACATACGTACTTGAGTCAAAACGCATTTTAGACTCACAACATAAGTCATTCTAACAGATCTATACCGGTTTTGCAAGTAAAAAATGAAAAAATTATATGAATTTTGAAGGTTTTTCATTTTAAACTTTCTTTTTTGCGGAAAAGCGGTTATAATGTATCGTAGAGTGGAGTCAGTTATTCCTGTCTCCATGTGTTTTGAATAGTATGATGGAATTGGAGGATACAAGGCATGAAAGGTCGTATGAATACAGGCTTGGGAGAAATCGTAATCAATCCGGATGTAATCGCCCTGTATGCGGGCAGCGTTGCTGTGGAGTGCTTCGGCATTGTCGGAATGGCAGCGGTAAACATGAAAGATGGACTGGTCAAACTTCTGAAAAAAGAGAGTCTGACACACGGAATTAATGTATCGATTTCGGAAAATAAAATTTCCCTGGATTTCCACGTGATTGTTTCTTACGGAGTCAGTATTTCTGCCGTAACAGATAACCTGATCAATAATGTGAAATACAAGGTGGAAGAGTTCACCGGAATGGAAATTGAAAAAATCAACATCCTGGTTGAAGGCGTTCGCGTCATCGACTGATGGTAATAGGAGGAAATGAAGAAAGTGGCTACAAATACAATTGATGCCGGCTTACTGGCAAAAATGTTTCTGGCTGGTGCAAAAAATCTGGAAGTAAAGAAAGAGTGGATCAATGAGCTGAACGTGTTCCCGGTACCGGACGGCGACACAGGTACCAACATGACGCTGACGATCATGTCCGCAGTCAAGGAAGTAAACTCGCTCACAGAAGTGAACATGTACAACCTTTCCAAGGCAATCTCTTCCGGTTCTCTGCGCGGTGCCAGAGGTAACTCTGGCGTTATTCTTTCCCAGCTCCTTCGTGGCTTTACCAAGAAGATCCGCGACTATCAAGAGCTGAATGCAGAGATTCTTGCAGAGGCAATGGAAAAAGCAGTCGAGACTGCATACAAAGCCGTTATGAAGCCAAAAGAAGGTACCATCCTGACCGTGGCAAAGGGAGCAGCAGAGAAAGCAGCAGAGCTTGCACCGGAAAGCGAAGATCTGAACGCATT
This sequence comes from Fusicatenibacter saccharivorans, assembly GCF_027667425.1. NCBI lineage: Bacteria > Bacillati > Bacillota > Clostridia > Lachnospirales > Lachnospiraceae > Fusicatenibacter > Fusicatenibacter saccharivorans. The sequence goes on from NZ_JAQEGR010000001.1 coordinate 317,087, forward strand.
CATCGAGGACGTTCTCGCGCATGCAGAGTACGTGCTCTCCCAGACACCAGAGATGCTGCCGGTATTAAAAGAGGCAGGCGTTGTGGATTCCGGCGGACAGGGTCTCTTAACCGTACTGCAGGGCGCATATGACGCGTTCCTCGGGAAAGAGATTGATCTGAATTTCGAGATGCCGGAAGCAAAGACAGAATTTGTCAGACCGTCCAAAGAGACAGAAAAAGAAATCAAATTCGGCTACTGTACCGAGTTTATCATTATGCTGGAAAACCCGCTTCCGGATGAAGAGGTTTATGCATTCAAAGATTTCCTGAACGGAATCGGAGATTCGATCGTTCTCGTTGCAGACGATGAGCTGGTTAAGGTACACGTACATACCAACGATCCTGGAAAAGCAATTTCCAAGGCGCTGACGTACGGACAGCTGACCAGAATGAAGATCGACAACATGCGTGAGGAGCATCAGGAGCGCCTGATCAAGAACGCAGAAAAGATCGCAGCACAGCAGGCAGAGGAAGATAAGAAGAGAAAAGAAGCAGCAAAACAGCCGCCGAAGGAGAACGGATTCATCGCCGTGTCCATCGGAGAGGGAATCAAAGAGATCTTCCAGGGACTCGGTGTTGATTACTTGATCGAGGGCGGTCAGACCATGAACCCGAGCACCGAGGATATGCTGACTGCAATTGAGAAGGTCAATGCAAAGAATATCTTTATTCTGCCGAACAACAAAAATATCATCCTCGCAGCAAATCAGGCAAAAGCCATGACTGAGGACAAAAATATCATCGTTGTTCCGACCAAAACCGTTCCGCAGGGCATCACAGCCATGATCAGCTATGTGCCGGAGAAATCTGCAGAAGAGAACGAGGAGGCCATGACAGAGGGCATCCAGATGGTGAAAACCGGTCAGGTAACGTACGCGGTACGTGATACCCACATCGATGAGAAAGAGATCCATCAGGGCGACATCATGGGACTTGGCGATCACGGACTTCTCGCTGTCGGACAGGATATTCTTACCGTTGCAGAAGAAACCATCCGCGCCATGGTCGATGAGGACAGCGAGCTGATCAGCATCTACTACGGTGAAGATATGAGTGAGGAAGATGCCGAAAGCCTTGGCGAAAAAATCGAGCAGGCATATCCGGACTGCGATGTGGAAGTAAACTATGGCGGACAGCCGATTTACTACTGTGTCGTTTCGGTTGAATAAGAGTAAGGAAAGAAAAATATGAATACGGAACCCCTGACAACACTGAAGGGGATCGGTGAAAAAACGGAGAAGCTGTTTGCAAAAATAGGAATCTACAATTTGCAGCAGCTTCTGCATTATTATCCAAGAGATTATGACTGCTATGCAGAGCCGGTTCCCCTTCGCGAATGCAGACAAGAGGAAAAGAATGCGGTATACGGAAGAATTGTCCACAGTCCGTCGGTAAAAGGAAACCAGAGAAAGAGCGTCGTTGTCCTGGAACTCTACGAGGAGCCGGTGCGGCTGCAGCTTACCTGGTTTAATATGCCGTTTCTGCGGAGCACGCTGAAGAAAGGCAGTGTTTTTATCTTCCGCGGAAAGATACAGGAAAAATCAGGCCGTCTCGTGATGGAGCAGCCGGAAATCTTCACTCCTGCCGCATACCATGAGCTTCTGGCAAGTCTTCAGCCGGTTTATGGACTGACAGCCGGTCTCACGAACAAGATGGTGAGCAAGGCCGTCGCACAGGTGCTGGAACGATGCGCACCTGCGCAGGACTATCTGCCGGAAAAAATCCGTGCCCGGTATGAACTCTGTGAAATCAATTATGCCCTCCATGAGGTTCATTTTCCAAAAGACCAGGAGCATCTGAAAACGGCGCGGCGCAGAATTGTGTTCGAAGAGTTTTTTCTCTTCATCCTGTCCCTGCGGCAGTTAAAAGAGCAGACGGAGGGAATTACCAATGCGTTCCCGATCCGCGCCGTCTGGAAGACGGAGGAAGTCATCGAAAATATGCCGTACCGTCTCACGAATGCACAGATGCGTGTGTGGGGTGAACTGGAGCGGGACTTAAAAGGTCATACCCGCATGGCGCGGCTGGTACAGGGAGATGTCGGAAGCGGAAAGACGATTCTGGCATTCCTTGCAATGATTATGACAGCTGAGAACGGCTACCAGTCGGCGCTGATGGTTCCGACGGAGGTTCTGGCGCGGCAGCATTATGAATCGCTCTGCACTCTGTTGAAAGAAAACAATCTGACGGAATACAATCCCCGCCTTCTGACTGGATCCACGAAAGCAAAAGAACGCCGGGAAATCTATGCCAGTCTGGAAGACGGAAGCTGCAAAATGGTGATCGGCACACATGCACTGATTCAGGAAAAGGTACAGTACAAAAATCTGGCGCTTGTCATCACAGACGAACAGCACCGCTTCGGTGTCCGGCAGAGAACGGCACTTGCTGAAAAAGGGGAACCGCCGAATGTTCTCGTTATGAGTGCAACGCCGATTCCAAGAACCCTGGCTATCATTCTGTACGGAGATCTTTCGATTTCTGTGATTGATGAACTTCCGGCGAAGCGTCTGCCGATCAAAAACTGTGTGGTGGATACGTCTTACCGTCCAAAAGCTTACCGCTTTATCACGCGTCAGGTCGAACTGGGCCGTCAGGCGTATGTGATCTGCCCGATGGTGGAGGAGAGCGAGGGTCTGGAAGCGGAAAACGTCACCGACTATACACAGCTCCTGAAAAAAGAGCTGCCGGGCATCACAGTAGAGATGCTGCACGGACAGATGAAGGCGGCGCAGAAAAACGAGATCATGGAGCGGTTCGCCAGCGGAGAAATCCAGGTACTCGTCTCGACGACAGTCGTGGAGGTCGGTGTCAACGTGCCGAATGCGACGGTGATGATGGTGGAAAATGCCGAACGGTTCGGCCTTGCGCAACTCCATCAGCTCCGCGGACGTGTCGGAAGAGGAGAGCATCAGTCCTACTGTATTTTCATCCGCGGAAACAAAGATCAGGAGACCGCCAAACGTCTGGAAATCCTGAACCATTCGAACGACGGGTTTTATATTGCTTCGGAAGATTTGAAACTGCGCGGCAGCGGCGATCTGCTGGGAACGCGCCAGAGCGGGGATATGGAATTCCGGATGGCAGATATTTTCCGGGATGCCGATATCCTGCAGAAAGCGAGTGAGGCGGCTTCAGAACTGCTTGCCGACGATCCTTATTTTGAAAAACCGGAGCATGAACTGCTGAAAAAGGTAATGAAATCGTATCTTGATCTGGAAAACCACGACATTGGATTGTGAAAAGTTACAAAAAAATCCGGCTTTAAAATGCAAAATCGGATAAAAATAACAGCCTGATTGGATAGTATGGAAAATGACTGTACAATTTCGTGGAAAATTCGTGCGAAATCAGATATTACTTGAAATGACAAAAAAATTCATGTATCATAAACAAGGAATCAAAAAATGTGCGGACCGTGAGTGTCAAGCGTTCGCCTGAATGATAGTTCGCAGGACGGCTCTTCCAAAATATACAGGGCCGGTCCAAATGGGAGGAAACAGATATGGTAAAGAAAAAACCAGCTGCCCAGGCTAAGACAGCAGAGAACGAGACAGTAAAAGTAGAGACCAAAGCAGCAGAAAAAACAACCGCAGCAGAGAAAGAAACTGTAAAAGAAGTTGCAAAAGAAGTTGTAAAGGAAACTGCAGCAGCAGAGGAAGCACCTGCAAAAGCAGAAGAAAAACCGGCAGCAAAAGCTGCAAAAACAACCCGCACAACAGCAAAGAAAACAACGACAAAGAAAGCGGCTGCACCGAAAAAACCAGCAGCAGTGAAAAAGCCGGCAGAGAAAAAAGCACCTGCAAAAGCAGCAAAGAAAGAAGCGGAGCAGGAGATGATTCTGCAGTTCGGCGGAAGAGAAATCAAGGAGAAAGATCTGTACGAGAGAATCCAGCAGATCTGGATCGAAGGATATGGCAAGAAAGCAGAGGAATTAAAGAGCCTGAAGGTTTATGTAAAACCGGAGGAATTTACTGCTTACTACGTAATCAATGATGATGTAACCGGAAGCATTGATCTGTAAGTATTATGTACCAGCTCTGCAGGAGCAAGAAAAAAGCGTGAGCTTTTCCGAAAAGAAAAGAGCTCACGCTTTTTGATGCCTGTTCCGGCATCAGGATGTTATACCGGGATGATTAGTACTGGCCAGAAGAACCGCCGGACATCTGGCGTTCCTGCTGCTCAATCATCTTTTTGACCATATAACCTCCGACAGAACCATTCTGTTTGGAAGTCAGGTTACCGTTGTAGCCATCACTGAGCGGCACGCCGAGTTCGCTTGCCACCTCAAATTTGAATTTGTCCAGAGCGCCTTTTGCTTCTGGTACTGCTGCGGTATTCGATGAACGATTCGCCATGTTCATTCCCTCCTTTATCTTTGTGCTTGTTAAAAGCTGCTGTGAAGCAGATCCGGATGTGTTTTTCATCTGTTCTGCTACGGTCATAGTATGTGGAAAGAAAACAAAAATAAACTTCCAGATTCTGTATTTTTTCCGGAAAAGCGGAGAAAGTAAAAGAAGAAGGAAAAATGGAACGGCAGAAAAAAATATAAAAACTGTGTAAAAAATTCACAAAAAGAATTGCGTATTGAAAATAAATTTGTTATAATTGCTGTACATGGTAGTAAAAACAGGAGAAGGGGCGGTTTGCAGTAATGAATATTGGAATCATAGCACACAACAGCAAGAAGAGTCTGATCGAGGATTTCTGTATTGCATACAAGGGAATCCTCATGAAACATGAGGTGTACGCCACCGGAACCACCGGACGGCGGATTGAAGAGGTGACGAACCTTCATGTACACAAGTTTCTGCCTGGAAGCGTAGGCGGAGACAAACAGTTTACCGAGATGATTGAACGCGGCGATATGGATATGGTAATTTTCTTTTACAATCCGACGATGATCAATCCGAAAGAGCCGGATGTCTACAAAATTATCCGTACCTGCGACCAGTACAATATCCCGATTGCAACAAATATCGGAACCGCGGAGTCTCTGATTTTGGGACTTGCAAGAGGAGATCTGGACTGGAGAGAGCAGTTGAAAGCCGACTGATCCATCAAACAAAAACAGTAAGGACGAAAATAAGACCAACATGAGAGTAATAGCAGGAAAATGCCGGAGTCTTCCATTAAAGACGGTTCCCGGCAGACAGACCCGGCCGACGACGGACCGGATCAAAGAAACCTTATTTAATATGCTTCAGCCGTATCTGCCGGATGCGCGTTTTCTCGATCTGTTCGCCGGAAGCGGGGCGATCGGAATCGAGGCGTTGAGCCGCGGCGCCGAGCGCGCGTGGTTCGTAGAGCAGAACAAAGCTGCAGCAGACTGTATCCGGCAGAATTTAAAATTTACGAAGCTGGAACAGCAGGCAGTGCTCCTGCCCATGGAAGCGCATGCAGCTCTGCAGTCGCTTCAGGGACAGGAGCCTTTTGACTGCATTTTTATGGACCCGCCATACGATAAGGGACTGGAAAAGGACGTGCTGTATGCGTTCCGCGACGCCTCTTTTATCGGTGAGGATACCTTAATTATTGTAGAAGCATCGCTGAATACTGATTTCGACTGGGCGGAGGATGCCGGATACGAAATTCTGAAGAAAAAAATCTATAAGACAAATGTCCATGTATTCCTTACCCCGAAAAGCAAACACGAAGGAGTAAAAGAATCATGAAGACAGCCGTATACCCGGGAACTTTTGACCCTGTAACGTATGGTCATCTGGATGTTATCTTGCGTGCATCCAAGCTTTTTGACCGCGTAATCGTGGGAGTTTTACATAATTCCTCAAAATCTCCGTTGTTTTCTGTGGAAGAACGTGTTAATATACTAAAGAAAGCGACCCAGGACATTCCAAATGTCGAAGTCCGTTCTTTCAGCGGGCTCGCTGTTGATTTTGCGAAGGAATGCCAGGCGCATACGATCGTCCGCGGACTCCGCGCGATCACAGACTTTGAATATGAACTGCAGATGGCACAGACGAACCGCGTTCTGGAACCGGAAGTAGATACCACGTTTCTGATTACCTCGCTGGAGTATGCGTACCTCAGCTCCACGGTAGTAAAAGAAGTAGCTGCTTTTGGCGGCGACATTCACAAATTTGTTCCGGATTTTGTGGAAAAAGAAATCCGCGCAAAGTATGCCGCCCGAAATTCAGAAGGAATGCCGCAGGATAAAAGATAAGGAGAATTAAAATGAGCAGCAGAATTGAACAGATCATCGAAGAAATTGAGGAGTATGTAGAGAGCTGTAAATATCAGCCGCTGTCTACCACCAAAATCGTTGTAAATAAAGAAGAATTAGAAGAGCTTCTCCGTGAGCTCCGTCTGAAAACACCGGACGAGATCAAACGGTACCAGAAGATCATCAGCAACAAAGATGCGATTCTGGCAGATGCACAGAACAAGGCAGATGCCATCATTGCAGAGGCACAGGCAAAGGCAAGAGAGATGGTAGAGCAGAGTGAAGTGATGCAGTCAGCATACGCACAGGCAAATGAGACCGTCAACAATGCAAACCAGCAGGCACAGGAAATCCTGGATGCTGCAACCAACGATGCCAACAGCATCCGTCTCGGTGCCATCGGATATACCGATGATATGCTTGCCAACTTAAGCAATATTATGACGACTGCATTAAACGATGCAGGAGAGAAATACAACAGCTTTGTAGAATCCCTGACAAGCTGCTACAATACCGTTGTTCAGAACAGAAGTGAGCTCTCCCCGCAGGGTGCTCCGGAAGAAGAGCAGCCAGAGGAAGAAGTTGTCGTACCGGAATATGATCCGGCATCAGAAGAGGAAAGCGAAGAGGAATAAACCAAGCGTTCCTGCGAAAGCAGCACAGCAGAGCTTCCCGGCAAGATAAGGCCAGAGGGGCAGACCGCTGTTATGGATCATACAGTTTGTCTGGGCAGCGACAGAGAGACCGCCGAAGGCGGCGCAGGTAAGGACAGCAGAGACTTTTCCGGCGTAAGGAAGAGAGGACGCGGCAAGCTGTGCGATTCCCGTCGTGATTTCCAGCACGCCGCAGAGCAGGGGCGAGGCGGAACCAAACGGATGCAGATCCATCAGAAGTCCGGACAGAATGGAAAACAGGATGATGTATCCGCCAAGCTGTGTAATGATTTCAAATCCGTTCATGATAGAGGTGTCCAGCAGGTTTCCTTTGGAAGTCTGTTTTGACATCTCTTTTTTTTCCATGGAATGTGTCCGATGGGCGGTGTGCCGGTGCAGGCGGAAGCGGCGGAAAACAAGCCGGAACAGAAAACCAGTTAGAAAATTGGAACCGTAAAGCACGCCGAAGACGAAGCCGGGATGGATCTGTCCGGAAAACGCAGTTAAGATAACATAGGAAGACAGAAAGGCAGGACTCGGACTGCTGCAGAAGGTTAAAAGATAGCACGCTTCGTTCCGGTCAATTTCTTCTGCCTCATAGAGCTGGGCAGTGATGCGCGCTCCCATGGGAAAACCGCAGAAAAGACCGAGAAAAAGTGCATAAAACCCAGCCGGGGAAAGACCGAAAACCGTTTGAAAAAAAACTTCTGCACGGGCAGAGATCCGCCGTGCGGCTCCTGTTTCCAGAAGAAGAGATGTCAGAATCAGAAACGGCAGAAGTGACGGAAGAATGGTATGAAACCAGAGATTGACACCCTCGCAGGCATAGAAAAAAGTCCGCGCGGGAAAGATAAGAAGACAGAAAAAAAGAAGCAGGGAAGAGAGAAATAAAAGTGATTTTTTCATGACGTTCGAACCTCCTCCCGCTTTCTAAAATAGAGTATGACGAAGCTTTGAAAAAAAGAAGATGGGAGAAGAAAAAATGAGCGTATTAGCAGGATTAAAACCAGAACGTGTATTTTATTATTTTGAAGAGCTCTGCCGCATTCCGCACGGCTCCGGAAACACAAAAGAAGTGAGCGACTATCTGGTTCAGTTTGCAAGGGACCATGAATTATCCTGGTATCAGGATGCGTCCAACAACGTGGTCATCCGCCGCCCGGCATCGAAGGGATGTGAATTGGCTCCGACCGTGATTCTGCAGGGCCACTGCGATATGGTCTGCGAGAAGAAGCCGGGCAGCAGCCACGATTTTACGAAGGACGGCCTTGAGCTTCACATCGACGGCGATGAGATTTATGCCAGGGACACGACGCTTGGCGGAGACGACGGAATTGCCGTTGCCTATATGCTGGCTGTGCTGGAATCGGATGATCTGCAGCTTCCGGCCATCGAGGCACTGATTACGACGGATGAAGAGATCGGACTGCTCGGCGCAGCAGCATTAAACGGGAATGAATTAAAGGGAAGAACACTGTTAAATATGGATTCTGAAGAGGAAGGCATTCTCACTGTATCATGCGCAGGCGGTATGACAGCCATGATGGATCTGCCGGTGCGCAGAAGCGAAGTGATGGGTGAGCAGATGGAAGTGACGATTTCCGGTCTTGCCGGTGGCCATTCCGGTACGGAAATCCACAAAAACCGTGCCAACTCCAACATTCTGGCGGGCCGTTTCCTGTACGAACTGGCAGGAAAGATGGATTATGCCCTGATCGAGCTGGAGGGCGGTTTAAAAGACAACGCCATTCCGCGGACAACCCGCATGCTTCTTGCCATCGACGGCGGAGAGAAAGAGATCTTAAAAGAGGAAGCATCACGCTTCACCGAAAATCTTTGCAGAGAGTACAGCGGAACAGATGACGGTATTACCGTTACGGTAGAGAAAACAGGCGAGGGCGCTGCACCGGCGCTTCATCCGGTCAGCCTGCAGAAAACCGTCTTTTTCCTGATGAATCTTCCGAACGGGGTACAGAAGATGAGCGGCCAGATCCCGGGACTGGTGGAAACATCCCTGAACCTCGGTATTCTGAAATTAGAGCCGGATCACCTGCATGCGTGTGCAAGTGTGCGGAGCTCCGTGGGAAGTGCAAAGGAAGCCCTTTCCGACAAGCTGGAGTATCTGATCGGTTTCCTGGGCGGTGAGTTCCACGTAGAGGGCGCGTACCCGGCATGGGAGTATAAAGAGGATTCTGCCCTCCGCGATCTGATGGTGGCGGAATATGAAGCCATGTATGGACAGAAACCGGCAGTGGAAGCGATTCATGCCGGACTGGAATGCGGTCTGTTCTATGAAAAGCTTTCCGGTCTTGACTGTGTATCTTTCGGCCCGAACATGAAAGCAATCCACACGACCGAGGAGCGGCTTTCGATTTCCTCCGTGGAGAGAACGTATCAGTACCTGTGCCGCGTTCTGGAGCAGCTTTCGAAACGGCAGGCATAAAAAACTGCCCGTGTCTATTTCAAAAAAGTTTCTGAAAAACAGTCATAAAACAGAAAAGACAGGCATAAAGTAACAGGGTGGGGATTGAATTTCCAAAGCGTTTACCATCCGATAAGAAAAATGGCTGAAAGCAGGAGCAAAAAAGGAGATTAGGGGACATGGATATACTGTTATGGCATGAGATTCTGGAACCATACGAGCTGGCTGTCAAGGAATTACAGGTGAAATTCCGGCATCTGATCAAGGAGCACCACGGAAAAGGGCTGTACTCACCGATCGAGAGCGTGAGCGGCCGTGTGAAGAGTGTTTCCAGTATTCTGGAAAAAATGCAGAGAAAGGGCATTGTGCCCGAAGAGATGGAGGAGCAGGTGGAGGATATCGCGGGCATCCGCATCATCTGCCAGTTCGTTGAAGATATCGAAAAGGTTGCCGACCTGATCCAGAAGCGGTCGGATATTGAGATTAAGAGCGAGAAAGACTACATCCGCCACATGAAGGACAGCGGTTACCGGAGCTATCACCTCATTGTTTACTATACCGTGGAGACGATGAACGGCCCGAAGCGCATCCAGGTGGAAATCCAGATCCGCACGATGGCGATGGATTTCTGGGCGACGATTGAGCACTCGCTGCAGTACAAATATAAGGCAAACATTCCGGATCACATCCGGGAGCGCTTAAGTGCAGCTGCAAAGGCGATTATTGTGCTGGATAATGAGATGTCCTCTGTGCGGAGTGAGATTATGGATGCACAGAATTCCTCCCAGATACAGCGGAATCTGATCACGGATATCCTGAATAATATCGAGAATCTTTACAAGGTGACGAACAAACGCGAAATAGAAAAAATTCAGGATGAGTTTTATCACATCTATGCGCAGAACGATCTGCAGGAGTTAAAACGGTTCCACAAAGAACTGGATCTAATTGCAGAGGGATACCGCGCACAGGCAATTACAGACGAACTTTAGAACAAAAGGGGATAAACGGATATGATCACACTGCCGGAAGCCTTTGAGCAGGAGATGAAACAGCTGCTCGGTGAGGAAGAATATGAGGCATACCGCAAGACATTTGACGAGGCGGTACATAGAGGACTGCGGGTAAACAACGGAAAAATTTCGACAGAAGAGTTTCTTAGGCGGACCGATATTCCGCTTAAGAAGGTTCCGTGGATCCCAAATGGATTTTATTACGATGAAGAGAGCTGCAATCCGGCAAAGGATGCCGATTACTATGCGGGCCTGTATTATCTGCAGGAGCCGAGTGCGATGACACCGGCATCCCGCCTTCCAATTGAGCCGGATGACCGTGTGCTCGATCTCTGTGCGGCACCGGGCGGAAAGGCAACGGAGCTGGGAAGCCGGATCGGTGAGGGCGGCATGCTGCTGGCAAACGATATCAGCAATTCGCGGGCGAAGGCGCTGCTGCGCAACCTGGAAATCCAGGGAGTGGGACGTCTTCTCGTGACGAGCGAGGATCCGGAAAAATTAGTAACCTTGTATCCGGCCTTTTTTGACAAGATCCTTCTTGACGCGCCGTGCTCTGGGGAGGGCATGTTCCGAAAAGAGAGCTCAATGCTGCGCTACTACAGTGAAAATGGGCCGGAGCATTATGTGCCGATCCAGAAAAAACTGATCGAGCAGGCGTATCAGATGCTTGCAGAGGGCGGAGAGCTGCTGTACTCTACCTGTACGTTTTCTGTAAAGGAGAACGAAGAGGTCATCGCAGGGCTGCTGGATGCGCATCCGGATATGGAAGTGCAGGAAATTACCCCGGGTTACGAAGGGTTTGCGCCGGGAGTATCCGTGAATGGCCGCGATCTTTCCCGGTGCGTTCATATTTTCCCGCAGCGGATGGAGGGAGAAGGCCATTTCGTGGCGCTCCTGAAAAAGCAGGGAGAGAGCCGGAAACGGCAGCCGTCCCGCCTTTTGGAAACGACAAAGAAGCTGCCGAAAGAGGCGGAAGAGTTTCTTGCTGGCGTGCGCGTGGACTGGAAGAATGGTTCGTTTGCCCTTGTGAAAGACCAGCTCTATTTTCTGCCGGAAGGTGTCTGTGCGGCAAAGGGTCTGCGCTATCTGCGGACCGGACTTTCGCTTGGCACCGTAAAGAAAAACCGCTTCGAGCCGTCCCAGGCGCTGGCGGCGTATCTGAAAAAAGAAGAATACGTTTCGTGTTTGACCATTCCCAAGGGAGATGACCGTGTCATGCGCTACTTAAAGGGTGAGACACTCTCGTTTTCCGAAGAAGAGTGTCAGGGGAAAAAGGGCTGGGTGCTTGTGTGCCTGGATGATTTCCCACTTGGCTGGGGAAAAATAAACAACGGAACGTTAAAGAATAAATATTATGCAGGATGGCGGATGGTATGAGTAAATTACGACTCGATAAATATCTGGCGGACATGGGTGTGGGAACACGCCAGGAAGTAAAGGCCCTGATCCGGAAGGGACGGGTGGCCGTAGACGGAATTACGGCAAAAGCCTCGGAACTGAAAGTCGACCCGGATGAAGCGCAGGTGACTGTGGACGGAAACAGCATTTCCTATGTGAAAATGGAATACTGGATGCTCCACAAACCGGCGGGTGTCGTCTCTGCGACGGAGGACCGCCGTGACCGGACCGTACTCGATCTTTTAAGTGATGCGGCAAGAAAAGACCTCTTTCCGGTCGGACGGCTCGACAAGGACACCGAAGGGCTGCTGCTGATTACGAACGACGGAGCCCTTTCCCACCGGCTGCTCTCTCCGAAATCGCATGTCTCGAAAGTGTATGAGGCCGTGATTGACGGAAAAGTGACAGAAGAAGATCGGCAGGCATTTGCCGAAGGGCTCGACATTGGGGACGACAAACCGACACTTCCGGCCGAGCTTACCATTCTGGAAACGACAGAAAAAGAGCCTGGCATTTTTGAAAGCCGGATCCGCATTACCATCTGTGAGGGCCGCTTCCACCAGATCAAGCGCATGTTTGAGAAGGTCGGAAAAACGGTCGTCTATTTGAAACGGCTGTCGATGGGGAGCCTGAAACTTGATCCGGCGCTGCCAAAGGGCAGTGCCCGTCTCCTGACGCAGGAAGAAAAAGCGGCGCTTGGCATAGCGGACGCCGAAACACAGAAAGGAAAGTAAAGCATGCCTTTTTTACCAATTACAAGAGAAGAGATGAAGGAACGGGGAATCGAACAGTTTGACTTTGTCTATGTCATCGGAGATGCCTACGTGGACCATTCCTCGTTCGGACCGGCAATCATCAGCCGTGTGCTCGAGGCGAACGGCTATTCCGTCGGCATCATCTCACAGCCGGACTGGAAGGACGAGAACAGCATTTCGATTTTCGGTGAACCGCGTCTTGGCTTTCTTGTCTCTTCCGGAAATATGGATTCCATGGTCAACCATTATACCGTGGCGAAAAAGCACCGAAAAACAGATGCCTTTACGCCGGGCGGTGTCATGGGAAAACGGCCGGACCGCGCGGTTACCGTGTACGGCAATCTGATCCGGAGAACGTATAAACATACACCGATGATCCTCGGCGGCATCGAGGCATCGCTCCGGCGCCTTTCGCATTACGATTACTGGTCTGACCAGGTGCGCCGCTCCGTCCTTCTCGATTCCGGTGCGGATCTGATTTCGTACGGAATGGGAGAACTTTCGATCGTAGCGATTGCAGATGCACTTGCGGCCGGCATTGACGTTCATGATGTCACCTTTATTCCGGGAACCGTTTATCGGAGCAAAACGCTGGATCACCTGATTGACCCGGTGGTGCTGCCGTCATTCGAGGAGGTGCGGGAGAGCAAGCGGACGTATGCGGAGAGCTTTGCGATTCAGTATAAAAATACCGATGCCATCAATGCGAAGCCGATGGCAGAGCCGTATGAGGGCCAGGGCTACATTGTACAGAATCCGCCTTCCCGTCCTTTGACAGAGCAGGAGATGGATGATGTCTATGCGCTTCCATACATGCGCGCCTATCACCCAAGCTATGAAAAAGACGGCGGTGTGCCGGCGCTTGGGGAAATCAAATACAGTCTGACGAGCAACCGCGGCTGCTTTGGATCCTGCAGTTTCTGCGCGCTGACGTTCCACGAGGGACGCGTTGTGCAGACAAGAAGCCACGAATCCATTCTGGCGGAAGCGCGGCAGATGGTTCAGGAAAAAGAATTTAAAGGCTATATTCACGATGTCGGCGGCCCGACGGCGGATTTCCGCGGTCCGGCATGCAAAAAGCAGCTCACCAAAGGCGCCTGCCCGAACCGGAACTGTCTCTTCCCGGAGCCGTGTAAAAATATGGTGGCAGATCACAGAGATTATGTGAAGCTGCTGCGGGAATTAAAAGACATTCCGGGCGTGAAGAAAGTCTTTATCCGCTCCGGCATCCGTTTTGACTATGTCCTGGCCGATAAAGACCAGACGTTCCTTTCCGAGCTGGTAAAGGATCACGTCAGCGGTCAGCTCCGCGTTGCGCCGGAGCACGTTTCGAACCGTGTGCTTTCCTATATGGGAAAACCGCGCCACGAAGTATATCAGGAATTTATCCGCCGCTTCGATGCGTGCAACAAAAAGACGGGGAAGCAGCAGTACGCACTTCCGTATTTTATGTCGTCCCATCCGGGGTGTGACTTGGAGGATGCGGTGGAGCTTGCCGAGTACATCCGCGATATGGGATTTATCCCGGAGCAGGCACAGGACTTCTATCCGACGCCTTCCACACTTTCCACCTGTATGTACTATACCGGTCTTGACCCGCGGACGATGGATCCGGTTTACGTGCCGAAATCGCCGCATGAGAAGGCGATGCAGCGTGCGCTGATTCAGTACCGGAATCCGGAGAACTATGAGCTCGTCTGCGAGGCACTGCGCCGGACACACCGGGAGGATCTGATCGGATTCGGACCGAAATGTCTCGTACGACCGAGAAAGATGGCCGGGGAGGCAGGAAAACCGTCAAGAGGAAAAGGGTCCAACGGAAAAGGCTTTGGCCAGAAGACGGCGAATGACCGTTCCGGACAGGGAAAAGCCAAAACAGGCGGACGGCCGAAAAAGACGCTCCGCAACGTGCACAAAAAGAAATAAACACGCAGAAGATGAGCGGGGATCTTATCGAAGAAGGGAAATGACAGAAGAATGAAGATCAGAAAAGGGGATTACGGCTATATCCGCCGGGAAAAGAAAAAAAGACTGCTTGTGACACTGGGACTGTTCGTCCTTCCGGCCATCGTTTTTATTGTCGGGCTTGTGCTTGCAGACGGAAACAAGAGCAACATTTTTACGGTTGTCGCCGTAGTAGGCTGTCTGCCGGGCTGCCGCGCCGCCGTCGGTTTTATCATGATGGTTATGCAAAAGTCAGTGGACAAAGCAGTGTACGATGCCATTGAGGCAAAAAAAGGAAAACTGCTGATGGGATATGAAATGTATATCACACAGGAAAAATCGAGTCTGATGATCGAAGCAGCGGCGTTCTGCGGTGAGGAGATCGCCTGCTACACCACGCGCGCCAAAGACCAGAAACAGATCGAGGACTGCGCTACGTATCTGAACAAGATCATCCGTGCCAACGGCTACAAATGCCATGTGAAGATTTTTGATCGGGAAAAAGCATTTCTGGAGCGCCTCGATTCCCTGAACCGCAACTACGATGAGCTGGAAAAGGGCGCCAGTGAAAACTTCAAACCGGATGAGCGGTACCCGGATCTGTCCCGCACGGAACTGGTGAAACACACGATGCTGGCGCTGGCACTGTAGGAGACCATTGCTATGAGAGAACTGACCGTGACAGAAAAAGACTGCGCGCAGCAGCTCATCAAATATCTGTCCAAATATATGGAGGAGGCGCCAAAGAGTTTCTTCTATAAAATGCTGCGAAAGAAAAACATTGTGCTGAACCAGAAAAAGGCGGACGGCAGTGAAAAGCTGAAAACAGGCGATACGATCCGGCTGTATCTGGCGGAAGAGACCATCGAAAAATTTCGGAAAACACCGGAAAAACCGGCGGCTGGAAAACAGGTAAAGTATCCGAAGCTGGATATCGTCTATGAAGACGAAAAAGTAATTTTCCTGAACAAGCCGGCAGGTGTCCTCTCACAGAAGGCGAAAGAGACGGATGTGAGCCTTACCGAAGCGCTCGGCGCCTATCTTTCGGAAAAAAATGCCGGGGAGGAGACCATGTTCCGCGCCGGACTCTGCAATCGTCTGGACCGGAACACCAGCGGTCTGATTCTTGCCGGAAAAACCGTTGCGGCGACGCAGCAGCTTTCAGAACTGATCGCAGAGCGGGCTGTTGGAAAATACTATCTGACGGTTGTAAAAGGAACCGTGACAGAGACAGAGCGGATCCGCGGATATCTCACAAAAAATGAGAGGACAAACCGTGTTTCGATTCAGAGAGAGCAGCAGGGAGATGCTGTTTACATAGAAACCGCATACCGGCCGCTCTGTGCCGGAAGAGGCTGTACGCTGCTGGAGGTTGAGCTGGTGACCGGAAAGAGCCATCAGATCCGCAGCCATCTCGCGAGCATCGGTCATCCGCTTGCGGGAGATACGAAATACGGGGATGCGGAGTTTAACCGCCGCTTCCGGGAAAAATACGGACTGAAATACCAACTTCTCCATTCGTGGAAGGCGGTATTTCCAGAGCTTACGGGCACCTTATCGGATCTGTCCGGAAAAACCTTTACAGCGCCCCTGCCATCATCCGTGCGCCGGATTTTACAGGGAGAACATTTGACGGGAGAAGGATTATGAGCCGAAAAGACAACGAAAAGAAAGAAACAAAACCAAGAAAAACGGAGGAGACGAGCATCGGACGGGAAATCTGGGAATATGTAAAAATGATCGCCATTGTCGTGGCAGTCGTTGTTTTTGTGGAGCAGGTCATTGTCATCAACGCAAGAATCCCGTCTCCTTCCATGGAAAACACGATTATGACCGGAGACCAGATCTTCGGTAACCGCCTTGCTTATGTAAAGAGCGATCCGCAGCGGTATGACATCGTTATTTTCTATTATCCGGACGACGAGAAGCAGAAGTTTATCAAGCGCGTCATCGGACTGCCGGGAGAGACGGTTACGATCCGCGACGGAAAGGTGTATATCAACGATTCCACCGAGCCGCTGCGCGATGATTTCTGCCCGGAAACACCGGTCGGCGATTTCGGACCGTATGAGGTGCCGGAGGGCTGCTACTTTATGCTCGGCGACAACCGGAACGTATCAAAGGATTCCCGCTACTGGCTGAATCCGTACGTAGAGAAAGACAAGATCATCGGCAAGGCCTTTCTGCGCTACTGGCCGCTGAACAAAATTTCTCTGATTGAATAAGAACAGAACGAAGACGAGGACAGGAATTATGGCATGGACATCGAGGGGACTCCGCGGATCAACGTTGGAGGAAATGATCAACCGCACAAACGAGCAGTACCGTGACAAGCATCTGGCACTGATCCAGAAGGTGCCGACGCCGATCACCCCGATCAAAATAGATAAGGAGAGCAGACACATCACGCTGGCTTATTTTGAAAAGAAGAGTACCGTTGATTACATCGGCGCTGTACAGGGCATTCCCGTCTGCTTCGATGCCAAAGAGTGCAAAACGGATTCCTTTCCGCTCGCAAACATCCACGAGCACCAGGTCACGTTTATGAAAGATTTCGAGCAGCAGGGGGGGATTTCCTTCCTGCTGCTGTATTTTACGGCGCGGGACGAATATTATTACCTGCGGTATGAGACGATGAAAACCTTCTGGGACCGCGGACAGAACGGCGGAAAGAAGCATTTTTCCTACACCGAGCTTGAAACGTCATTCTTCCTTCCCAGAACGGGAAGCAGCGTTCTCGTCCCGTACCTGAACGGAATCCAGAAGGATCTGGAGATACGGGATTCGAAAGCGGATTAAAATTTTGAGTTGACAGGGAAAATGTTTTCCGATATACTAACCATAGTTTTAAATTCAATATGGTAATATGGTAGTGAACTAAAGCGAAAAAGTGAGGACAACAAAACATGGATCGATTAATTCATACCCCGGAAGGCGTCCGGGATGTCTACAATCAGGAATGTACGAAAAAATTATACCTGGAGAATCAGATTGAGCAGGTATTTCATGCGTTTGGATATCAGGATATTGAAACACCGACGTTCGAGTTTTTTGATGTATTCGGAAGAGAAGTGGGAACAACACCGTCCCGCGAGCTCTACAAATTCTTTGACCGCGACGGCAACACCCTTGTGCTCCGTCCGGACTTTACCCCGTCGATTGCACGCGCAGCCTCCATGTATTTCATGGAAGAGACGATGCCGATCCGCCTTTGCTACAGAGGAAGCAGCTTCGTCAACAGCAGCAGCTATCAGGGCCGCTTAAAAGAGTCCACCCAGATGGGCGTCGAGCTCTTAAACGATGATTCCGCAATGGCAGACGCAGAGATCATTGCGATGACCGTAAAAGTTATGCTGGATGCCGGTCTTACCGATTTCCAGATCAGCATCGGCCACGTAGGTTTCTTCCAGGCGCTCGCCGAGGAAGCTGCGCTCGCCGAGGATGTTCTGAACGAATTAAAAGAACTGATTTCCATTAAAAATCATTTTGGCGCCGAGGAGCTGCTGGCAAAACAGAACCTTCGAAGTGATCTGTTTGAAGCACTCCGTGATGTTCCGCAACTGTTCGGAAATGCAGAGATTCTCGAAAAGGCAAAAGGCCTTACAAGAAATCCGGCGGCAAGAGAGGCACTCGATCGTCTGGCTACGATCTATGAGATCGTTAAAGATTACGGCTATGAAAAATACGTCTTCTTCGATCTCGGCCTTTTAAGCAAATTCCATTACTACACCGGTATTATTTTCCAGGCCTACACCTACGGCACCGGCGAGCCGATCGTAAAAGGCGGCCGCTACGATGCACTGCTGCAGCACTTCGGAAAGAAAGCGCCGGCGATCGGATTCTGTACTGTCATGGAATCTCTGATGAATGCACTGGAGCGCCAGAAAATTTCTCTTCCGATTGCCAATACGAAAACGATGCTGCTCTACCCGGATTTTCTTCAGCCGCTGGCCGTAAAACTTGCTAACGAGCACAGAAGCAAGGGCATGGATGTCGCGCTGGTCTGCTTTGCAAGGGACAAGGTTCTTGCAGATTATGAAGAATACGGCAGAAAGAACCAGTTCGGCGGCATTGTCTATATTCAGAAGAGCGATTCGGTGCTTGCTATCGATTTGTCGACAGGAGAAGTACAGCCGGTGGAGCTGTAGGAGAGGAAGGGTACGAAAAAGATGAGATATTTGACCATTGCACTGACAAAAGGACGCCTGGCGTACCAGACGCTGGAGCTGCTGGAAAAAGTCGGCATCACCTGCGATGAAATGAAAAATAAAGATACGAGAAAGCTGATTTTCACGGACGAAGAGCATAAGCTCCGTTTCTTCCTCGCCAAAGGTCCGGATGTGCCGACCTATGTGGAGTACGGCGCAGCGGATATCGGAATCGTCGGAAAGGACACGATTCTGGAGGAAGGAAGACGCCTCTACGAGGTATTGGACCTTGGCTACGGCAAGTGCCGCATGTGTGTCTGCGGACCGGAGTCCGCGCGTGAGCTGCTGCAGCACAACCAGCAGATCCGTGTGGCAACGAAGTACCCAAACATTGCCAAGGATTACTTCTACAACCGCAAGCACCAGACCGTTGAGATGATCAAGCTGAACGGCTCGATCGAGCTGGCACCGATTGTCGGACTTTCCGAAGTGATTGTGGATATTGTAGAGACAGGAAGCACTTTACGGGAAAACGGCCTGACCGTTCTCGAGGAGGTCTGCCCGCTGTCTGCGCGCATGGTTGTCAACCAGGTGAGCATGCGGATGGAAAATGAGAGAATTACCAAATTAATTCAGGATCTGAAAGGAGCACTGGTATGAGAATCGTAAAACTGACAAAAGAGACCACAGAAAATATTCTGGAGAATATGCTGAAACGAAGCCCGACACAGTACGGAACGTACGAGGCTTCCGTGCAGGAGATCATTGAGAATGTAAAAACAAGAAAAGACGCAGCCGTTTTCGAATATACCGAGAAATTCGACCACGCGGTACTCGATGCTTCTACCGTAGAAGTAACACAGGAAGAGATTGATGAGGCGTACAACATCGTAGATCCAGAGCTGATCGGTGTCATCCGCAGATCCATGAAAAATATCCGTGAGTTCCACGAAAAACAGAAACAGAACAGCTGGTTCACCTCTACCGAGAACGGAACGATGCTTGGCCAGAAGCTGACCGCCCTGAACCGTGTCGGCGTATACGTTCCGGGAGGAAAGGCAGCGTATCCGTCCTCTGTTCTGATGAACATTCTTCCGGCAAAAGTGGCAGGAGTCAAAGAAATCTGCATGACAACGCCGTGCGGCAGAGACGGAAAAGTCAACCCGGTTGTCCTTGCGGCAGCAAAAGAAGCCGGTGCGGACCGCGTCTTTAAAATCGGCGGTGCACAGGCAATTGCAGCCCTTGCTTACGGAACCGAGAGCATTCCAAAAGTCGATAAAATCGTAGGACCTGGAAACATCTACGTTGCCCTTGCAAAGAAAGCCGTATACGGAAATGTCAGCATCGACTCCATCGCAGGCCCAAGTGAGATTCTTGTCCTTGCTGATGAGACTGCAAATCCGCGGTTCGTGGCAGCCGATCTCTTAAGCCAGGCTGAGCATGATGAGCTTGCAAGTGCGATCCTCATTACCACCTCCCAGGAACTGGCAGAGAAGGTAAGTGAAGAGGTAAACGGTTTCTTAAAAGTCCTCTCCAGAAGCGACATCATCTCCAAATCACTGGACAACTTCGGCTACATCCTTGTCACCGATTCGCATCAGGAAGCGATCGACACCGTAGATGCCATCGCACCGGAGCACCTCGAGATCGTGACGAAGAACCCGTTTGAGGATATGATGAAGGTACATAACGCCGGTGCTATTTTCCTCGGCGAGAACTCCAGCGAGCCTCTCGGTGACTATTTTGCCGGCCCGAACCATATCCTGCCGACGAACGGAACCGCAAAATTCTTCTCCCCGCTGTCCGTAGACGATTTCGTGAAGAAATCCAGCATCATCTATTATTCCAGAGAAGCCCTTTCCGAGATCCACGAGGATATCGAGAGCTTTGCAAAATCAGAGAGCTTGACGGCACACGCCAATTCGATTGCCGTCCGTTTTGAGGGGGAAGAGTAAGTGGAGAACAGAACAGCCAGCGTAGAACGCGTGACAAAAGAAACAAAGATCCGCATGACATTAAATCTGGATGGAACGGGAAAGAGCGACATCCACACCGGCATCGGCTTTTTTGACCATATGCTCGACGGCTTTGCCCGCCACGGTCTTTTCGACCTTTCCGTTTCTGTAGATGGAGACCTTGATATAGACGGCCACCACACGATCGAGGACACCGGTATCGTGCTCGGAACTGCAATCCGCGAGGCAGTCGGCGACAAACAGGGCATCCGCCGCTACGGCGACAGAATCCTTCCGATGGACGAGACACTGGTGCTCTCGGCCGTTGACCTCTGCGGCAGACCGTATCTCTCTTTCCAGGCAGAATTTACGCGGGAGAAAGTAGGAGAGATGGAGACCGAGATGGTAAAAGAATTCTTCTACGCCGTTTCCTATGCGGCGCAGATGAATCTGCATATCAAAGTGCTTGACGGCGGAAATAACCACCACATCATCGAGGCGATGTTCAAAGCATTTGCGAAGGCACTCGATGAGGCAACTTCCTTCGATCCGAGAATTGCCGGCGTGCTCTCGACCAAGGGCAGCCTGTAAGAGCAGAAAAAGAGGAGAACAAGACATGAAACAAGCATTAAAATGTGATTTTACCTGGGCGGATTTTAAGACAAACAGCGACGGCATGGTTCCGGTTGTTGTACAGGATGCGGAAAATGACGAAGTGCTGATGCTCGCCTACATGAATGAAGAAGCGTTTGAGACGACACTGCGCCTTGGAAAAATGACGTACTGGAGCAGAAGCCGCAATGAGCTCTGGACGAAAGGACTGAGCTCCGGCCATGTGCAGTATGTAAAACAGCTTCTGATTGACTGCGACAACGATACAATTCTTGCCAAAGTAGAACAGGTCGGCGCAGCGTGCCACACCGGAAACCGTACCTGCTTTTACCGGACCCTGGCAGAATAAAAATTTTTGATTCAGAGCATAAAAAGAGCTCCTGTTTCACAGAATAAAATCTGTAGGACAGGAGCCTTTTTATGCAGTTCTGTATCGTTAAAAAGCCATTACAGAAGAAGGTATTTTAAGATAAACAGAACAGCCAGGATGTACATGATCACGCTGATCTTTTTTTCTTTTGCTTTTCCGCTCAGGATCTGGATTGCAACGTAGGAGATAACTCCCATGGCAATACCTTCGGAAATGCTGTAGAAGAATGGCATTGCTCCGATGCAGATGTAGCACGGAATCGCCTCGGAAAGATCGCTGAAATCAATGTTGACTACGTTGGTCAGCATGTAGAAGCCTACCACGATCAGTGCCGGAGCCGTTGCAAAGGACGGGATGGCAAGGAAGATCGGGGAGAGGAACAGAGCGAGGCCGAAGAGGATTGCAGTGGTAACAGCGGTAAGACCGGTACGGCCGCCTTCGGAAACGCCGGAAGCACTCTCAACGAAAGTCGTTGTGGTAGAAGTACCAAGAACAGCACCTGCGCAGGTAGCAACAGCATCTGCCATCAGCGCGCCCTTGATGCGCGGAAGTTTTCCGTTTTTGTCGAGCATGTTTGCCTTGGAAGATACACCGATCAGAGTTCCGATGGTATCAAACATATCGACAAACAGGAATGCAAACATGATCACGAAGAACTCGCCTGTTTTCAGAATGGAGAAATCCAGTTTTCCGAAAATCGGGGCAAGGCTTGGAATGGAAAGTCCGTTGGAAAAATCCGGGAACAGGCTGTAGAAGCCGTTTGCCGGGTTCGGAACGTAGAGACCGCATGCCTGGCAGATCATGCCGAGGATCCAGGTTGCAAGAATTCCCCAGAGGATGTTTCCCTTTACATTGCGTACGACAAGAACGGCGGTGAGGATAACACCGATGACTGCGAGCAGAACGGTGATTCCGACATCGTTAAACGTTCCTGCCACATACTCTGTTCCGTTTAATGTGGCTGCAGACTGCAGGTTGGCATTGTAGGAAGACAGGGAATAGAGGCCTGCCACGGTTGAAGAGTTCGACAGTACAATTTTTGCATTCTGAAGTCCGATGAATGCGATGAACAGACCGATGCCGACGCTGACTGCAGATTTCAGGCTGACCGGAATGGAGTTGAAGATCGCCTCACGGACGTTGGTCAGAGAAAGTACAATAAAGATGATACCTTCTGCAAAAACGGCGGTCAGGGCTGCCTGCCAGCTATATCCGTAGCCGAGAACAACGGTGTAGGCGAAATAGGCGTTGAGGCCCATTCCTGGTGCCAGAGCGAATGGATAATTGGCGAAAAGTGCCATGAGCAGGGTGCCAAGGAAGGCTGCCAGAGCCGTTGCGGTAAAGACAGCGCCGTGGTCCATGCCGGTGGAGGAAAGGATGTTCGGGTTGACGGCAAGAATGTACGCCATCGTCATGAACGTGGTGACACCGGCGATGATCTCGGTTTTGACCGTTGTTCCATTTTCCCGCAGCTTGAATGTGTTTTCCATCAGCTTGCTAAACTTTTCCATAGTTTTCTCTCCTTTTGAATTTTGTAGGCGGAAATGTCGCCTCATAATATGGAAACATCCTAAATGTTACAATATTATCAAGTAGAATGCAAGAAAGAAACGAAAAGAATCTGAAAATTTCTTGTCGAAATTTTTAATTTTTCTATAGACAAATGTCATGATTTCTTTTATGATAAAAAAGGTGTCTTGTAAAATCTGCGTTAAGGAAATGTAAAATATTGAGACCAAAACATGAAAATGCTTTGACAGGGATTTTGAAAAGACATCAGAAAAAGACAAGGAAGAAAAAAGAATATGAGTGTAATAGTGTCTTTGATGGGCGGTCTGGGCTTCTTCTTATATGGAATGAAGCTGATGAGTGAAGGACTGCAGAAGGTTGCCGGATCCAAGATGAGAAGCATTCTGGAGGTATTTACGAAGAACCGTGTGATCGGTCTTCTGGTCGGTATTTTCTTTACCGCGCTGATTCAGTCCTCCAACGCTACAACCGTTATGGTGGTCAGCTTCGTAAACTCCGGTCTGATGAAACTGGCACAGGCTCCTGGAATTATCCTCGGAGCAAACATCGGTACGACAGTTACCGGACAGCTGATTGCGTTTGACCTTGCGGATATCGCGCCGCTGTTTGTCATCATCGGTGTTCTGATGGTTATGTTCGTAAAGAACAATCTGACGATCAGCCGTCTCGGCGAGGTTATCTTGGGATTTGGTATTCTGTTTATGGGTATCTCCGGTATCTCAGGAGCCCTGAACGAAGCAAAAGAGATCCCGGCAGTCGTTAACGCCCTCGGATCCCTGACGAATCCGTTTCTTGCGTTCTTAGTCGGCTGGGTGGCTACCGCGATTCTGCAGAGTAACTCTGCAACGGTCGGAATCATCATGCTTCTTGCAAGAGAGGGCTTGATGGGACTTCCGATCTGTCTGTTTATGATGCTTGGATGCAACATCGGATGTACGATGTCCGCGATTCTTGCCAGCTTCGGCTGCAAAAAAGATGCAAAACGTGCGGCATGTGTCCACCTGCTGTTCAACATCTCCGGAACGATTGTCTGCTCCATTATTTTCCTGCTGTTTGGAAAACAGGTAGTTGACTTCTTTATGGGTATTTCCGGAAACGAAGCAGGCCGTATGATCGCAAATGCAAACTCGATCATCAAAGTATGCCAGGTACTCCTGATGCTGCCGTTTACCCCGCTTCTGGTGAAGGCAACGTACTTTATCATCCGCGGAAATGACGAGGAAGACAAAAAGTTCGAGCTTGCCTACATCAGCTCGAAACATGCGATGTCCCCGACGACTGCAGTTCTGCAGGCTGTCCGTGAGATGGAGCGTATGGCACAGATGGCAGAGACCAACCTGATTCGCGCGATGAATACGCTGGTGACCCGCGATCAGAAAGAAATCGACGAGGTCTACCGTGTCGAGGAAAATATTAATTTCCTGAACAAAGAGATTACGAACTATCTGGTTCACTTAAATCAGGCATCGCTGCCGACATCAGACGTTATGCGCATCGGTGCGCTGTTCCATGTGGTCAATGATATCGAGCGGATTGGTGATCATGCCGAAAATGTCGCAGATTCTGCTGTGCAGATGACGAATGACAATGTGACCTTCAGCAAACAGGGCGAACTGGATCTTTCCGAGATGCTGGATATGGTATTAAAAATTCTCGATGAGTCGATCGAAATGTTTGCAAAGAATGATCTGCAGCACCTGCAGGAGATCATTGATATTGAAAATTCCATTGATCAGGAGGAGCGGGATCTGCAGCAGAAGCATGTAGAGCGTCTGACCCGCAACGAATGTACGCCGGAAGCCGGCATGATCTTCTCCGATCTTGTATCCGGACTCGAGCGTGTCGCGGACCATGCAACCAATATTGCATTCTCCATTCTGGATGAAGATCCGGAAGAGAAAGCAGCCCGCGAGGCAGTTGCAGGAGCAGAAAAATAAGAAATGGATTAAGAGAATAGGAGAAAGGCCCCGAAACATTGGAGTTATGTTTCGGGGCCTTTCTTTCATGCTTATGATGTTTTTTATTTATGGATTTCTTTCACGGGAGAGCGGGCAGTCAGATCGAAGGAGTAGCGGAGGTCAGGGTATTTCCTCCCTCTGCAGAGCGGGATGAACCCGCATTCTGCTGGGAATCGCTCTGCTGATCATCCGAAGAGCTGATGCTCGTTCCGAGGGTCAGGGAGAAGGTCTTTGTCTCATAGGATCCGTTGTCTGGAACCTGTACTTCCACCTCGACGGTTTCGCCGGCAGAGTAATACTGCAGCAGGGATTTCAGCTCGCTGGTGGAGGTGATGGAATGTCCGTCAAAGCTGGTCAGAACGTATCCGGATTTCAGACCTGCATTTTCAGCGGCACCGCCGGAGGTTACTTCGGAGATATAGATGCCGGCCGGCATATTGTATGCCTGCTGGATCTGGCTGCTGACATCGAGGCATTTGATGCCGATCGTTCCCTGATCTTCTGCGGCAACCTTTGTTCTGGTCTGCTCATTCATCAGATTTTCAATGATATCGGAAACACGGGAGACCGGGATTGCATAGCCCATGCCCTCTACCTCTGTAGAAGCAAGTTTTGCGGAGTTGATACCGATGACCTCTCCGTTCATGTTCAGAAGAGCGCCGCCGCTGTTGCCAGGGTTGATGGCTGCATCGGTCTGTAAGTAGGTCTTTCCGGTTGTATCAGTGGAAGAAGTATCTGCCGTTGTTCCATCGGAGCTTCCGTCAGAAGAGGAATCGCTGTCGATCACACGGTTTGCAGCACTGATGATACCGGTCGTAACGGACTGGCCGTAGCCGAGTGCGTTGCCGATCGCAACGACCTGCTCGCCGACCTCAACGGAATCAGAATCGCCCATCGTGGCAACAGCGATGCTGCTCATCGTGTCATCCGGGATCTCGGAGAGCGGAACGGCGATGACGGCAAGATCGTTATCGGCATCGGTACCTTTGATATTTGCCTTGCAGACCTGATTGTTTACAAAACTAACAGAAAGAGTATCGGCATCTTCTACTACATGGTTATTGGTGACGATCAGAAGCTCGGTGTCATTCTTTCCGATGATGATACCGGAACCGCAGCTTGTGGTCTCCTCGGTCTGCGGAGTCTGGGCACCGTAACCGAACATGCTGAAGTAGTTCTGTACTTCCTGTACGGACTGGTTTGTGATGGAGACGATCGACGGCATTGCGTTTTTCGCAATCGTGGAAACATCCATCGTTCCGGTGGAAGTGGAGCTTGAGGATGTGGCAGCGGCTTTTAAGAGGCTGCTGTTGGAAGTCGTCTGCTGTGCAGTGGTTGTTGTTGCAGTGGCTGTCGTGCTTCCGGCAAAGTGGTTGACTGCCTGGAAGGTACCGCCGGCAACACCGCCGAACAGAACTGCGCTTAAGGCGATGGCTCCGATTTTTTTTGCAAGCTTAGCAGCTTTTTTGTTTTTGGAAGAAGGTTTCTTTCCGTTGAAGCTGTTCTGCTCTGCTGCCATCATGTTCTCATTATTGGTTTCGTTTTCGTTATTGTAGTTGTTTCTGTAGTCCATCATAATAAATGCTTCCTTTCTGGTATCTGTATTTTAAACTGTGTTCCGGAATCGGCTTCCGGTTTTGTTTGCTTCCTTTTTTGTTTCTATGCTTTGCAGTATAATGGGAATCTGTGATGGAAATGTAGTAAAAATGTGAAAAAAATAAGTTCTCTGGAAAAGAGAAAAGTGCTACAATAAGAAACAGAAAAATGATCAGGAAATGAGGAAGTAATAATGAATAGAGGAATAACACAGAAACAGTATCTGGGGTTGGTCCCGCCGACGGAGGAGGACGCCCGCTCCAGCCAGATGCGGATACTGGATGCATTAAAAGAGAAAGGAATCACCGCATCATTTACCCTTCCAGCGCTGCAGAAACTGTATCCCATCTGCGATGAGGCAGACTATAACATAACGGTTTCCCTCGCATGGAATGGAAGCATCTGGCAGGTGGTTGATCTGGAAGCGGGCGATACAGCAGCAGAGCATTACGGCTATGCCGCTGATCTTGGAAGTACGACCGTCGTTGTGCGCCTGGTAAACTGCAGCGACGGTACTGTGCTTGCCGAGGAGAGCGAATACAACCGCCAGACTGCCTATGGAACCGATATTCTGACGAGAATCTTTGCCTGTAAGGATAAACCGGAGGTACTGCAGGACATCCGTGCGTGTACGATGGAGACATTTACACTGCTCTTTGAAAAACTTCGCCAAAAGACAGGAATTGCGCCGTCGGATGTTCTCTCAATGGTCGTATCCGGCAACACAACGATGATCCATTTCCTGCTGGGACTGGATCCGTTCTGCGTCTTTTCATCCCCGTACGCCGTGCGCGCAGACCGCGTCGGATTCCTTCCGGCGAAAGAGATGGGATTTCCCATGAAGGGATGTGTCTACTGCGTGCCGGGAAAATCCAATTACCTGGGCGGTGATATATTAAGCGGTATGATCGCAACGGAACTCTATAAAAAAGAAACGATCAGCGTTTTTTTTGATATCGGAACGAACGGCGAGCTTGTCGTCGGAAACCGGGAATTTCTGCTCTGCGGCGCAGGCGCTGCCGGTCCGGCGCTCGAGGGCGGCGTGGTCAAAACCGGCATGCGAGCTGCAGAAGGCGCTGTTGATACGGTAAAAATAGAAGACGGGAAAATCCAGTGCCATGTAATCGGAGAGGGTAAGCCAAAGGGCATCTGCGGTTCCGGCATTATCGATCTGCTCGCGGAATTATTCCTAAATGGCTGGATCAACCTGTTCGGTACCCTGCAGCCGGAGCGGTCCGAAAAGATCAAGGAAGACCCGGAGACGGGAGAGTGGTGCGTTGAATATAGTGAAGGGCTGTGCTTCTATCAGAGTGATATCGCCGAATTCCTTCGTACAAAGTCAGCGGCCTACACGATGGTTGAGTACATGATGCGTGAATCCGGCATTTCCATGGAAGAAATTGACCGGTTTTACGCGGCTGGTGCATTTGGAAAGCACGTTTCAAAGGAATCCGCCATCACGATCGGCATGTACCCGGATATGGACCGCAGCCGCCTGATCTGCGCCGGAAATACGTCGCTTGCGGGAGCAGAAAAAATCCTGCTGGATCGGACCTGCATCGACGATATTGACCGCATTCTGGACGAGATGGTCTACATCCAGTTCGGCCAGGTCGCCGCTTTCATCTCTATGATGAAAGCGGCCCAGGCAATCCCACACACGGATCTGGAGCTGTTTCCGAGTGTACAGAAGAAGCTCGAAGAAAAACAAAAAGAGAAATAATGGCAATTGCTTGACCGCAGTCGAATTGTGTCATATACTTACTATTGATAATGAGAATCAATAAGGAGTGAAATATATGACACTGAAAGAACTGCCGATCGGCAAAACAGCGACCGTCCGCACGGTAGGAGGAGAGGGCGCGCTGCGGCAGCACTTCCTAGATATGGGAATCATTCCGGGGGCGGAAGTGACGATGGTAAAGTATGCACCGATGGGAGACCCTGTGGAAGTGCGGATTCACAGCTATGAACTGACACTCCGCCTCGCCGATGCCGGACGGATTGCCATTGATGAGATGCGGGACGCTGTAAAAGAAAAAGAGCAGCCGGATGCGAAAGCAATTCCGCATCCCGGCTTTGGAGAGGGCGGAAAGTACCACAATAAGGCAGAGGAGCATCCGCTGCCGGAAGGAGAGCTGTTGTCCTTTGCGCTGGCCGGAAACCAGAACTGCGGCAAGACCACCCTGTTCAACCAATTAACGGGATCCAACCAGCACGTCGGAAACTTCCCCGGCGTGACCGTAGACCGGAAGGACGGTGAAATCCGCGGCCAGAAAAACACGCTGGTCACCGATCTTCCCGGCATTTATTCGATGTCGCCGTATTCAAGCGAAGAGATCGTCACCCGGAATTTCGTTCTGAACGAGCATCCGCGCGGCATCATCAATATTGTAGATGCGACAAATATCGAACGAAACCTGTATCTGACGATGCAGCTGATGGAACTCGACGTTCCGATGGTACTGGCCCTCAACATGATGGATGAGGTACGCGAAAACGGCGGTTCTGTGCTCGTGAACCAGATGGAAGAGAGACTTGGCATCCCGGTTATCCCGATTTCCGCTGCAAAAAACGAGGGAATCGATGAACTGGTTGCCCATGCTGTCCATGTGGCCAAATACCAGGAAAAACCGGGCAGAAAGGACTTCTGTGAGGCGAATGACCACGGCGGTGCCGTCCACCGTGCGTTGCATGCGATCATGCATCTGATCGAGGATCACGCCGCAAGGGCGGATATTCCGGTGCGGTTTGCGGCGAGCAAGCTGGCAGAGGGCGATGCGCTGATCCTGGAGCAGCTGGCCCTCGATGAAAACGAGAAAGAGATGCTCGAGCATATCGTCTGTCAGATGGAGACGGAGCGTGGCCTGGACCGCGCGGCGGCGATTGCGGATATGCGTTTTAATTTTATTGAAAAAGTCTGCCGTGAGACCGTGGTAAAACCAAAAGAGAGCCGCGAGCATGTGCGGAGCACAAAAATTGACCGTGTGCTGACCGGAAAATATACGGCTCTGCCATGTTTTGCCGGGATTATGGCGGCTGTCTTTTTCCTGACCTTCCATGTGATCGGAGCATCGCTGCAGAGTGTGCTGGAGGTTCTGATCGGAAAACTGACCGAGCTCGTGGACAGCGCCATGACAGCATGGGGCGTCAATCCGGTGCTTCATTCCCTTGTGATTGACGGTATTTTTAACGGCGTCGGAAGTGTCTTAAGCTTCCTTCCGATCATCGTCACCCTGTTTTTCTTCCTGTCCATTCTGGAAGACAGCGGCTATATGGCGCGCGTGGCATTTGTGATGGATAAGCTGCTCCGGAAAATCGGCCTCTCCGGCCGCAGTATCGTGCCGATGCTGGTCGGTTTTGGCTGTACCGTGCCGGGCGTCATGGCGAGCCGCACCCTGCCTTCCGAGCGTGACCGGAAAATGACGATCCTATTAACTCCGTTTATGAGCTGTTCGGCAAAACTTCCGATTTACGCGTTCTTTACCGCCGCATTCTTCCCGAAATACAGTGCCCTTGTGATGGTTCTTCTGTATTTCGGTGGTATCTTCATGGCTGTCCTGATGGCGATGCTGATGCAGGGAACTTTATTCCAGGGGGAAGCCGTTCCGTTTGTCATGGAGCTTCCAAACTACCGCATGCCGGGGGCAAAAAATGTCGGACAGCTTTTGTGGGATAAGGCAAAAGACTTCCTGCAACGGGCATTCACCGTCATTTTTGTTGCCACGATTGTGATCTGGTTTTTACAGACCTTTGGAACGCATCTCAATGTCGTGGAGGACTCCAAGGACAGCATTCTCGCCGTTGTCTCCGGCCGTCTCGCCCCGGTTTTTCGGCCGCTTGGATTTGGAGACTGGAGAGTATCGACCGCCCTTCTAACCGGATTTATGGCAAAGGAGAGTGTCGTCTCGACACTTTCCGTACTGTTCGGCACGACCGCGCAGCTGACCGAAATCCTGACACCGGTTTCCGCATTAAGCCTTCTGGTTTTCTGCCTCCTCTATACGCCGTGTGTGGCGGCAGTCGCTTCCATCAAGCGGGAGCTTGGCGGCAGATGGGCAGCCGGTGTTGTCGTTTCCCAGTGTGTGATCGCCTGGCTGGCAGCTTTTGTCGTACATGGCTTTGCACTGCTGTTTGGCATGTAAAAAAGAACGTTAAATAAGAAAAGCTCTGCAGAACAGAAAATGCAAAATTCTGATCTGCAGAGCTTTTGATATATGGTTGGTAAAAAAATGCCGGTTTTAAATTTTTCGTATCACATGCTTTAAAATTCCTGTTTTGTGGAGCAGAAAGATCGAGCAGTCCATAAACAGATGGGCAAGAAAGGTGCTCAAAATGACACCATTTGATTTCAGCAGAAAGCCGACATGGAACCCATACCAGCACACGAAACCGGAGTAGGCGCTCATGATGACAAGAAGCGGTAGATTTTCCAACACGCCCCGCATCGTTTCAAGAAAACTCTTGACCGTAAAGTCGAAATACAGGAAGCGGCCGACCGTCAGCGTCAGGAAATAGAGAATCAGCCCGTCATAATTCGTGTCCTCGTAGATAAAGCGGATGTACAGAAGAATCAGTACAATATAGAAGACCGAAATCAGCCGCACCGACGCCTTCTGCTCCGGGTCAAGGTGCGTGAGCTTTACCAGAACCACATCGAGCCAGCTCGTCAGAAAGACGGAGAGCACGATAAAGACAAGAAGCACTACATCCTGATATTTCTCCCAGTACATCGAAATCTGCGGCAGACGCTCATCGATAATGTAATAGAGGGAGAGGAAGAGAAGAATCGAAGTGCCGGAGAAAACCAGCTCATAAAAGCTTTCCACAACCTGATACTGCCTGCGCTGGTGTTTCTTCCGGCGTATTTTTTTCGCTTTTTCCTCTGTCTCCTCTTTTAGCTGCCGCTGAATCTGCAATTTTGCAATCAGAAGCACAAGGGCAAGCACCAGAATCAGGCCGAGCAGTGAGACAAGCAGAAAACTGCCCACATTGGCGGGATCAAAATAGTGAAGAATATAGTATCGTTTCAAATAAAATCACCTCTTCTGGAAATTCTTTTTTTGATTTCTTTTCACTTTAGTACCAAATCCGGAAAAAGTAAAGTACAAAAATGAGAACAGAAAGAAAGTGTCTGATAAAAAATGACCGAAATGGAGAGAATAAAGTGATCGATGCGTGACAAGGAAGAAAAGATGACGATCAGTCAAACTCGGTCAAAACAGGGCGATAAAACGGGGGAATCCGTCATAAAACTCTAAACTTATGCAAATGCGACAAAAAGAGAAGGTAAAATTCATGAAATATTAATGATTGATTTTGAGCGAATATGACGATATAATAAGCTCATCAAAGCAAACACGATCAAAATAAAGCAGGAGGGAAATATGATTTACACAGTGACATTCAATCCGTCTCTGGACTACATTGTATCGGTGGAAGACTTCAAGCTCGGCCTTACCAACCGCACAAGCTCCGAGCTGATG
Organism: Fusicatenibacter saccharivorans; assembly: GCF_027667425.1. Taxonomy (NCBI): domain Bacteria; kingdom Bacillati; phylum Bacillota; class Clostridia; order Lachnospirales; family Lachnospiraceae; genus Fusicatenibacter; species Fusicatenibacter saccharivorans. The sequence goes on from NZ_JAQEGR010000001.1 coordinate 349,152, forward strand.
CTTCCGGGCGGAAAAGGAATCAACGTATCGACCGTACTTGGAAACCTTGGAATTGAGAGCACAGCGCTCGGATTTTTGGCAGGCTTTACCGGAAAAGAAATCGCCGGCCGTCTCGACCAGATGGGAATTAAAAACGGCTGCATCTGGCTGGAAGAAGGATATTCCCGCATCAACGTCAAATTAAAGAGCATTGACGGAACTGAGATCAACGGACAGGGACCCGAAATCCCGGAGAAAAAAGTGGAAGAGCTGATGAAACAGCTTTCCGCACTCGGCGAGGGCGACGTTCTCTTCCTCGCAGGCAGCATCCCGTCATCCATGGCAGATGATGCCTATCAGAAAATTATGGAAATGCTCGACGGCAAGGGCGTCCGCATCGTCGTAGACGCGACCCGTGATCTGCTGATGAAGGTTCTGCCGTACCACCCGTTCCTCATCAAACCGAACAATCACGAGCTCGGTGAGATTTTCAGTGTGGAATTAAAGACAAGAGAGTCAGTTGTTCCGTATGCAAAACAGCTGCAGGAAAAGGGCGCACAGAACGTTCTGGTTTCCATGGCAGGCGAAGGAGCCGTTCTCGTTGCCGCATCCGGTGAGGTCTTTGAAGCTCCGGCCCCGAAAGGAAAGCTCATCAACGGCGTCGGCGCAGGCGATTCGATGGTAGCCGGATTCATGGCAGGCTACATGGAAAAAGAAGATTACCTCCATGCGTTCCATATGGGAATCGCAGCGGGAAGTGCAAGTGCTTTTTCTGAAAACCTTGCAACCCGGGAGGAAATTGCATCTGTCTACGAACAGATTACAAAATAAAAGGGAGGACGTCTCATGAGAATCACAGATTTGCTGGACATCCGCAGTATTGCGCTGGATGCCGCACCGAAAAGCAAACAGGAAACGCTTGACGCAGCCGTAGCGCTGATGGTCAAAAGCGGAAAGATCACAGACGAAGATGCGTACCGCGCACAGGTTTACGCAAGAGAAGAAGAGAGCACCACAGGAATCGGAGAGGGAATTGCGATTCCGCACGGAAAATGTGATGCAGTAAACAAACCGGGCCTTGCAGCCATGGTTATCCCGAACGGCGTTGATTTTGATTCTCTCGATGGAGAGCCGGTCACCCTGCTGTTCCTCATCGCAGCGCCGAACACGAAAGACAACGTTCACCTCGATGTCTTAAGTAAACTTTCCATGATGCTGATGGATGAAGAGTTCACCAAGAGCCTTCGAAACGCAAGGACACCGGAAGAGTTCCTTGCCATTATCGACCGCGCCGATGAAGAGAAAAAGAGCGTAGATGAGCGTCTTGCAGAGCCGGTGGAAGCAAAAGAAAATCAGGTGAAGATTCTCGCCGTTACTTCCTGCCCGACCGGTATTGCCCACACTTACATGGCAGCCGAGGGAATCGAGAAAGCAGCGAAAGCAAAAGGATGCTTCGTAAAAGTCGAGACACGAGGCTCCGGCGGAGCGAAAAACGTGCTGACTGCACAGGAAATCGCCGATGCGGACTGCATCATCGTTGCAGCCGACGCACAGGTTCCGATGGATCGTTTCGACGGAAAGAAAGTCATTCAGCGCCAGGTATCCGACGGTATCAGCAAAGCAGATGAGCTGATCGAGCTTGCGATGTCCGGAAACGCACCGGTTTACAAGAGCGGCAATGCGCAGACAGCCGCAGCAAGCACGAAGAAGAACAGCGGCGGTATCGGCCACCAGCTGTACACCCAGCTGATGAATGGTGTTTCCCATATGCTTCCGTTCGTTGTCGGCGGCGGTATTCTGATCGCAATCGCATTCCTGATCGACGGACTTCTTGTTGATATGAACTCCCTTGATGCCGCAGCCAGATCAAACTTCGGTACGATTACCCCGGCTGCAGCGATGTTCAAACAGATCGGCGGCGTGGCATTCGGCTTCATGCTCCCGGTTCTTGCAGGCTACATCGCCATGGCAATCGGCGACCGGCCGGCACTTGCCCTTGGTTTTGTCGGCGGTATGATGGCATCGAGCGGAACCTCCGGTTTCCTTGGAGCACTCGTTGCCGGTTTTGCAGCAGGCTACATTATCCTTGGCCTCCGCAAAGCATGTGAGAAACTTCCGGAAGCACTCGAAAAGATTGCGCCGGTTCTGATTTACCCGGTAGTCGGCATCCTTGCGATGGGACTTCTGATGCTCTTCATTGTAGAGCCGATCATGGGAACCGTCAACACGGTACTGAACAATGGTCTTGCTTCCATGGGCGGATCCAGCAAGCTGATCCTTGGCATGATCCTCGGCGGCATGATGGCCATCGACATGGGCGGCCCGTTCAACAAAGCAGCTTACGTATTCGGAACAGCAGCCATCGCAGCAGGAAACTACGACATTATGGCATCCGTTATGATCGGCGGTATGGTTCCTCCGTGTGCGATTGCACTTGCAACCCTGCTGTTCAAAGATAAATTTACAAAAGAAGAAAGAGAATCCGGTCCGACCAACTTCATCATGGGACTCGCCTTCATCACCGAGGGTGCGATTCCATTCGCAGCAGCAGACCCGATCCACGTTCTTCCGGCCTGCATCATCGGCTCTGGCCTCGCAGGTGCGCTCTCCATGGCATTTGGCTGTACCTTAATGGCACCGCACGGCGGCATCTTCGTTGTACCGGTTATGGGAAATGCGCTGCTTTATCTGGTGGCAGTTGTCATCGGAACAGTGGTATCCGCAGTTCTGCTTGGAGTTTTAAAGAAAAAAGTTGCATAAAAGAGTAGAAAAAAGGCAGAAAACAAAGTAAAATAAAAATATCAAAGATCCTATGGGAGGAAAAAATCATGAAAGAATTTAAGTATGTTGTAACAGATCCAGAAGGAATCCACGCTCGTCCGGCAGGAATGCTGGTAAAAGCAGTCAAAGAATTTTCCTGTGATATCAAGATCGCAAAAGACGGAAAAGCCATGAACTGCAAAGCCATCTTCGGCATCATGGGACTGGCTGTAAAACAGGGCGAAGAAGTTACCCTGACCTTCGATGGAGCAGATGAAGATGCTGCATACGAAGCAATCAGCAATTTCATGAAAGAGAACTTGTAATTCTACAGAGCCATGCGGAATGGAAGAAAAAAGTGCGAATCATGCTTGCATGAATGAGTGCTTTTTTCTGGAATTCCATATGGCGAGAAGCCACATCGAAATGGAGCGTAAGCGGAATTGAGATGGGGCTCTGGAGAATTACAATATAGTAATCGGCAGGAGCGTGTTTGAAAAACTTTCTGAAACTAAGAAATCTTTTTTAAACACGCTCCGGCTGTCTGGACAGAAAATTCGGATATCGAGAACAAAGGTGGAGAAAACTTATGCAGATTTATCAGGGAAAAAGCGTATTTTCCGGCATTGCGATCGGAAAGATCCGCGTATACAAAAAGAATGAGCGTCAGGTAAAACGTGTGAAAGTAGAAAATCCGGATGCGGAGATGGCACGGTTTGAGGAAGCAAAGGCAAAAGGAATCGCACAGCTTGGCGTTCTGTATGAAAAAGCATGCAAAGAGGTTGGCGAGGCCAATGCAGCGATCTTCGAGGTACATCAGATGATGATGGAGGACGACGGCTACAACGAGTCCGTCGAGAATATTATCAAGAGCCAGGGCGTCAACGCTGAGTATGCCGTTGCAACGACAGGCGACAACTTTGCGCAGATGTTTTCTGCCATGGACGATGATTACATGAGAGAGCGCGCGGCAGACGTAAAGGATATTTCCGAGCGTCTGATCTCCATCTTAAACGGAGACGACACCGACGCATCCTTAAACGACGAACCGGCGATCATCGTGGCAGATGACCTTGCGCCGTCTGAGACGGTACAGATGGATAAGGACAAAGTTCTTTCTTTTGTTACCGTACACGGTTCTTTAAATTCCCACACCGCTATCCTTGCAAGAACCATGGCGATTCCGGCACTGGTCGGAACACCGCTTCCGCTGGATGAGAGCGTAGACGGAAAGCTCGGCATCGTGGACGGATCCGATGGAACCATCTATGTTGATCCGGACAAGGAGACTCTTGCTGCCATGCAGAAGCGTCGCACCGAGGAGGAGGAAAAGAAAAAACTGCTCCTCACCTTAAAGGGAAAAGAAAATATTACACTGGACGGACAGAAAATTCTGCTGTATGCTAATATTGGAAACATCAAAGACCTTGCGGCTGTCATGCAGAACGACGCGGGCGGCATCGGCCTGTTCCGAAGCGAGTTTATCTATCTTGAGCAGGATCACTATCCAACAGAGGAGGAGCAGTTCCGTATCTACAAACAGGCAGCAGAGACGATGGCGGGAAAACGCGTCATCATCCGTACCCTCGATATCGGTGCCGATAAACAGTGCGATTATTTCGAGATGGAAAAAGAGGAGAATCCGGCACTTGGCTGCCGTGCGATCCGCATCTGCCTGACGCGGCCGGAGATCTTCAAGACACAGCTTCGCGCGCTGTTCCGCGCAAGCGCATATGGAAAAATTGCCATTATGTATCCAATGATCACAAGTGTCGGCGAGGTTAGCCAGATCAAAGCGATTGTGGAGGAAGTAAAAGCTTCTCTCGCTGAGCAGGGCATTGAGTACGGAAATCCAGAGCAGGGTATCATGATCGAGACCCCGGCGGCTGCCATCATCAGCGATGAGCTGGCAAAAGAGGTTGATTTCTTCAGTATCGGAACGAACGACCTCAGTCAGTACACCCTCGCGATCGACCGCCAGAACACAAAGCTGGATCCGTTCTTTGATCCGCATCACCCGGCGATCCTGCGCATGATTCAGATGGTTGTGGAGAATGCACACAAAGCCGGCATCTGGGCCGGTATCTGCGGCGAACTCGGCGCTGACCAGGAGCTGACAAAAGAGTTCCTTGCGATGGGCGTAGATGAACTTTCCGTTTCTCCGGGAAGCATCCTTCCGCTCCGCAAGATCATTCTGGAAACAAACGTGGCAGAATATAAGGCAGGAAAGAAATGTTAACACAGCAGAGACATGAGATAATTTTGAAACTGTTAAAAGAAAAGGGAAGCATCACCGTGACGGAAGTCCGGGATCTTCTCGATACATCGGAGTCCACGGTACGCCGCGATATCACAGCGCTCGACAAGGAGGGCAAGCTGGAAAAGGTATTCGGCGGCGCCGTGGAAGCCGGCCAGAAGGTGACGGCACACGAGTACACCGTTGCACAGAAAAATGAGCTGAACTGCGATGCCAAACGGAAAATCGCAGAATATGCGGCATCCCTCATCGAGCCGGACGATTTCGTCTTTCTCGACGCGGGAACGACAACGGCGCATATGATCGATTTCATCCGGGCAACCTCCGCCGTTTTCGTGACAAACGCCGTTGCCCACGCACAGCGGCTGGCATCACGTGGGTTTAAGGTCATTCTGGTAGGCGGCGAGCTCAAAAGCTCCACAGAAGCCGTCGTCGGAAACCAGGCAATCCGCACGATCCAGGAGTATCATTTCACCAAAGGCTTTTTCGGAACAAATGGCGTAACCCGAAGAAGCGGCTGCACAACCCCGGACGTCAACGAGGCCGTCACCAAAAAGACCGCCATGGAACAGTGCCGCCAGTGCTACGTCCTCTGCGACGCAAGCAAATTTAACAGCATCAGCTCCGTCACCTTCGCAGACTTCGAAAAACCGATTTTTATCACGGACCGGAAAGTTCCCGGGTATGAGAAGAGCAAACATATCATCGTATGCGAGACGGAGCGAAAATAAAAAGCCAACATCTTACACGCACATAAATTGCAAAGCGCCCCGGCCCTGCAGATCATCTGAATGCAGGACCGGGGCGCCGTTTACAGACTTATTCTTTGATTTCCGCCAGCGTTACATCTGGATGATGATACTGCGGACGATGTTTCAAAAATGGAACTTTAAGCAGGGTAGCATTCTTGGGACACCAGTGAAGACAGGCATAACAGGCTGCACAAGAATGTCCTCCATAAAAATACGATGCAGTAACAAAATCTTCTTTTGGCAGACTTCCGTCAGATGTAAAGTTTGTTTTTCGTTCTTTTATAAAAGATATGATAGATTTTAACCGTTCCGGTGCTTTTTTCAGTCGTTCCAGATTTTCCTGCTCTGAGCTGATTAAACAGTTGCCTGGCATCTGCAGATCAAAGACAGCCGACAGGTTTGCACCGCTGCGGGAAAGTGCCTGACTTAGGCTGACAAAAGAATTTCCGCTTTTTCCATTGTTAGAAGTCATGACGACAAAAGTATAGCAGTCAGGATTGACCGTTAACTTCAATAAAAATTCTTTTACAATCCATGGCAGATCGCTCATGTAGGTAGGAAAGACAAAACCGATTATATCGTCTTTGCAGAAAAAATTGCTTTCTGTTTTCTGTTTTATAATATTCTCAACAGGCTGATTCAGCTCTTTTCCAATTTCTTTTGCAGCCCAAAGCGAATTACCAGTTCCGGTAAAATAAAAAATCATAAGTTTTTCCCTCTCTTTTTGAAGTTTATGACGGAGAAAATATTTTTATCCGTTTGCTTTATATTATTTTAAAACTATGATGTTGGGGTCAAAAGCCCCTCTATAGTACCTTGAAAAGTTCATATATTTTGTAGTAAATACAAGCCTAAATGGTTTACTTGCTGTATAATAGAGATATCTTAGTAGGAAAGAAGGCAATCTCTATGTCATTCAAAGAAAATACTTACCAGCAAATGTCATTTACAGATAGTTTTTCTGGATTAACTGCCAGAGAACAAAAAGCATTGGAAAAATCCTGGGCAAAAGTCTTTGCCGATGAAATATTTCCTGCCATTGATGAAAAGCGTTTTTCTGCCTTATACAGCGATAAGGCATCCAGACCGAATACTCCGGTCAACGTGATTGTTGGTGCGCTCATTATCAAAGAGCTTTTTGATTATTCCGATGACGAGATGGTCGAAAATCTTATGCTGGATTTTCGAATTCAGTACGCACTGCACACAACAAGTTTTGAAGAACAGCCTTTGAGTGACAAGACCTTAAGCCGTTTCCGCAAGAGGCGCTATGATTATGAAACACTTCACAACAAGGATCTTTACCATGATTGTGTGAAAGATTTAAGTGCTTCCATTGCAAAACTGATGGGAATCAGCGGTAAAGTCAGACGTATGGATTCCGTGATGATCGAATCCAACGTCCGCAGGCTCAGCCGAATGGAACTGATATACACCTGCATTGTAAAGCTGGCGATGTATGTGAATAAAATCAATGGTTCCGTTCTGTCTGACGATTTAAAACATTATATCGATCCTAACGATTTTAACAGAGTGATTTATCGTCAGCGCAGTACCGATGCAGATGAGCGCATGAAGCAACTCTTAACGGATGCGGATAAACTTCTTGCTCTGTGTGAGTCTGATTACAATGATTCAACAGAGTATGATCTGTTTGTCAGATGCCTGTCAGAACAGACCATTGTTGAAAATGAAAACCGAAGACTCCGCACGAAAGAAGACGGCGGCATGAAATCAACCATGCTGCAGAATCCTTCTGACCCTGAAGCGACATTCCGGAATAAAGCAGGAAAAGAGCATCGAGGATATGCTGCTAATCTTGAAGAATCCGTTGGAGCCAATGGTTCTGTTGTAACAGAGTACCAGTATGAGCAAAACAACCATAGTGACAGTCAGTTTATCCAGGAGCACCTTGCGCAGATGGATAACCAGGAAGAACGGACTGTTATAGTCACGGATGGAGCATATAGTGGAACAGAAAACACACAACTTGCAGCTCATAAAAACGTAGAACTGATTACCACAAGTCTGACGGAGAAACCGGCTCCGGATATCCTTGCTGATTTTGAATTCAACGAAGAGGGAACAAAAGTCCTCCGATGTCCAGCCGGCCATGCACCGAAAAGCTGTTCTTATATGAAACCAAGCAATCAGTGTGCCGTTTCCTCTCTGCATGAGCAGTGTGCCAACTGTCCGTAGCAGGATCAATGCAAGCCGAAGATCTTTAAGAAGGTTGCAAAAATAGTAACATCCAAAGCAGCGCATGAACGTGCGAAAATCCAACGGAACATGAATAGCAAAGAATTCAAAAATTATACAAGGCTGCGTAATGGAGTGGAAACTGTTCCATCGAATATACGCAAGAATTACCACTTGGAAAAGATACCTCGTGGGAAACAGCGGGGCAAGTTCTTTTTCGGTTCCAAGATAGCAGCATTGAATTTCAGAAAACTCTTCAACTATGTGAAGGGTTTAGGACATTACGCTCAAAATCCGGTACTTGTATAAAATCAAGGAAGGGAATACCAGCGTATATCCGAAGAAATCCGGTATTATACTACAAAATATGAATTTTTCAAGGTGCTATAGAAATAGAGGACAAAGTTATTTATGGTTTTGACCCTAACATCATAATATAAAGCGGGGAACAAAAAGAGATGGGATGGATATGATGGATCGGATATCTGCCTACCGGGAACTGATTCGGAAAAATATTGATTACGAGAACTACCCGCCGATCTATAACAAGCAGGAAGTGGATGAACTGATCGATCTGATTGTAGAAACCCTAATGCTGCCGCCGGATGCAGGAACAATTCGGATTGGAGGAAAGGAACGTCCTGTTCCGATTGTAAAAAGCATGTTCCTGAAGCTGGATAAAGATCACATCTGTTATATCCTGAAGTGCCTGCACAATACGGAAAAGAAAAAAGAGTAAAAATGGCCGTATCAAAAAAACAGCCAGCGAAAAAAGGCAGAAAAAGAAAAGCAGCTTGTGGATCATAGCGTTGATTGCTGTTATTTTGCTGATTCTTGTTGGAGTCGTATTTTTGGTACTGCCAAAATTTCGAAAAGAAGCTGCACCGGAAAAACCGGAAACGATCAAGGTGGAAGCTGCAGAGAAAAGCTATGCTGCCGGAAGTAGGATTTCAGAAAAAAATTTCCGCGTATACGGAATATCCGGGAAAAAGAAACAGCTTCTGGATGCAGATACATACAGCGTGTCATCGGCTAAAGTGCCGGCACATGGCCACAGTGTTACCGTAGAGGTTTCCTCCAAGGCATATCCGGATATCAAGGCAGAGATAACAGTGCTTATTGACCGTGATGAAAGTGTTAGGTATAAAATCGGCAGAGAAAATCCAGATGATGTGGAGGCTATCCTGTATTCCAACGGGGATCTAGAAATATCCGGAAAAGGAAGCGTCCGGAATTTCAAATCAGATTCTGCGCCATGGAAGAAATATTCTGTTAAACGGCTGACCTGGATTGATCCGGAGGCAGAAGTGGAAAGCATGGACTACTGGTTTACAGGAAATGACGAATACCTGGAAACATTGTGCCGCATCCCGGATACAGTGAGAAGCATGGTGGAAACATTCAAGAATGCTACGGCGATGACCAGTATGCCGGATATGTCTGGTGCGGTCCGGCTGGAAGATATTACATCCTGCGCAGAAGGGTGTATCGCACTGGAAAAGGCCATGGAACTTCCAGGAAATATAAAACAGGCAAAAAAAGCATTTTACGGTGATACGGCACTGATCGATGGAGCCGATACAACAGCCTGTATGCAGTTGGAGAACATGGATTCCATGTATTACGGCTGTATGGCTCTGGCATCTGTCCAGATTCCGGACAGTGCGAAAGAACTTTCGAATATCTGCAATGGCTGCGTCAACCTGAAAGAAGTACATATCCCATCGTCTGCACAGAAAATGAACAGCAGTTTTTTCGGATGTACCGCACTGGAATCCATAACCGGTGAAATCCCATCTTCCTGTACGGATAGCGGGAACCTGTTTTCCGGCTGTAAGTTCCTGAGTGGAACACTTACCGTTTCCTGTACATCCAAGACAACCCTTTCAAGCTCGTTTTCGGACGCTGCAACGGCTGGAACAGGACTTACGATCATTTTACGGTACGATGCAGAAAAATCGCAGGAAACGGCCAATACGGGCTTCTACGGGGGAACAAAAAGTGCAGATGAAATCCTGAACGCATTAAAGGCATCTATGGAAGCCGCATTCAGCAGCGGAAGCCATATTACAATAACAACAAATGCAAATAAAACAGAGGGGTGATTAGAATGTAATAAAAATGCAATATGAAAAATAGCAAAAGACTCTTGTAATTACGGAATTGGAAAGGTAATATGATAATATGATCCAAAGAAATAAAAAAGGGGGAGAAACCATATGGACATGAAAGAGCTTCGAAAAAATGCAGAAAAAGTAATAGCAGAACGTTTTCCGGACTTCAATTTTTCCACACTGGACTGGGGAGAGCTTGATCCATTCTATCTGGAGCATCCGGAAGAAATACCGATTGAGCATGAGTTTATTGGCTACCGGCAGGATGGTGATGTAGCGGAAGATTACCAGGGAAACCTGTATCTGGTTCTTTGTGATCCAGGAATCCACCCGATCGGAAGTGTATGCATGGAACAGTCCGAACTGGACGATGCCGTAAAACTTGGAAAACGGGAAGATTATACCGGGGAACTTCTGGAAGAAATTCCAGAATAAAAAGTGAAATAATAAAACAAGGAATCCCGTGTCAAACATTGACACGGAATTCAAACAGAAAAATCGGTGTCAATGTTTGACACGGACGGAGGAAAAAAATATGAGAAAAAGAATCGCAATGGTACTTCTTGGCCTGAGCCTGGCAGTAGGCACACCGGCCGCAACAAATATGTTCCCAGTAGTTTCTGCCCAGACAGTACAGGCAGCTGGAAAAACCGGATGGACACAGGAGTCCGGAATCTGGTATTTTTACAAAGACGGTGTAAAACAGACCGGCTGGCAGACCTGGGACGGAAAAAAATATTATCTGAATGCAGACGGAACCATGAAAGCAAATGAGTGGATGATTGATACGGATGGATCGGTTTACTACTTCCGCAGCTGGGGTGGAGCTTACCTGAACTGCAAGGCAAGAATCAACGGCAGAAGTTATACTTTCGGTGCAGACAGTAAGGTACAGGGTTCCCAGTGGGTTGTAAAAGGCGGAAAATGGTATCTGGTGAAAGACGGAAAAATTGCAACCGGCTGGCAGACCTGGGATGGAAATAAATACTACATGAATAGTGATGGAAGTATGCGCTCCAATGAGTGGAAACTGGATGATACCGGAAAAATCCGTTATCTCTGCAGCTGGGGAGGAGCTTATAAGAGCCGGTCTGCAAAAATCAATGGACGTTCGTATACCTTCAATAGTGCTGCAGAAGTAACCAACATGCAGTGGATCGTGATGGATGGACAGTGGAAACTGGCAAAAGATGGAAAAATTGCAACGGGTTGGCAGACCTGGGACAATAACCGTTACTATCTGAACGCAGACGGAACCATGAAAGCAAATGAATCTTTCACGGACGGGGGAAAAACCTATTTCTTCTGCAGCTGGGGCGGAGCTTATAAAAACTGCTGGCAGACCTGGAACGGAAAAAAATATTACCTGCATGATAACGGTGCAGCCTATCAGAATGAGTGGCTGAAAACCGGAGGAAAATGGTACTGGTTCCAGGCAGACAGCACCATGGCAGTGAACACAAGCTTTACATACAAAGATAACCTGTATTTTGTGGACGGAAACGGAGTTATGCTTTCCGGATGCTGGAAAGAAGAAAACGGAGCAAAATACTATATCCGGAGCTGGGGCGGAGCCTGCAAGGATATGCAGATGAAAATTTCCGGAAAGACATATTATTTCCGATCAGACTGTAAGATGGTAACGGATCAGACGGTAAACGGAAATTACTACGGAAAAGACGGTGCGCTTACAACAAAACCAGCAGCAAAACCGACAGAAACACCGAAACCGACAGAAACGCCAAAACCAACGGAGACACCAAAACCAACGGAGACACCAAAACCAACGGAGACACCAAAACCGACGGAAACGCCAAAGCCGACAGAGACACCGAAGCCAACAGAGACACCAGCAGAAACCGTTTATGCAACAAGCGTAACAATTACACCGAACAGTAATCTGGAATTAACTGAAGTTGGACAGACACTGCAGCTGGCCGCAACCGTATATCCGGAAAATGCAACCAACAAAGCGGTAAAATGGACTTCGGATGATCCAGAAGTAGCAAGCGTAGATGAAAATGGACTTGTAACCGTTCATAAAAAAAATGGTATGCGAAAAGTTATTATCTCAGCTGATGCAATGGGATCTAAGCCAGACGGAGGTGTTGTTGGAAGATACGTAGAAGTAAAAATTAATATCCCATACACCAACGAAGAGGCTCTTGGAATGACCGTCTACGATCAGGAAGTTTCCAGAAAGATTTTCGACCTGGTAAATGAAGAACGTGTCAAAGAAGGACATGCAGCTATGATTTGGGATGAAAAACATTGTTATCCGAGAAGCGTTGCCGCTGCCGGATACCACATCATGAGATCAATCACACAGCTAGGATACGGAACTTCTGATAATCTGGCCCTGCATGGTGGCAGACAGAACGGCTGCGGCGGTGGTCTGTCATATACAGATTCCGATGATCTTGCCCGCCAGATCTTCAACCTTTGGATGTCCTCTCCAGGTCATAAAGCAAACCAGATGGATGATTATAATGCATATGGAGCAATCGCTGTAATGTATGGACAACCGCAGGAGTATAACGGAAGAAAAATTGTGAATTTCTCAGCTGTATTCTCATTTGCAAATCAGGATCTTGACTTTCCAGCTACTTGGGAGAATCAAGATATGGGAATGGGCGAAGTCCTTGGTATGACAGAGAACGATTATAATTTGATCACAAACTACTTTATCCGATAAAAAAAGAATCCCCTCTCGTAGACGAATTACGAGAGGGGATTTGTATGTCGAAGAGGTAGTAAAATAGTCGATGGTATGTTATACTGAATCTAATCAGGTCAGAACGTGATAGGGATAGTCAGGTGGTTGTCTTTTCTGGAAACAGAAAGGGGGTAATGCCAATGAATACAATGGAAGTGTTGACGCTTTTATTGGTTGTCTTAGAGGCATTGTCCCACATAGATAACCATCGCAAGTAGAAAGAAGGCTATTCCCTACCGCAAATAGGGGATAGCCTATGTCTCTTGTTGCTCTTTGTAATAATTTAGATTATTTCAGAAAGGCAACCACCGACACTGGTATATCCTTGATTGCTTCTGATTTGATTATAAGCTGCCAGACGGAAAAAGTCAAGCAGCATGGGGGATGCGCAGAACTTTGCGCATCCCTTTTTCGAAAGAAAGGTGAAAAAATGAATACTACGAAAAAAATAATAAACAGGATTGTAGTGTGTGGAGCTATGATTGCCATAGGCATTAATACATATGATCTGTAGAAAATAAGAAGCCAAGGCAGCGTTTTTGAAACGATATTTCAGATTCGCTAATTTTTTTATAAAATTTTTCGAGAAAATGTACCCTTTTTAGATGAAAATGTACCCTTTTTCAAAGAAATGTACCCTTTTCTGAAAAAATGTACCCTTGCACGTCATCAAAAGGTATGCTATGTTATACTTGCAAAAGAAGGAAAACAGAAGGGACAGCAGGTAGGACAAAAAAATCTTTCAATTGCTCGTGTCAATGATTGACACGAAAAAAAGGAATATGGGCTTTCATGCATCAGAACATGGTTTTCATGGGCTGGTGCATTTTTTATGCCCATTTTTAGGGGGTGACGCCGTTGCCCGGAAGAAGTGGCAACAAAAAGTAAAAAAGGAGAGAGAGGAAAAATGAAAACAAAAGTAATACACGCATTCCTATGGATTCTGGTTTGTATGGTGCTTGGTATTACCTGTTATCAGTGCCGTGATTTAAGGGGTTATGTGATTCTGTCAGGTTCTATGGAACCTGTGATTCCCACAGGATCAGTGGCAGTTGTGGATTCATCGAAGAGGGATGTACGTCCAGGAAATATTGCTACGTTTGAGAGGCACGGGGATCTGGTGACTCACCGGATTCTGTCAAAAACAGAAGAGGGATACCAGACAAAAGGGGATGCAAACACAGATCCGGATTCCGGAACCATTCCGGCAGAAAATATACGTGGAACATACCTGTTCTGCATTCCACATCTTGGATACGGATTTATGTGGGCGAAAAATCACATGTTTCTTACCGTAGGTTTTCTGGCGCTGTTCATGCTTCTGGTTTTCTGTTTTCCGGAGAAAAGACCTGAACCAAAGGAACGGGAACAGGTAAAAAAAACAAAAAGAAAAAAAGGAGAATTACGATTATGACAAAGAAAAAAGTAGCAGCATTTTTTACAGCAGCAGCACTATGCGGCGCACTGGCCGTTGGATCATCCATGGCATATCTGACAGATCATGATTCTGTAACCAACAAATTTTCTGTAGGTAAAGTAGACATCGTTGGCCATGAGCCGAACTACACACCGGATAATGATGGAAAAACCAACAATATCGTTCCGACCCAGGTGATCAAAAAAGACCCGCAGATCGAAAATGTTGGAAAAAATGATGCTTATGTATATCTGGATGTTTCTATCCCGATTGCAAAGGTGATTACTGTTAATGCTGCAGGTAACCGTTTGAATGGAGGCGTTGCAAAAGATACAGAGCTGTTCTCCATGAACAATGTTTCTAAGAAATGGACTCTGATGTACAACAAGCGTGTAGGAGATAATATGGTTTACACCTACAGCTATAACGAAATACTTGCACCGGGAAAAACAACAGATCCGATCTTTACAAGCCTGACAGCTGCCAATATTGTAGAGGGACAGCTGGATGGAAAAGATCTGAATGTGCCGGTACATTACTATGCAATCCAGGAACTCAACACCGGAGAAGGAACCACGATTCCACAGAAAGCAGCTTCCGCATGGAAAAAATATGAACTGCAGAACCAGGGCCAGGCAGGACAGATCACGACTCCGCAGTCTGACGAAAGCGGAAATAATGGGGTTACAACCGTTGATGGAAACGGAAATGCAACATCGGATGAAAACAAAACAAATACCCCAGATGATGTTCAGGTTGAGCCGGAACAGGATGGAAACAACACTTTATCATAAGAATACTTTAAATAACAGTCCGGAAAGCCATCCGGACTGTTCTGAAAAAGAAGGGAAAACAGCATGAAAAAAAAGAAAAAACGAATGCTGTCAATTGCCGGAATGTGCTGCTGCGGTTTTCTTGCAGCAGCCACCGCAATATCGGGATCTTCTGCTTACCAGACGGACCATGATGAAGTAGTAAACATTATCAGGACTGGAAATAACACCATTATTCCGGATGAGGATTTTCCGACACCGACACCGGTTCCATCCAGCGGATCAGTAGTAAAAAAAGTCAGGGCAAAAAATACAGGAGATGTACCTTGTTATGTCCGGGCATATATCACATGCAGTGAGCCTGTGAAAGAGTTTACGGGACTTGATACCACAAACTGGGCTAAGGGAAATGATGGCTATTATTACTACAAAAAAGCTGTTCCGGTTGGAGGAACAACAACTTATCTGTTTACAGGGGTTACTGTTGCAGATGAATATGAGCAGGATAACCTGGAAGTAACAGTCTATGAGGAATCCGTTCAGACAACAGATGGTCAGAAAGAATACACTTCTTATCAGGAAGCATGGAAACGGTTTGGAGGAGGTGGCCAGTAATGAAAAGGAAAATTGCAATAGCAGCCGGAATTCTGGTCACGGCAGTAAGTACCATCAGTGGATCATATGCTTACTATCAGGACAGCGTTACCGTTACAAACCACATCAGCACCGGTGATGTAAACATTGGAATCCAGGAATACGAAAAAGATGGTGATACGGAAAAAGTTTACGAAGGACCTGCAGATGGAATTGTGCTTCCATCCCAGAGCATTTCAAAGATTCCTCGTATCACGAATTATGCGGAAACCTGCTACATCCGGGTGAAAACCACTTATTCCGGAGAGGCATCGGATTCCGTGTCAAACGTTGACACGGAAAAGCCAGAGGAAGATTCCAAAACGGATGCAGACCCGAATGAAACGCCGGAAGCAACAGAAGAGACAGCACAGGAAACGACAGAAAATGCCGAAACGGAAGTAACACCAGCACCGGAAGAGCCAGAAAAACCGGAAATAACGCCTGAACCTACAGAAACACCTTCGGTGGATCAGGATAAGGAAACGCCTGCGGAGTATGTTCTGAGTGATGAAGAACTGGATGGAATTTCCGATGAATGGGTAAAACAGGGTGAGTATTATTACTATACGCAGCCGTTGAAAAACGGAGAATCCGCAGACTTTTTCCAGAACGTAACGATTCCTGCAGCGTGGACATCAAAAGCACAGGACAGGGTTCTTGGACTTACTGTGACCGCAGAAGCGGTGCAGGCAGCAAACTTTACACCGGATTTTAATTCGGAATCCCCATGGGGCGATACGGAAATTGAACAGTGCGTACATGAGACGGATAACAGCATCACAGAAGTGACAAAACAGTATACCGCTATGTCCGTCACTTATGAAGGGGCTGCCAGAAAGCTGGTGGCTGCGCCGGAAGATTTCTTTAGAAATTTACAGACGGCAATGCCTGGCGATACGATCAGTGATAGTTTTCAGCTTTCCAATACGACAGCAACCAGTGCCGAATTTTTCTTCCATACGGAAACGCCTGGAAATTTAACGGATGAAGAACTTGACCTTTTAAAACAGTTTAAATTGACGATCACGCAAAACGGAAAAACCCTGTATAACGGTGATTTGCAGGCTGCATCCCTGAATCAGGAAATCAGTCTTGGAACACTGGAAACAGGGAAAAATTCGCGGGTACAGTTTACGCTGCAGTTACCGGCAGAACTGAAAAATGCATATGCAAAACGGGAAAGCATGGTAAACTGGATTTTCCGTGTACAGGGTGCTGAAGAACCGGGCAAAAACGAACCGTCCCCTGCCATTTCGCAGACTACGGCACCAAAAACCGGTATTGCAGATCCATACGTTTTTGTTCCTCTTGGAATTGCGGCGGTAACGGCTCTTGGAACCGTGAAACTGTCCCGTAAAGAGAAGAAAGAGAGGAGGAAAAAACTGTGAAACGATGGAAAAAGGCACTGTCAGGGCTGCTTATGGCAGCCTTGATGGTAACTGGAATTTCTTTCCCGGAAAATGTTTTTGCTGTCAGCGCAGGCATGGATGGGTTACCATCTGTGGTTGATTCTGGCATTGGAAAAAAGGTAGATACAAACAGCACGATTGACGGAACCTACAATTTTACGCCAGTCATTGGAGCAAACACAAAGGTTTCATTCGGTAGTACAGATGGTACGAAATGGGATAATCAGTTTTGCGTTAATGGTGAAAAATATGCACAGGTGTGTTCGAAATGGTGGCCATTATCAGATATAGGTGATAATGGAAATACCCGTTCTTTTATTCCGTATGAAAGATTAAAAGGAAAGATGTATGCAGAGTATACCAATGTAGGCAATGCTAATGGTTTACCTGTTACCATGCGGATCTGGTTTTTGGACTGGCAGAATACTAATATCAGCGGGTATCCGGGATATGAAGATGTAGACAATGTTGTTGTTTCTGTAGACAATACAAAAGGCGGTGCAACTCCTGTCATTGATATTAAAGGCTTGAAATGGATTAAGGTAAGATTTTCATATTACGATGAAAATGGAAATCCACTTAAGGTTAAGGGACATTTCACTTTATCTGATCTGGACTATTCCCAGGGATTTTATATTGATGGAAAAGTCGATGGCATTTATGTCACGAAGGAAGCTGATGATCGTCTAATCTATGATGCAAGAACGGATGCAATCTGGTCAGCAAAAAAGGGTTCAAATGCAGATGATGGTACTTCACCGGATAACCCGGAAGGATGGGTTACTTACACATATGAAGGCGATTCTCAGACTATGGTCTTTTATAATGGAGGAACCATACAAAATGTGGACGGTCCAGGTAAGGGACTTACCACAGTGCAATCATATCCAAAAGACTTTACATTTACTGGTAAGGATGCCATATTTAATGGATGGAAAGGATCAAGCCGGACCGAGGCAACAGATTGGCACGTATGGAATACTTCTGAGTTTGGTTATACATCAGAAATGGTTATGGGACAGACTAGAAATGTAGATCTTGTTATCAAAAAGAAAGATGAAACAACAGGAGAAGCTTTGAAAGGTGCAGAGTTCACTGTTTATAAGATGCAAGGTGGCCAATGGGTTACATATACAAAGGCAACATGGAACGATCAGTATAAAGAATATATGGCACTGAATCTTAAAGAAACGGATACAGAGAATCGTAGTTTCAAAGTAGTGGAAACAAAAAATCCTGCAGGATATACCGGAACTTGGGAACATGAGTTTACAGCAGAAAAAGAAGGTGTTGTTACTTTAACACTGGATGCGACAAATGCCAGAAAAACCGGTCAGATCACAATCACAAAAACCGGTGAGAATAATAAAAAACTTTCCGGTGCGGTATTTGAAATCAAAGCTGCAAAGGATATTAAGACAGCCGGAGGTACAACCCTGGTTGCTGCTGATACAGTAGTTGATACCGTAACTACAGATGGCAATGGATCAGCAGCCAGCAAACAGCTGGAACTTGGTCAGTACATTGTCAAAGAAATAACAGCCCCGGATGGATACGTCCTGGATACTACAGAACATGCGGTTACACTGGATGATAGTCATACCAGCGTCAATGTGGCCGTACAGAACCAGAAAAATGCGATTGTACTGCAGAAAGTAAGCAAAAACGATGGTACAGTCATGGAAGGCGTTACGTTCCATATCTGGAATGATGACAAGAGCTATGATAAAACGCAGAAAACAGATAACAATGGACGGATCACGATTGATGGTGTGAAGGATGGAACCTGGCATTACCAGGAAACTGCAACCAAAGATGGATACGTACTGGATAATGCGGTGAAAGATTTCACAGTATCCAGCGGAAAAGTCAATGGACAGTCAAACCTGACAATCACAGTAGAAAATGATTATACAAAACTGGATCTTGCAAAAGTAGATTCCGGTACCGGAGAAAATATTTCCGGAGCGAAACTTTCTCTTCTGGATAGCAATGGCCGTCTGGTAGAAAGCTGGACATCCGGAAGCACACCGCACCGAATCGAAAAACTGAAACCGGGCCAGTATACTTTACGTGAGGATCAGGCCCCGGATCATTATAAACTTGCTGATCCAATTACCTTTACGCTGGAAAGCAAAGCAGATACGCAGACCATCACCATGAAGGATATGCGCTATGCAGACCTTACCATAGTAAAGAAAATTAAAGCAAGCGATATTACCTGGGCGCATGGAAACCCAACCTTTATCTTCACCGTAAAAGGAAAAGATATTAATGGAAAAGACCGTACCTTCCAGAATTATGTAGAGTTCACGGAAAATTACGTAAATTCACATACCGATGGACAGGGATATGTAGAACTTTCTGTCACCTGGAACAAAATCCCGGTAGGAGAGGACTACACAGTAACAGAACAGGATGTGCTGCGGTATCATCTGGTGAACGTTACCGGAACAGAGAATGTAACGATTTCAAAATTACAGGAACCGACGAAGGGCGTTGCTCCGGATAAAATTTTCTCCGTACATGCAAACTTAAAGGCAAAACCAACCGGTACATCCATCACATTTGAAAACCAGAAAGATGACTGGGGAACTACAACGCATGATACTTCTGTTAAGAATATCATTCCGTTAAAGTAGCCAGCAAAACCGGATTTATACCCGTGTCAATGTTTGACACGGGTATTTCATTAAAGAACAGGGAGGCGTGAAAATGCGAAAAGCTGCTGGGTGTGTCCTGCTGGCAATTTTATGTCTGCTGGGTGCGTCTTATCTTCCACGGATTTTGCAGGAAGCACAAACCGACCGGGAACAGCAGAACCTTATCAGTGGCTATATCCAAAACCCGGATACAACAGATGAAGAAAACACAGAATCAACTACAGATGAACCGGAAGAGGAAACAGATCCGAATATGGAAAGAATAGTTGATTTTCAGAATTTACAGCAGATCAATCCTGAGATTTTGGCATGGATCACAGTTCCCGGAACACCCATTGATTATCCGGTTGCTTTAGGAGAGGACAACAGTTATTACCTGAACCATACCGTAACAGGAGAAAGCAATATTCTTGGTTCCATTTTTGCAACTGCCGGAACAGATTTCGAAGAAAGCCACATTATTTTATATGGGCATAACATGGCATCCGGGAAAATGTTTGGAAGCCTGAAAAAGTACCATGATAAGGACTTCCGGAACACTTATCCTTATGTATATGTTTATACACCGGAAACTACTTATACCTGTGCGATATACAGCGTATACAGCACCCGGTATGACAGTGATGTTTTTACACTGGGATATAAAGGTGACAGCGAGGAATGGAAACAATGGATTGCAGAAACCGTACAGAATGCGGAATATGACTGTAATATTGCCCCGACCGGAAAGGAGAAAGTTTTTACTTTATCCACCTGCGTAGGTGATGGCTCCAGTCCTTACAGATTGGTTATACACGCCGTTACGGTTGCCCAGAAAGAGGTCGCGAATGCGGAAAAGGAAGCGTCTTAAAGCAAAAGTAAGAGCCAGAATTTGTATGATTTTGGCTTGCCTGCTGCTCTGCGGAACCGGAGTTTCCTTATGGAATGGAAAACGGGCTGAAAAATCCGTGTCAAACATTGACACGGGACAGAAAAGCAGCAAAACGGTGTCAAACATTGACACGGGTACGGAAAACCACCAGGCGGTGTCAAACGTTGACACGGATACGGAAAATCCCAAAGCGGTGTCAAACGTTGACACGAGTACGGAAAAGCCACAAGCGGTGTCAAACGTTGACACGAGTACGGAAAAGCCACAAGCGGTGTCAAACGTTGACACCGATATGGAAACCACAAAACAGGTGTCAAACATTGACACAGATACAGAAGGTATGATTTTAAAGGCTGATCCGGTGGATACGGCAGATAGGAATCATATCTGTTTTTTTGCCGTTTTTTTTATCGGCAGTTGGAGTGTATTGATGTTTCTTACTGCAATACGAAAAAAGAGTAAGAAAGATATTGGGCTAAGCGCCCGAAGAAAGGATACGTCATGGATGAAAATACATTAAGTATGGCCCAAAAAATGAATCAGCTGTATCAGGAACGAGAAGAGCAATATAAAAAACGTGAAAAGCTGTTCGATGACCGTTCCAAGCAGCTGCAGTCTCTTGCAAATGCATTGGAAAAGCAGAAAAATAGCCAGGAACAGAAAGCAACAGATCTGGATAACCGGGAAAAAGAACTGGACCAGATCCAGGATGCTCTTGCAGCTAAAGTAGAGGACATGGAAAAACAGGAAACTGCTTTAAAAACCTGGGAACAGGAAACAAAAGAATCCCTGGCGAAAGCAAAGCAGGAACAGGAAAATGAGCTGCTTAAGAAACAGCAGGAACTGCAAATGGAAAAGCTGCAGGCACAGAACTTAAGTATTGAGCTGCAGGCAGAGAGGGATAACCTCAAGATGATGCAGGAAAATTTAAAACTGTATCCGGATATGTCACTTCCAACGGATAAGGAAACAGAACTGCAGGCGAAAATTGAAACATTGCAGAGCCGTCTTTCCATGGCAGAGAAAGAACGTGATTCCAAAACGGAACAGATGGAAAAATTACAGAAAGATTTTGATGCAAAGGAAGCTGAACTTGCGAACCTGCAGTTAAAAGCAGAGGATAGCAGCACTGATCCGGAAGTAGAAGAAAAGTTGCGAAAACGGAATGGAGAACTCCAAGGAAAAGTCATTGAACTAAATAAGCAGGTAAAATCTTTGCAGAGAGATCTGGATGATCAGGCAAAAGACAAGGAAGAATTACAGAGACAGCTGGAAGAAAACAGTAATCAGCCGGAAAGCCACGATTTAAGTGCAGAAGAACTGCAGAATTACTTGCTGACACTGCCAGAGTTCGAAAATGTGACAACCCGCCATAATACGGATGGAATTATTGTAGATGCGGTATGTGGCGAAAAGAATTATCATTTCCGCTTTGATTCCCTTCCATGCTATGAAATCAGTGTTCCACGCCGCGAAACCAAGAACTTAAAAGAAGTCATCTACCAGATGAACGCAGAAATGCCGGAATATAAGGCATCTTATGATGAATACGAAAAAGCGGCAGTTCTGACCGGATGGTATGACAGAAGAATTTCGGCAGAGGAGCTGGTAGAACTTACGGTAGATGCATCACGGAATTTCAAGTAAAGGAGATCGGCCATGGAAAGTATAAAGTCATTTTTGGGAAATCCATATTACTTGATGACCGCGGTGCTTGCGATCGCAGCGTTTGGTTTTGCAGCAACAGCTGGAATCAGTTTAATACAAGAGCGAAAACAGAAAAAGGAAGAAACTCAAGAAGAGCCGTTGGAAAAAAAGCTTGGGGTTGATACCAAAAAGCTGAAAAATGTTTTAAATGTTCCAGATTTAAAACGAAAAAAGAATATACCTGTCATAGAAGAGGAAAAAACGGAAAATGCGCCGGAAGAACTTTCGAATGATAAAGAAGAAGTTCCCGTGTCAAACATTGACACGGAACCGGAAGTGTTAAACCCGGCTGATGTGGCAGAATTTAAAAGCCGGATGATAGAACATTTCCGGCGAAAAGACACACTGCAGCAATCCCTTTTAGAATTGCAGGAACTTTATGAAAATGGTCCGATTCTGGAAAGGATTGAAAAGGCACTTACGTACAGCCAGCGCAGCCGTTACCGGGATTTTGAGACAACCCTTGACATTTTATTTGAGGGCATGGATGCAGAAACCCTGCGGGATGATTTACTGCGGATGGAAGTTCTGCGATACCGGAGGCTGCCTTACCGTCGAGAAAATACAACTGGCAATCTGGTATAAGGAGGGCAAACATGAATCAGATTAAAATCCAGGGTGTTTGCACCTGCGTCCCACAATTTTCCTATGAAAAAGACAGGAGAGGGAGATCAGTTCCAACATGCCGGTACATCTTGGCCGTGCAGCGACCGAAAAGTTCTTATTCCGATTACATGTACTGTGTCGCCTTTGGAGAACGGGCAATGATAACATTTCAGAGAATAAAAAAAGGAACGACAGTGTTTGTCCAGGGACATCTTCATACAGAGGAAGGCCGGGATGCCAACAATCAAAAAGTATATTTCGTCACTGTGACAGTAGATTATCAGCAGATAATTGAAAAACAAGAATTTAATGGACTGGAATTGTGTACTGGATTGCCCCAGTTTCCGGTTCTGAAACAGGAAGAAAAAGGAGGAAAATAGAGAATGCCGATTCAGTATATTATCCCGATTATAGCGATGGTAGGATGTGTTATTGCATTTTTAATTGGAAGATTTCACAAACATGATGATGATGACGATTAAAAAATGTCGTGTGAAGGATTGACACGAAAGAACAAACGAAAATAAGGCCTGCACCAAAATTTGGTGCGGGCTATTTTTAGATCAAAAAGAGGTAAAAGATATGAAAAAGCCAATCGAAGTAAAAAAGAAACTGAAAAAAGTCACGGAATATACGGCTTGCTTTGCGTTTTTGATGTTCCTGCAGGGAGTAGGTGCGCCAATGGTTTTTGCAGATGCAACGACCGCAATAAATGCGAAATTTGAAATTTTATGGAATCTGATCAGCGCTGTGGTACAATCTGTGGGTGGTGTTATTTTATTATGGCACGCATTTGAATTTGGAGCTTCCATGCAGGCACAGGAAGGCGGAGGTGCTATTACAAGATCTTTAAAAGGGATTGGCGGTGCGTTAGTTATGCTGGTTGCTCCGGTAATTACAACTGCTCTGAAGGGATAATGAAAAGGGAGGGAATATCCTCCTTTTTCTTATGGAGAAAATATGATAAATGAGATATTAGATTTTTTCAAAACGGTTTTTTCGGGAAGTGGTTTCTTTTCCCTTGGGTGCAATGTTTGGAATTCATTAATTGCATATGCGTTTGATATGCTGCAAACGAGTCCACAAAGTTTGGCAGATGGTGAACTTTGGGATGAAGGATACCGGATTTTCCTGGCACTACAGATTTTAGGTGCGACACTTGTAAGTGTTTTCTTTATGGTTAATTTTTTCAAAGAAACAACGGATATTAAACACGGAATGACCATGGAAGCAAGCATCCAGTTTTTTATCAAGCTGGCACTTGTGGATGTTGTTTTTTTAAATCTCACGAATATACTCGTTTTTTTGATTGAAATTGAACAAGCATTTTTTGGGATTATTGTTCCGGAAGATGCCGCTTCACTGGTTATAAGAGTAGGGGATGACTGGGAAATGAGTGGATCCGGACTTATTTTTGGAAATCTGTTTGGCCTTGTGTTTTTGTTTATCTGCCTGGGTGGCGCAGTTATTACATTATGGACGGTTTATAGGGTTTTCCTTAAATTGTTTTTTTATATGGCTGTTGCACCACTTGCACTTTCCACTTATGCAGGCCCACATGAAATTGGACATACCGGATCAAGCTGGGTCCGTACATTTCTTTGTGCATTGTTTGAAATGACAGGAATCATGCTAATGATGCGACTTGGAACAATTTTAATAAATGCTGGTGGGCTGTTCCCTACTGCATCAGAAGATATATTGGGCGGAATGTTGGGATCACAAGGATGGGAAGGACTTCAAGCTATTCTTGGTATCCTTATTATAACGGGATCAGTATCTGGTACGGATGCGATGGTTCGAAGAGCATTTGGATTTTAATAGTAGGAAGGACATAGCTTATGGTAAACATGAATGAAGATTTTGGTGCATATAAGGATAGCATCTGGAAAGGACTTACAGCAAGAGAGTTAGGTGTGATGGCCGTTTCTGCTGTCTCCTGTGGTATTATCATTATCTTGTTGTATTTTATACTTGGATGGAACTTATATATATCATTTTTGATTGGAACTGCTGTTGCTGCAGCTATCATTTTCAGTCAGGTATGGAAGTCACGTAGCGGGCTTTCTGCAATAGAGTTTTACCGGGCAAGAAAATACAGAAAGTCCACAGCCAAACTTGTTTGGAAAAGTGACGAATATAACCAGGCAAGAAAAAATTATTTGAAAAAAGAAAAATAATGATCGGGAAAAATCCCGACTTTTTTATATACTTGGAAAGGATGGAACAGAATGGGATTTTTTTCGAATGAGGAATTTATCCGATATAAAAAATGTACACAGCCAGTTTACCAGACACCGGCCAGTATTCAACAAATGCTGGATATTGCAGGTGTACACGAAAATGGAATATTTGAAATAGAACCGAATAACGGGGCAGGGAAAAAGCGGAGAAAATTTGATCGTGTGTATTCTTTTTCAGACTTAAACTATGTGGATCAGGACAAGCAGCAAAAAGACGGCATCCTGTTTCAACTACGGAAATTTCTAAATTCCATGGACACAGATTTCAAGATCACAATACAGTGTGAACCACGGGACGTAACAAATTTCCAGAAATCTCTGTTGCAGGATGAAAATAAAAGTGAGTATCCAGAGCTGGCCCGCTACAATAACGAAATGATTAAAAAATCTCTTGAAAAGGGACAGGAAAACGTTCGAAAACAGCGTTATTTGACTGTGAGTGCAAATTGCCGGTCAATAGAAGAAGCGGAAGGATGGTTTGATACATTCGAGCATACAGCACTTCCAATCTTTTATGCAATGGGTTCGGAATTGGTTCCTTTAAACGCTGTGCAGCGGTTTCAGAAAATCAGAAATTACTTTTTCACAGATGATGGAGAGGAAAGTTTTATTCTCCCGTTTCAGGATATGGTACAGGCCGGAAGAGATTTTCGCAATTCAATCCTTCCACATTCTGTGCGGAATCACAAAAGCTACATGGAATTTGATGAAGAGTGTATGCGGATTCTTTTTGCTGCGGTTCTGCCAACCAGATTGAATGAAGAAAAGTTGATTTTTGAACTGACAGATTTTCCGTTTTATACCTGCCTTACCATAGATACGGCATATATCCCACGGGAAGTGTTACGTGGAAAAATCAGCAACACGAATTTCTACAATGAAAATGCGATCGGGCAGGAAGTACAGGCCAATGCAAGTATGGGTAACTTCTATAGTGAGCCGTCCTATGCAAAGAAAAAGAAGCAGGCCAATCTGAAAAAATATATGGATCAGATCGAGGAAGATGATGAAAATGGCTTCTATGTAGGAATCCTGTTGGCAGTGCGTGGAGCAAATAAAGAGGAACTGGATGCAAACACGGCAGAAGTCAGACGCCGCTGCCGGAAACATTCTATACAGATTGTTCCTTACTACGATCAGCAAATTCAGGCACTGAATACGTTGCTTCCGATCGGAGCGAGGCGTGTAAATAATATGCGTTCCGTCCTGACAAGTTCTTATCTGGCATTCCAGCCATTCTATTCCTGGGATCTGATCCAGCCTGGCGGAACATGGTATGGTATAAATAAAAAAACCAGAAATCCGATCATTGGAAACCGAAAGACATTGAAAAACAGTAATGGTGTTATTTTTGGCCACACTGGTTCTGGAAAGTCCATGCTGCTGAAAATTACGGAAATCGGACAAACATTGATTAACAGTACAGATGATATTTTCCTGATTGATCCGCAGAATGAGATGAAGGGAATCACCCAGAGATTCCGCGGTCAGTATTTTGATCTTTCTGATCCGGATCTGCGCCTGAACCCTCTTGAGATTCCGGAATCTTTGCTGCAAAAGAATGCAAAGGGCCGTGAAGAATATATCCTTTCCCAGCTGCAGTATATGGAAGCATTTCTGTACAGTATCATGACCGGTATACGTCCAAACGGTATCCATAAATCGTTGATTTACCGGTGCGTTGAGGAATTATATCAGAATACGTTTTCAAAAAAGAAACCGATATCCCCGGTGCTTTCTGATTTGGAAGCAATTTTCCAGAAACAGCGGGAACCGGAAGCGCGTGATTTGTATGGATCACTGGAGGCTTATACAAAGCATAGCTTTTTGACATTGGAAGGACAAAGTACACTGTCTACCAGCAGCCGGTTTGTTGCATTTGGAATGAAAAATATCCCTGAATTGATGTGGGAACCGCTGATGATAACAATCATGCATGTTTTAACGCAGCGTTTTTCCTACAACGTTGAACAGCAAAGGGCAACGCATTTTATCGTTGACGAGGCTCAATATGTCTGCCGCCATGAGACAAGTTGTAATGAGCTGGAAAAGGCGTATCTGACGTACCGTAAACTTGGTGGTATCTGTACGATCTGTCTGCAGAACGTTTCAGCAGCAACGGCCAACCGGAAAATTATGGAGATTGTATCAAACTCCGATTTCAAGGTGCTGCTTGACCAGGCCGGTGATGATCGGAACGAATTGCTGCAGATTATGGAGTTATCACAGAAAGAGTTTGAAGCGCTTTCTGATCCGACACCGGGCCAGAGTTTGATTGTCTGGGGCGGGCATATTTTGCAGTGTGATTCGACGATTAGCCGGGACAATCCGCTGTATCATTTCTACAGTACAAACTTCCATGAAGCCGCTGCCGAAAATCGGAACGTATTTTACAGCCAGGAAGCGGATCAAGATGAACATGAAGATGATCTGGAATCCGTGTCAAAGATTGACACGGATGAAAACAGAGACTCGGTGTCAACATTTGACACTGATCCAGACAAAGAGTCTGTTGAGCTTTTAAATGGCGAAGTAGAAGAGCCAATCAGTGAAGAAGAGCTGTTCATGTACCATAAAGTACAAGAAGCTGACGAATGTGATGAATGGCTGGATTGCTATGGTGCCGGAATTTTATGCGGTGTTTCCAATAAACAGGCAGAAGAGATACTGGAATCTCTTGTGAAAAAAGGATATATCGAAAAGATCCAAGGTTGTTACCGTATGCCGGAAAACTAAAGGAAGGATAACGCATGACACCAAAAGACAAGCACACGGAAGTTGCATGGCAGGCAAAACAGCGGGAAGTTAAAACAGGATCTGTGGAAAAGACGGTACACAGTGCTACTTCTGCAATCTATACTGCGTCAGAGATACGATCTGTTATGAGCCACTCTGAAACGCAGGAAATAACAGGAAACCATATTACGCGGGAACAACAGCTGCAAAATATGCGTCTGGCGACGCAGAAATATTTGCAGCCGGAAAATCAAGTAAATACACAAAGTATCTTGCCGGAAAACACTGGACATACGGAACAGGCTGCTGTACAACCGGAAATCCTGTGGTATAAGAATGAATCAAATTATGTACCGGAACAGCCTGTATATAATGGCTCCAGTGAAAAATATGAGGCGAAAGCTGCACAGTTCCATGCACCTGTTTCAGAGACGTATAAAATACCAGAAAAACCGGACAGACAAGTTGCCCGGGAACAGCAGTTGAAAAGTATACGACTGGCAACACAGAAATATGTGCAAACAGAAGCGGGACGTTCCCATGCAGAAGAGAAGCAACAAACAACCCATTTTATTTTAAAAAGTACAGGTTCAGAACGGGAAGATAATATTGAGGCTGCATCAGAGAATCGGATTCAGGAAAATCACGGTAAAAAATATGCTGCAGCCAAGATGAGAGCTTCCATCCCGAATACTGAACAGCTGGAAATGTCGGAAAATAATGACATAAAAGAAGAAAAAAGACAAAGTATGCGTCTGGCCATGTGGAAATATCTGCGGCGGCAAGATACAGAAAACACACAGGGCATTGGAATAGAGGAGAAGCGAAACGGAAATCCGTTGTCTGGAAAACCGACACTTTTTCAACAAGAAGAGGAAGAAAGTAATACGGATGAGAGAGAAAAAAAGAAGGATTTCAGCCGGAAATATACGATTGGCAGGATACAATCATCCACAGTACAAGATTCTAAAGGGGAAGAATTATCATCCAACCAGAGTAAAACTTTCAGACAGCAGCATCAAAGTTTGAATACTGCATCCATGCTGCATGGTATGACAGCAGCGAATGTAGAAAAAGAGGTTGAAGATGATGAGCCGGATTCCCAGAATGATTTAAAAAAATCAAAAACACTTATATATCTGACAAAATTAAAAAAGAATCGAAAAAAAGAAAAAATCACGAGTAAAAATACTTCGGAAGATAGTGAAATTTCAGAAGAATCTTCAACAGAAGAGAAAAAGGAAACTCTTGGTGAAGATGAGGAGAAAACGTCCAATCAGAAGAAGGAAATAAAAAATAAGGAACATACAGAAAAAACATCTGAAAAAAATCCGGCAGAAGATAAAGATAGGCAGGAAATAAAACCGTCCCAGGCGGTAGAGGAATGGAATAAAGAAATGGATCATGCTGAGGAAGAGGACTCAGAGGATGATTCCGGAAGTAAAAAACGGAAAGCCAAAAAGAAAAATCGGAAAGAAAGTGATACAGAAAAGTCAGGAAAGAATGAAAAAGATTCTAATGACCGCAAAAGAAAAAAGGATGAAGAAAGTTCTCGTAAAGAGGGAAAAATTAGAGCATCCTTAAAATGGTTTCGGAGAACAAAGAACTTCCATACAACCGTTCAATCCCTCCGGTTATCCGGGAACGAAGAAGAGATAAAAAAAAGGGCTGATTATCAACAGCGGATGCTACTTCGGCATGGAGTCATTAATACGGCGAAAATATCCGCAGGCATCATTAAAATTATAGCATCCAATGTTTTATTGCTGCTTCCTATTATTTCGCTTTTTCTTCTTTTGAGTCTTCTGTTTCTTGGGGTAAAGGCTGAACGTCAAAGTGCTTCTTCCGCTTATGATGGAGCCTGTTATCTGGCGGCAAAATATGAATCCGGCGGAAACCCGGATCAGGTTGGTGGCGATGGCGGAAATGCATGTGGTGAATTTCAGTTCGACAATCGTTATGAGCTTGGGCCGTTTGTTCGGTGGTGCTATGAAAAAGATCCAACTACATATGGTCCGTTTGAACCATATCTTGGCATGACCACAGAACTAAAAAATAACGCCGGATTTTACGGGGCATGGCATTCGATCTGCATAGAACATAAGATTGCATTTGAGGCAGCCCAGTGCGAATACGTCTATACACAAACACTGCAGCCACTTCTTACATCACTGACAGAATATTATGGTTTTGATTTTACAAACGCGTCTGATGCTTTGAAAGGCTGCGTTCTTTCTTTTGGCAACAGAGATGGAAAATATGTTGTAAGCCTGAAAAGATATTTTGATGGAACAACATCTGCATCAACGGACCGGGAAATTATTGAAAGGGCATATGATGCCATGATCGCCCGCAGACCGAACGTATCCAGGTGGAGCTATGAGAAAGCGGATTGCCTGGCGCAGCTTGATGGGACGCTTGACATTTATGCACCATCCGAAAATGGTGCCGGTGGGATTGACTGGTCCTGGAAAAAAAGCATAGGTGCCGGAGAGTCCGGAAATGCTGCCGTGCAGGCAGCTCTGAATGCTGTAGGAAGTGGTTATTCCCAAAGCAGAAGAGATGATCCGGGATGGTATGATTGTTCTTCCCTGGTTTACCGGAGTTATGCTGCAGCTGGTATTACTTATCTGAATGGAATGGATGCAGCAAGCGAAGCAGAATGCCTGGTAAACAAAGGAATGACTGTCAGCTATGGTGAACTGCAGCCGGGAGACTTGATCTTTTATTCTTATTCGGCCAACGGAAAATACAGGAATATATCCCATGTTGCCATATATCTTGGAAATGGTGAAATGGTTCATGCTGCAGATGAATCCAGAGGGGTATGTAAACAGGCAATGTCACAATCAAATCTTTCGCCGCAATTGTATTGTCGGCCACAATAGTAGAAGGAAAATAAGATGGATAAATATGAATACATAGTGAATCTTGCAGAAAAAACAGCTAAAAGGGTTTCACAGAACCGGGAATCCTGGATGAAGTTCCTGACCTCCGCTGCACGGATTTATAAATATCCGTTTAAAGAACAGCTTCTGATTTATGCACAGAATCCGGATGCAACAGCGTGTGCTTCCATCGAGATATGGAATAAACGTATGAACTGCTGGGTAAATAAAGGATCTTCAGGAATTGCACTTCCGGATGATACTGCAACATACGGTCATAAGCTTAAATATGTATTTGATGTTTCGAATGTTCATGCTGTAAAGCCAAATGGACGTTATCCGAAGGCGTGGAAACTGCGGGAAGAACATAAAAGTGATGTACTGCATAGGCTCGAACAAATATATGGCAGTACAGACAGCACAAAACCCTTTGAAGAAAGAATTATTGAAATTTCAGATCAGCTCGCGGCGGATGCCTATACAGAACTTCAAATTGATTATCCGGATTTACAGGATAGGATAGGATTTGATAAACTGAGCGAACAGGACTTTGCTCTTTGCTTAAAAAAACTTATATCGGAAAGTGTTTCTTTTACAATTTTATCGGCTTGTGAAATAGAAATTTCCGATCATGAATTTTCATTTGATTATATCAATCAGTTTGTTTCTATTAAAACATTGTCAGTATTAGGAACAAAAATTAATGATTCTGCCAGAGGTGTTCTTGCAGAAATCGGAAAAACAGTACGCATTTATGATAAACTTCGCGAGAAAGAACAGGAAAAAGAAATCTCCAAAAAAGAACTTGCAAATGCACCACAACCGCGATATAATGCTTTAAAGCGTGAAAGTTTGCAAGAGGGTAATTCCAAAGATAAAGATAATATTGAAGGAGGAAAACAAAATGGACCTGGAATACGAACAGATGGGAGATTATCTGATTCCGAAACTGAAAGCAAATCCGGAACCGGAGGGAATGGTAACGAAATACGGACTTCTGAGGGACAAATTTCTGAGGGAGAGATACGATGGGGCGAGAACAGCAATGTTTCTGGAAGGAACGCTGAAAGCACATCTTCTCGAGATTCAGGAACAGGCAAGAGAGAGGATGGAAGTCCTGACATCCCAGATGGCGGAGAAAGAAGGAGTAAACGAACAGCTCAAAGCACAGGATCAGATGCTTTGGGTGAAGAAGATGAACAGCATCCAGAGCCGGGCGGAGGAAGTCGTACTGAAAGAACTGATTTACAGCCGACCAATTTTGTAAAACCAGAGGAATCATACACACAATTAAGTCTGTTTCCATCAGCAGAGGAACAGAGAGGATCAATTACAGCAGCGGAAGCAAGTAAAAAATATACTATGCCCGCTGCTTTCTATTTGCCGGAAACCGATCTTGAAGTAATCATCCGAAGTGGTGGCGGGCAAAAAGATAGCCGGAAACGGATTTACGCCAAATATACCGAAGGAAAAAGTACCGATGAAATAATTGCTTTCCTGAAAAAAGAATATAGTCAGGTCGGCAAAGGTTTTGAATTACACGGTCATCCAATATCTGTATGGTTTGATGAAAACGGAATGACTGCCGGTTATGGTATGCAGGCAGCGGAATCTGTAGTTACAACATTAAGCTGGGATCAAATCGAAAAGTACATTCACGCCATGATTACGTATGGCTTGTATATGGATGCGAACGAGGCAGCACTCGTAGACAAAACAGAGATGGAGAGGGTATCTTATCAGATCGGCTATTTTCTCCGTGATTGGATAGATGATGTACCGGAAGAACTTAACAGTATAGAAAAAATAGAAACTCTTCTTTCTACGCATGAAGGAAGAGAACAGCTGGAAAGCTTTTTGGAAGATGTCGATGCACGGATTTCCTATGGAGAATTAAAGCCGAAAACTGTGAAATCTCCAGGATATCTATTATCCGAAATCGCGGATCTTGACAGGGAGAGAATTCATTTTCCACTTCATGATACGGTAGATGTCAGACAGGAAGATTTCATCACACAGGACGAAATCGACTATGCCCTTTGCATTGGAAGTGGTTTTGCAGATGGAAAATTTCGAATCTACGAATATTTCATGGACCTGCATAACCAGAAAGAAAATGCAGACTTTCTGAAAAAAGAATATGGGATTGGTGGCCAATCCGGTGCGTTACCTGGCAATAGTAGTTCCAACAGTGAACATGATGCGAAAGGTATTCTCCTGGAGAAAGGAAGCCTTTTAAATCCATATACAAAAGTCCTTTTAAATTGGAATGTCGTAGAAGAAAGAATCTGCGAGCTGATTTATGCAGACAAATACTTTTCACCACAGGAAAAAGAAGAGTATAAGAATTATAAAAAAGAACAGGAAAAAAAGGCAAAAGAAGCCGAAATTACCCGGCTGAATAACGGAATCCGGTTAGAGTGCAAACAGGAGATCGAAAAACAGATTGCCGAAAAATACAATGGATTTTCCGTTCCACAAAATACGGTATCTGAAATTGTAGAAAAATACGGCATAGACTGTGTACAATTTGTTTTGGCCAATACCATTGTGCAGGCATGGAAGGAAGGTCGGTTTTCTCTAAGAAACAAAGAATGGGCGAGTTCCATCCTTA
Organism: Fusicatenibacter saccharivorans; assembly: GCF_027667425.1. Taxonomy (NCBI): domain Bacteria; kingdom Bacillati; phylum Bacillota; class Clostridia; order Lachnospirales; family Lachnospiraceae; genus Fusicatenibacter; species Fusicatenibacter saccharivorans. The sequence continues at coordinate 382,492 of NZ_JAQEGR010000001.1, forward strand.
CAGAAGGAGAATGGAGCAATACACTGATCTTAAACACCCACCCAACTATTTTGGATGGATTTACAAACCAAGTCAGAAACCTGCAGCATGAAAAACTGCAGCATGAAAAAGAACAGGTAGTACAGGAACAGCTTACACTGGATGGCCATCTCTGCATTCTGATTGACCAGTGGGAATCTGGAAACGTTAAATATCTGATCGGAAATTGTGTTGATGATCCGGACTTTTATTATGTTCAGTGTAAAAATCGAGTCTTTGAATTTGACCATAAGCCAGATAAAGTTGAAGTAGAGGACTATTATATCGACATTCTTGCTGAAGAAGACATTGATCGACATGAAGCGGAAGTTGGTGCCAAACTTGATGGGGAAGAACTGCAACGGTTATCCTGGCAGGTGGTACATGAGGCAGATGATGCGTTTGGAAATCCAACAAAATGGAGCGCAAGGCTTTTTTCGGATGTCTTTTTGTGGATCAACAAAGGAAATGCCGTATATTCCATTTATGATGCAGAAGGTTATCCGCCATTGGAAACTTTTGAATCTTTGGAAGATGCCATGGCATGGGCCGATGAACTTGCTGCAGATGGAAGAGACATTGAAAATTCTATTCCAGACGAAACGACGCCAGATACCGAAGAAAAACAAGAAGAAAGTAAAGCTGCACCGGATAAAAGTGCAGCTTCCAATTTTCAGATCAGTGATGACCATTTGGGGGAAGGATCTCCAAAAGAGAAATTCAGAAGGAATCTTGCTGCCATTGTGCTGCTTAACCGGATCGAATCGGAAAACAGATACGCTACAGCAGAAGAACAGCAGGTTCTCAGTCAATATATTGGATGGGGTGGACTGGCGGATGCCTTTGACGAAAGCAAACCAAACTGGTCTGAAGAATATCAGCAATTAAAGGCTGCATTATCGCCGGATGAATACCGTATGGCCAGGGAAAGCACTTTAAACGCACATTATACCAGTCCAGTGATTATCCGGCAAATTTACAGTGCTTTGGAACGAATGGGTTTTTCCAAAGGAAACGTTCTGGAACCGGCAATGGGAGTTGGAAACTTTTTGGGCATGATGCCGGACTCCATGAAAGAAAGCAACTTATATGGAGTTGAACTGGACAGTATTTCCGGACGGATTGCCAAACAGCTGTATCCACATGCCAACATACAGATATGTGGTTTTGAAAAAACTACATATCCAGATAACTTTTTTGATCTTGCCATTGGAAATGTTCCGTTTGGACAATACAAGGTGGTAGATAAGAAATACGATCGGAACAAATTCCTGATCCATGATTACTTCTTTGCAAAAACACTGGATAAAGTACGTCCCGGTGGTATTGTTGCCTTTATCACAAGCAAAGGAACACTGGACAAGTCCAATCCGGAAGTGCGGAAATACCTGGCACAACGGGCCGAGTTACTTGGTGCTGTCAGGCTTCCAAATAAAGCCTTTAAATCGAATGCAGGAACAGAAGTAACATCCGATATTTTGTTTTTGAAAAAACGGGATCATATGATTGTTTCTGATCCGGATTGGGTCTATCTTGGAAAAGATGGATCAGACATTACCATGAACAATTATTTTGTTGAACATCCAGAACAAATTGTTGGAAAAATGGAAATGGTATCCGGTCCTTATGGAATGGAAAGTACCTGCACAGCAGATGATTCGCAACCGTTTGAAGAACAATTACAGGAGTCTCTGCAAAATATCAATGGAGAATTTGATGCGATTGATCCGGAAGAGATTCTTACGGAGGACTTAGAAGAGCTACTTTCTGCAGATCCGAACGTCAAAAATTATAGCTTTACGGTTGTTGGAAAGGAAATTTATTACCGGGAAAATTCTGTTATGCGTCCTGTTGACGTTTCGGCCACAGCAAAAGAGCGGATCAAGGGAATGATCGGCATCCGGGATTGTACTCGTGCGTTAATTAATTTGCAGCTGAATGAGTATTCCGATGCAGACATTAAACAAAAGCAGGAAGAACTGAGTGCGTTGTATGATGGATATACAGCAAAATTCGGTATACTGAATTCGCGTGCAAACAGAATCGCATTTGATCAGGATTCCAGTTATTCTCTGATTTGCTCATTAGAAAACCTTGATGAAGAAGGAAATTTCAAGGAAAAGGCTGCTATATTCCAAAAGCGTACAATTAAGCAGGAGAAAGTTGTTACAAGCGTTGACACAGCCAGTGAAGCATTGACCGTATCTCTTTCAGAAAAGGCTGTTGTTGATCTTCCGTATATGAGTGAACTTTCCGGAAAAGATACCAAAGAAATTGTGGAAGAACTTCGCGGTGTCATATTTGAAGACCCAATCACCGGAAAATGGGAGACTGCAGATGAATATTTAAGCGGTAATGTCCGGGAAAAACTCAAAATTGCAACATCTTACGCAGAAACAAAACCTGAGTTTAGCATTAATGTGCAGGCACTTAAACAGATACAGCCCCAAAATCTCGATGCCTCAGAGATAGAGATCAGGATTGGTGCCACATGGATTGATCCGAAGTATATAGATGACTTCATGGGGGAAGTCTTTCAAACACCACATTATCTATTAGATCCTGGTACTGTAAAAACAAGTTTTTCGAATATAACAAGTACATGGAACATTGCCGGAAAAAATGCTGAAACTTCCCGCTCTTTTGCAAATACCACATTTGGAACCACAAGAGTAACTGCGTATAAGTTGCTGGAAGATACCTTAAATTTGAAAGACATAAAAATTTATGATACCTTTGATGAAAGGAGGGTACTGAATAAGGAAGAAACGACTATTGCAAGTCAAAAGCAGGAAAACATAAAAGAAGCGTTTAAAGACTGGATATTCCGTGATCCGGAACGAAGACAGAAGATTGTAGAAACGTATAACGAACTATTCAATTCTGTTCGTCCACGGGAATATGAAGGCTCTCATTTGACATTTCCTGGCATGACGCCAGATATTGAATTAAAGCCGCACCAGAAAAATGCAATAGCCCATATTTTATACGGCAACAATACATTACTTGCCCAGTGTGTTGGTGCTGGAAAGACATTTGAAATGATTGCTGCAGCGATGGAGAGCAAAAGACTCGGTTTATGCCAGAAATCATTATTTGTTGTCCCAAATCACCTCGTAGAACAATGGGCTTCTGATTTCCTACGGTTATATCCGGGGGCAAACATCCTTGCGGCCCGGAAAAAAGATTTTGAACCGGCAAACCGGCAAAAATTCTGTTCCAGAATTGCTACCGGAGATTATGATGCAGTTATTATCGGACATAGCCAGTTTGAAAAAATACCTCTTTCCGATGAACGACAAAAAAATACAATCATACAGCAGATTGATGAGATCGAAAAAGGACTTCGTGAAATAAAAGCAGAGAATGACGAACGTTTTACCATTAAACAGATGGAAAAGACCAAAAAGAGTCTGGAAACGCGTCTTGCCAAGCTTTATGACCAAACCAGAAAAGATCAAGTTGTAAATTTTGAAGAACTCGGTATAGACAGGCTGTTTGTGGATGAAAGCCATAACTATAAGAATCTGTTTTTGTATACCAAAATGCGCAATGTGGCAGGTATCCCGCAGACAGAAGCCCAGAAGTCCTCAGACATGTTTGCAAAATGCCAATATATGGATGAACTAACCGGCGGCAAAGGTATCACCTTTGCTACCGGAACGCCGATTTCCAACAGTATGACAGAGCTGTATACAAATATGCGTTATCTGCAGTACGGCACACTGAAAAGATTGGGAATGACACAATTTGATTCCTGGGCAGCATCATTTGGTGAAACACAAACAGCGATTGAGTTAGCTCCAGAGGGGGTTGGTTACCGTACAAAAAGAAGGTTTTCTCGCTTTTTCAATCTTCCTGAGCTAATTTCAGTATTCAAAGAAGCGGCCGACATTAAAACTGCAGATATGCTGAATCTTCCTGTTCCGGAGGCTCAATACGAAAATGTAGTTCTGAAACCAAGCGAATACCAGAAAGAAATGGTTGCATCGCTTGCTAATCGCGCTGAAGCAGTCAGAAACCAGCTTGTGTCACCTTATCAAGACAACATGTTGAGGATAACAAACGACGGCCGGAAACTTGCTCTCGATCAGCGTCTGATAAACGAAATGCTACCTGCGAATGAAAATTCAAAAGTTGCAGTGTGTGCCGAAAAATCTTATCATATCTGGGAAGAAACCACTTCAGAAAGATCTACACAGCTTATTTTTTGTGATTTATCTACGCCAAGGAAAAATAGGGATGAATCTTTTAGCGTATATGATGAGTTAAAGTCTCTCCTTATGAAAAAGGGTGTGCCGGAAGATGAGATTGCATTTATTCATGACGCCAATACAGATCAGAAAAAAGCTGAATTATTTGCTAAAGTCCGTAGCGGACAGGTTCGTTTTCTGATCGGATCTACTTCTAAAATGGGTGCTGGAACAAACGTGCAGGATCGTTTGATTGCGTTGCACCATCTTGATGTACCGTGGCGTCCATCCGATGTAGGACGGATTTTGCGGACATTCAAAATAAAAAAGAATGTGGAGGTAACAGACAATGGCAAAATCATTATTTGAGGAACTGGGCGGCAAATACGAAAGGCAAGGGGATTATTTGATACCGTGCTTAACTGTACCCGCCGAAGAAGAACAGGCAATAGGCATCTGGGGGCAACGGCATTTAGATTATCTAAAACAGTACCGTAAAGTTACATACACCAATCTTCTTACAAGCGGCAGGCTAAACGCCTACCTTGCCGACATCAACAGACAGGCACAGGAACGCTTTGAAAGGCTCATAGAGGGTATGAAACAGGCACAGGGCATAACGGAACAGCTAAAGGCAGAAAACGCCTTAGAATGGACAGGATGCCTCAATAACATAAGGGCTTGTGCGAGGGAGATTGTGGAAAAGGAAATTATTTTTGCATAAACAGATGATTAGTGGCAGGGGGAAATCCTGCCGCTTTTTCTGCTTTAGTTTGTCAGCTTGACAAATAAAGGGTTAAGGAATATAATTAGATTCAGTATTATACAAGGAGTTAATAAATATGCGGCAAGGTATTCTTAAATAAACTGTCAATTTGATAGTGGGAACAAAAAGTAGCAGTCCCGTTTCACTTTTAATATGGGGCTTAGTTTTTTGTACCCAGTTTAAGAATACTTTTATCATGTAATTTTATATGCCCGAAAACATATAAGTGTTTTGGGGCTATTGGAGTTATTTACCCAGTGATAGGAGTATTTATCACTGGGTATTTTTATGCCCTTTTTTGGGTGTTGATAGGAGGAAAATCACATGAAAATAATTAACTTAGGCATTCTGGCTCACGTTGACGCAGGAAAGACAACATTAACGGAAAGTTTATTGTATACCAGTGGTGCAATTGCAGAACTAGGGAGCGTAGATGAAGGCACAACAAGGACAGATACAATGAATTTGGAGCGTCAAAGGGGAATCACTATCCAGACAGCAGTGACATCTTTTCAGTGGGAGGATGTAAAAGTCAACATTATAGATACGCCAGGCCATATGGATTTTTTGGCGGAAGTATACCGTTCTTTATCCGTATTAGACGGAGCAGTATTATTAGTTTCTGCAAAGGATGGCATACAGGCACAGACCCGTATACTGTTTCATGCACTACAGATAATGAAGATTCCGACAATTTTTTTCATCAATAAAATTGACCAAGAGGGGATTGATTTGCCAATGGTATATCGGGAAATGAAAGCAAAGCTTTCTTCGGAAATTATAGTGAAGCAAAAGGTTGGGCAGCATCCCCATATAAATGTAACGGACAATGACGATATGGAACAGTGGGATGCGGTAATTATGGGAAACGATGAACTATTAGAGAAATATATGTCAGGGAAACCGTTTAAAATGTCAGAACTGGAACAGGAAGAAAACAGGAGATTCCAAAACGGAACGTTATTTCCCGTTTATCACGGAAGCGCTAAAAACAATCTGGGGATTCGGCAGCTTATAGAAGTAATTGCCAGTAAATTTTATTCATCAACGCCTGAAGGTCAATCTGAACTATGCGGGCAGGTTTTTAAGATTGAATATTCAGAGAAAAGGCGGCGTTTTGTTTATGTGCGTATATATAGCGGAACATTGCATTTGAGGGATGTTATTAGAATATCTGAAAAAGAGAAAATAAAAATCACAGAGATGTGTGTTCCGACAAACGGTGAATTATATTCATCCGATACAGCCTGCTCTGGTGATATTGTAATTTTACCAAATGATGTTTTGCAGCTAAACAGTATTTTGGGGAACGAAATACTGTTGCCGCAGAGAAAATTTATTGAAAATCCTCTCCCTATGCTCCAAACAACGATTGCAGTAAAGAAATCTGAACAGCGGGAAATATTGCTTGGGGCACTTACAGAAATTTCAGATGGCGACCCTCTTTTAAAATATTATGTGGATACTACAACGCATGAGATTATACTTTCTTTTTTGGGGAATGTGCAGATGGAAGTCATTTGTGCCATCCTTGAGGAAAAATATCATGTGGAGGCAGAAATAAAAGAGCCTACTGTTATATATATGGAAAGACCGCTTAGAAAAGCAGAATATACCATCCACATAGAAGTCCCGCCAAATCCTTTCTGGGCTTCTGTCGGGTTGTCCATAGAGCCGCTCCCTATTGGAAGCGGAGTGCAGTATGAAAGCAGAGTTTCACTTGGATATTTAAATCAATCGTTCCAAAATGCGGTTATGGAGGGGGTTCTTTATGGCTGCGAGCAGGGGCTGTATGGATGGAAAGTGACAGACTGTAAAATCTGTTTTGAATATGGATTGTATTATAGTCCTGTAAGTACCCCCGCAGACTTTCGGCTGCTTTCCCCTATCGTATTGGAGCAGGCTTTAAAAAAAGCAGGGACAGAACTATTAGAGCCATATCTCCACTTTGAAATTTATGCACCGCAGGAATATCTCTCACGGGCGTATCATGATGCTCCAAGGTATTGTGCAGATATTGTAAGTACTCAGATAAAGAATGACGAGGTCATTCTGAAAGGAGAAATCCCTGCTAGATGTATTCAAGAATACAGGAACGATTTAACTTATTTCACAAATGGGCAGGGAGTCTGCTTGACAGAGTTAAAAGGATACCAGCCAGCTATTGGTAAATTTATTTGCCAACCCCGCCGCCCGAATAGCCGTATAGATAAGGTTCGGCATATGTTCCACAAGTTAGCTTAACAGCTTGCAAAAGTCATATAAAATGAGATTTGAAAGGATTAGAGACTAATTATGATGAAATGCGAATGGATATTGTGTCCTGTTTGTGGGAGCAAAACCCGTAATAAAATTAGGAAGGACACTGTTTTGGAGAATTATCCCCTTTATTGTCCAAAATGCAGACAAGAAAGATTGATTAAAGTTGACAACTTGAAGATAACTGTCATCAAAGAGCCAGACGCTTAAGACGCAGAGCCGATGAAATTGTGGAACAATTCACGAATCATCGGCTCTTTTTGTTTCGTATTTGAAAGAACAAACTCACCAAATAAAAAAAACGATATTCGGGTGGGTTATTTTGTTATACCCTAAATTACCCTCTGAATTTGTTTTTAAATTTGGAGGGATTTTTTTATGTCCTTTTTTCGGGCAGTTATCTATCTGCTCATACGAAGCAAAATTTATCAATACATAGCATATCAGAGAACGGCAGGAAACCAGTTAAAAAAATTTCTGCCAGTGCAACGGTACTTCTCACCTTGAAAGTAGAAGTACAATCTCCATACAATAGAATTACTATTTCCTATAACCGTAAAGGTCACAGATCCTTTGCGGTTTTTCTTTTGTCGATTTTTGTTGGAAAGTGCCGTAGGGCTGTTTCTGATATGCGGTGTCGTTCTCCGCCTCTCCATCTGGATTTTTTACATTTCAAAAATTCAGATGGGAGGTATTTATGGTGAAATATGCACCAAGAAAGGTATATATCAGAGAAAGTGGCGGCTATGTGGAATTATCCTACACGGAGTTCTGCCGTTGCAGGGAATCCGACCAGACCTATATGGACAAGCTGTTTATCCCCATTCAAGGCTGTCTGCTTGAAGTCGTGAGGGAGCAATACACAGACTTCTACCGTGACAAGGAACGGTGGCGTTATCTGCAAAAATTAGATACAAAGAATAGACTGCTATCTCTCGACGGATTTACGGACAGCGAGGGGAATCCTCTGGACTTTATCACTGATGAAGCGGTGGACATTGCAGAAACCGTTGTCAATGCGGTCATGGTGGACAGGCTGAAAGCCGCCCTGCCTTTGCTGTCGGATAGTGAACAGGAGCTGATACAGGCAATCTTTTTTGACGGACTTTCCGAGCGTGAAGTCGGGGCGAGGTTGGGCATAACCCAGAGCGTTGTAAACAAACGCAAAGCCAGAATCCTAATAAAACTAAGAAAGATAATAGAAAATTAAAATTTAAGGCGTTCAGCCCCCTTGTTTTTTCCTTTGGGAAGATGAGGGGGCTTTTCTCTGCCCTCTCAATCAATTCTGATTGGAGGAAGTAAGAATGGCATACAACCACGGACGGGAGGACAGGAAATGGCGTATCTGGAAAGAAGCGGAGGAAAAGCTGCTGCGTGAGTGCGGCGTTGATGAAGCGACCATTGAGCAGATACGCATGGCGGACAGGGCAGACTTCAATTCCAACAGGCGGTTTTACCGATGGACGAATGACGTTGCGGAATATCTTGAGGACATGGCAGGCAGGGAGCGGCAGGCGGAAGTGGGTACGGTTGCGGAGTTACTGGAAGAGATTGAGAGCGAAAATCTCTATCAAGTATTAGTCACGGTGGACGGGCGTACCTTGAAAATCGTCCTGCTGAAAATGCAGGGGTATTCCACAAAGGAGATTGCCCCGCTTGTGCATTTGACGACTGGTGCCATCTATGCGAGGTTAGACCATCTGCGGAAGAAGCTGCGGAAAATTTTATAGCTTCTAAAACAGCCTGCCATCCTGCGGGCTACTGGGTGAGGGATGGAAATCCCCTCACTCATTTTTTGCAGGAGGACAACAGGATGGCATACAGGGTTAAGGCATACACGCTTCGGGAGGAATCCACGGAAAGCGGCACAAGGTATTTTATCAGCTTTAAGGACGGGCAGGGCAAATCCCACGAGTTGGAAGTGTCGGAACAGTTCTTTATGGAGTTTCGGCAGATGGAGCGCAGGAACAGGAATCTTTTCTAATGGGACGAGCGGCACAGGGAGTTTAACGAGGTATGGGACGAAACCCTTTACAGACGGGCGTTGCGTGTGCCTAAGAGCCTTGATGAACGCATGGTTGAGGAAGAACGGAATGAAACGCTCTATAAGGCGGTTGGGAGCCTTCCAGAGATACAAAGGCGGCGTTTCCTGCTCTACTACGAGTATGAGTTCAATTTTTACCAAATCGCCGCTATGGAGCATTGCACCGCTTCGGCAATACAGAAATCTGTTGCGATTGCAAAGGAGAAAGTAAAGGCGGAAATTGAAGAAATATCTCCAACCGTGACCGACACCGCCCGAAAAAGAAATCTGTTTTTTATTTGTGTGGGATTGGCGGCATTACATACTCTCACTTTTTTCCGTGGGAGTAAATCTATTTTTAAGGAGGTCAACGCCTATGTGCAACGAAAACAAAGACACCGCCCGAAAGGAGGAAAGCCATGCAGAAGTTACAGACAGTCAACGCCGAAACGCTCCTTTATGAACCGCTTGAGAAACCATCCTTTGTGGTGGACAGCCTTATCCCGACAGGCTTATCGCTGTTCTGCGGCTCACAGAAGATAGGCAAAAGCTGGCTCATGCTGAAGCTATGCTTATGCGTGTCGCAGGGAATCCCTTTATGGGATATGCCGACAATGGAGGGCGATGTGCTTTACCTCTGCCTTGAGGACACGTTCTGCCGCATACAGGACAGGTTATTTCGTTTGACGGACGAAGCAAGCGGGCGGCTCCACTTTGCCGTGGCAAGCTGCAAGCTGTCAGACGGTCTTATCGTGCAGCTTGAAGATTATCTGAAAGATTACCCAGACAGCAGGCTCATTGTCATTGATACCTTGCAGAAAGTCCGTACAGCTTCAAAAGACAATGCCTATGCAAGCGACTATGGGGACATCTCCCTCATCAAAGACTTTGCCGACAGGCACTCTCTGGCGGTCATTGTCGTACACCACATCCGAAAGCAGAATGACAGCGACGTGTTCAACAAGGTGTCTGGGACGACAGGATTAACGGGGAGTGCGGACGCTACCTTTGTTCTGGAAAAGGAGAAACGTGCGTCTGACACCGCCAAGCTGTATGTGACGGGCAGGGACACGCCTTATCAGGAATACACGCTGCGTTTCCGTGATTGCCGTTGGGAGCTTGTGGAGCGGAAAACGCAGGAGCAGCTTGCGAAAGAAACGATACCAGATGTCCTTTTTCGGTTGGTGGATTTTATGAGGGATAAGGAAGAATGGATAGGCACGGCAACGGAACTGTTAGCCGCTATGGGGGAAACGGAAACCATACCCACGGTGATTACGAAATGGCTGAATGAATACCGCACCACATTTTTAAGCGAGAACCGTATCTGCTACCAGTACAGCCGCAGGAAAGACGGCAGGCGGATTGCCCTTGCAAGGAGGGCGGGTGACAGCGGTGATGGTGGTGACAGCGATATTAGGATACCCCCCTGTTACTGTCATTGACGCTTAAAGCCATGTAAAGCTGGCGGCTCTGCCCTGCGGGTGACAGCAGTGACGGTGGTGACAGTGATTTTAGGATACCCTGCCGCTGTCATCCCTACGGGAGAACACCCCGTAAACGCAAAATGCAGGCGTGAGATTTACTCGCCCTTTTCGGTCGTGTAAAACCACCCCTGCGGTCAGAAAAATCATTCCGATTTTTCCGACTGCGTTTACAGGGTGTAACACACTACACTTTGCCCTGCAAAGTCGTGTGCCAGACGTTCCCTCTGGACTCCCTTAAGGCAGGGCTGTGCCCTGCTATCCTACGCCTTACGGCTTCGGATAAAAGAATGGCGGCATGACGGTGACGGCTCTTGCGAGGGGGGTATCCCAAAAACACCGTCATCATCGACATGACCGTCATGCAGGGGGTGAGGGTGACAGTTGCGGCAGTCGGCAGGGGGTATCCCAAAACTGCTGTCACCACCGTCACCGCTGTCACCCCAAAGGACGGTCACCCGCCGAAAGAAAGGAGGAATCCGCCTATGCCTTATGCAATCCTGCGTTTCCAGAAACGAAAAGCGGGCGGCGTTGCGGCTTGTGAACGCCACAACGAGCGGAAGAAAGAAGCCTACAAAAGCAACCCAGATATAGATATGGAACGCTCTAAAAACAATTACCATCTCATAGCACCACCAAAGTACACCTACAAGAAAGAGATTAACCGCATGGTAGCCGAAGCGGGGTGCAGGACAAGGAAAGACAGCGTGATGATGGTGGAAACGCTCATCACAGCTTCACCAGAATTTATGAACCAGTTACCGCCCGAAGAACAAAAAGCGTATTTCCAGACGGCTCTTGACTTCATTTCGGAGCGTGTTGGAAAGCAGAATATCCTCTCCGCTGTCGTCCATATGGACGAGAGAACGCCCCATATGCACCTCTGCTTTGTGCCGATTACGCCAGACAATAAGCTGTCAGCGAAAGCTATCTTAGGCAACCAGAAATCATTATCCGAGTGGCAGACCGCCTACCATGAGCGGATGTCCTCACGGTGGAATCAGCTTGAACGGGGGCAGTCCTCAATGGAAACCAAGCGGAAACACGTCCCCACATGGCTCTATAAATTAGGCGGCAGGCTTGATAAACAGTATGAAGAAATCGTGTCTGCCCTATCCGACATCAACGCCTTTAACGCAGGGAAGAAAAGGGATAAAGCGTTAGATTTACTCTCTGCATGGCTGCCAGACGTGGAGAAATTCTCTAAGGAAATCGGGAAACAGCAGGCGTATATCGACAGTTTGAAAGAGAGAATTGGGCAGGAATCAGACTATGCGGGGCGTATGCGTGATGAAAAGTACGAGCAGGAACTAAAGGTGCAGAAAGCGAATCAGAAGATATTTGAATTGCAGAGAACCAACGAGCAGATGGGGCGGCTGCTGTCAAAAATACCGCCCGAAGTGTTGGAAGAATTGCAGAAAAATCATAGAAGCAGAGCGAAAGAAAGGTAGATATGTGAATGAAGAAACAGGATTTTAAGGTGTTAAAGACCAAAGACTTGTACCCGTTCCCCGACAATCCGTTTCATGTGGCAGAAGATGAAACACTGTCAGAGTTAGCGGAAAGCATCAAGGAATTTGGCATTGTCACGCCGATAATCACACGCCCGAAAGAGGACGGGGACGGTTATGAAGTGATTGCAGGACAGCGGCGTGTCCGTGCTTCTGAACTTGCAGGGATAAATACCGTGCCTGCGTTTGTCCTGCCCTTAGACCGTGACCGAGCCATCATCACCCTTGTAGACAGCAATTTGCAGCGTGAGAATATCCTGCCATCGGAGCGGGCGTTTGCTTACAAGATGAAATCCGAAGCCATGAAGCGGCAGGGTTTCCGCACAGACTTAACCTCGTCACAAGTTGTGACGAAGTTGCGGACGGACGACAAGGTGGCACAGGGCTTCGGCGTGGGCAGGATGACCGTGCAGCGTTTTATCCGCCTGACGGAACTGATACCGCCGATTTTGCAGATGGTGGACGAGGGGAAAATCGCCCTCACGCCTGCGGTGGAACTGTCCTTCTTGAAGAAAGACGAGCAGGAAAACCTCTTTGCCACGATGGAGAGCGAAGAAGCAACGCCCTCACTCTCACAGGCACAGCGGATGAAACAGTTAAGCCAGAGCGGGCGGCTTGACATGGATACGATATTTGCGATTATGACGGAGGAAAAGGGCAACCAGAAAGAAACCTTGAAAATCAACACAAGCAAGCTGAAAAAATACTTTCCGAAGAACACAACGCCGAAGCAGATGGAGGAAACCATCATCAAACTTTTGGAGCGTGAGTTGCAGAGGAAACGCAACCGTGACAGCCGCTAATCTTCTTTTTTCGGGAAGTAAATACAGAGAGTTGAGGTATGGAGAATGAGAGAAATCCAGTATGAAATCGTAAAGGAAATCGCAGTATTGTCTACGGGCGACAGTGGCTACACAAAGGAAATCAATCTCATTTCATGGAATGGGAAAGAGCCGAAGTATGACATCCGCAGCTTTTCCCCGAACCGTGAAAAGTGCGGCAAGGGAATCACGCTGAACGCTGATGAAGCGGCGGCACTCCTTAAAGCATTACAGAAAGAATTAAACAGCGAGGATTAATGGTATCTGATTGGCAGGGCGGGGACATTTCCAAACTCTTCCCTGCCCTGTCTGGAAAGGAAGATTTAAGTATGGGCGAGGATAAGAAAGCAGATAAAAAGAGAAAGCGTATCGTGCCAAAAGCACCAGTGCAGATGATAATCAGCCGTGAATATGTCGGCACACAGACCGTTACAGAAGCGTTTGTCCCGATTATCTCCGAGGATATTCGGAAGAAGATTGCCGAGGGCGACACCTTCGACAATGAGGGGCTGTCCGCTTAGAATGTACGCAATGGGACATGAAAACAGATAGGACAGATACGGAGGTTTTACAGTATGGCAGGAATCAAAGAAGAAAAGAAAATCTATTTAGTCGGCATTTATTGCCGCTTATCTAAAGACGATGGTACGGATAACGAGAGTGCGAGCATTGCGACACAGAAATCCATCCTCATGGATTATGTGAAAAAGCAGGGATGGCACATAGCAAAAACGTATGTGGACGATGGTTATTCTGGTACAAATTTCCAAAGACCAAGTTTCCAGAATATGATAAAAGACATTGAAAGCGGTCTGATAAACTGCGTGATTACGAAAGATTTATCCCGTCTGGGGAGAAACTATCTTGATTGTGGGTTATATCTGGAAGTTTTCTTCCCAGAGCATAACGTGAGGTATATAGCGGTCAATGACGGCGTAGATACCTTGAATAAATCTGCTATGGACATCACGCCTTTCCGCAACATTTTAAACGAAATGTATGCCGCTGACATATCTGTTAAGATAAAATCGGCATATCGGGCGAGGTTTCAACAGGGGAAATTCATGGGAACTACCGCCCCTTATGGCTATATCAAAGACCCTGCCGACCACAACCATCTGCTGATAGATGATAAAGTGGCACATGTTGTAAAAGAGATATTCGACCTTGCATTAAAAGGGAATGGAGTTGCCAAAATTTGCAGACATCTTAATAAACAGCATATCCTACGCCCTGCCGCTTATGCGGCGGAGCGTGGCGAAACAGGCTTTGAACGTCATTTTGAGGGGAACGAGGACAAACGCTATATTTGGAGTGGGAACAGCGTGAGGAGCATTTTAAGAAGCCCGATATATGCGGGAAATCTTGTAGGCTACAAACGGATTGCCGCCAATATGAAAAGCAAGAAACGCCCCTCTAAGCTGCCCGAAGAATGGGAAGTGATACCCAATACCCATGAGGGAATAGTCACGCAGGAGGAATTTGATATTGTCCAACAGCTTATTACAAGTCGTAGGCTTCCACAGAACAAGGGAGGATTTGTAAATATTTTTGCAGGCGTTATCAAGTGTGTGGACTGCGGATGTGCTCTGCGGGCAATGAACGTACACAGGAGGAAACGCCCAGAGATTATCGACTGTGTACAGTATTCATGTAATAATTATGCAAGAAACGGAAGAAGCGAGTGTAGTGCCCACAATATAGAAGCAAGGGATTTATTCAATGCCGTTCTTGCCGACATCAACTGTTTTGCGGATATGGCAGTGAATGATGAAAAGGCGGTCAGGGCCATAGAAAAGCGGCTCACGGAAACAGACCAGAGCAGGGCGAAAGCATTAGAGAAAGAACGTAAGAAGCTGAACAAACGCCTTGCGGAACTGGACAGGCTGTTTTCCTCTCTCTACGAGGATAAGGTCATGGAGCGTATTACCGAGCGGAATTTTGAGATGATGTCGGGGAAATACCAGAAAGAGCAGCTTGAAATTGAAGCAAGGCTGAAAGAGGTGACGGAAACTCTTAATGAAAGCTACGAGAAATCACGGGGAATCCGTGACTTCCTCGCCCTTATCCGAAATTATCAAGGCTTAAAAGAACTGGATGCAACAGTTATAAACGCACTCATAGACAAGATACTTGTTTCGGAGCGTGAGAAGATGGCAGACGGAACAGTGAAGCAGGAAATCAAGATTTACTATAAATTCATCGGCTTTGTCGATGAATTACATATCATACCTACAAAACGGTGGGCAGCAATGCCCGCTAAAAATTGTACGGTGTGCGGCGTTGAATATGTCCCGGGCTCTGGTGCATCAAGGTATTGTCCTGCTTGTGCCAAGAAGATACGGAGGGAGAAATCAAACGAGAGCAAACGCAGGAGCAGAGAACAGAAAAGGATAGCATGTATGAACTGTCCGCAAAAAATGACCGACTGACATTGAACAGCAGGAAGGACGTATTTTAAGGCAGGGAAACCGGAACCGCAAGGTAAAAATATTCCGTTGCAACGGTGTACAAAGGGAACATAATAAAAAACTTAATAATGGACTGCCAATCTTACACAAAGTACCGCCCAAATGAGACTACGGGCGGTATTTTTGTATCATGGCGGAGAAAGGAGGAACTTCCCATGGGGGCTTGACTGAAAAGTTGAGCCCCTTTTTTCATGCCAAAAAACAGGAGGTAAATGCTTATGGCAGATGATAAAACCACAAAAACGCCGGAACAGCCGGTAACGGATACCGGACCGGGCAAAGAAACACCGCCTACTCCCCCAAAAGAGCCGGAGAAGGTTTCCGTTTCCCCGGAGCCGGAAAAAAAGACGGAACCGGAGGTAAAGAACCCGCAGGTTTCCGTCTATAACTTCACTGAAATTATGAAGGAAAAGAAAGCCGAGGAACGGGCGGCAGCTCCCGGCGTGGAAAAGCCTGACCCGGCAAAAACGGAAAAACCGGAAAAGCAGCCGGAGGCTCCGAAGAAAGCGGAGGAAAAACCCAAAGAGCCGGAACAGCCAAAGCGCCGGGGCCGTCCCCCGAAAGCAGATAAGGACAAGACCGCAGCCCCGAAGCCCAAAACCCCCGCACAGAAACCGGAAAAGGCGGTCAAAAAGGAACCGGAGAAAAAAGCAGCTCCAACGGTACAGGCCGCTTCCGCTCCGAAGGGACCCGAGAAGCCGAAGGATGCACCACGCCGGGGCAAGGAGCAGATCGTCTATATCAAGCTGAACGAGCTCCACGCCTTCAAGAACCATCCCTTTGAAGTCCGAGACGATGAAGAAATGCGGGCTATGGTGTCCAGCGTCAAGGACAAGGGCGTTACCCAGCCTGCTATCGTCCGTCCCCGTGAGGATGGCGGCTATGAGATCGTGTCCGGCCACCGCCGCCAGAAGGCCAGCGAGCTTGCCGGATATGCGGATATGCCCTGTATTGTTCGCAATCTGACGGACGATGAAGCCATCACGCAGATGGTCGAGGACAATCTCAACCAGCGTGAAGAAATCCTCCCCAGTGAGCGGGCCAAAGCCTTGAAAATGCAGCTTGAGGCCATCAAGCACCAGGGCTCCCGCACTTCGGGCCAGATTGACCCGAAGGACGCAGGAAAACGCTCCAACGAAATTGTAGCCGAGCGCAATAAGATGGCGGTCAAGCAGGTGCAGCGGTATATCCGGCTCAATGAGCTGGTTCCCGACCTGATGAAGCTGATGGATGAAAAAAAGCTGGGCTTTACTACGGCGGTGGAGCTTTCCTATATCGGCAAGAAGAACCAGAACTATATCGCCGTCGCCATTGACAGCCAGCAGTCCTCGCCTTCACAGGCGCAGGCAAAGCGTATGCGTGAGCTGGACGAAAAGAAGCTGCTCAACGGGGATGTGATCGACGGCATTATGATGGAGGACAAAAAGGAGGTAGACAAAGTGATTTTGACAGGTGCGGAACTGAGCAAGTATTTCGGCAAGGAAACTACGCCGAGGGAAATGAAGGACCAGATCATCAAGCTGCTGGACGACTGGAAGGGTCAGCAGAAGGAACATGAAAAGCCGGAGAAGAAAACCGAACAGGAAAAGTAAGCCCAAACTTCGGGTCAGCATGGCCCGAGGATTGCGGGGCTCTGCCCCGCGCCCCGAAGCTCTGGAGATATAAATTATTCCCCGTCGCCAGTTATTCCGTAGCATAGCCGGGAAAATCAGTCAAGGGCAGCGCCGCCGCAGGCGGTGCCAGAGGCACCCTTGACGGATTTCTCCCGGTTATGCTTTTTCCCGGTCAAGCGACGGGGATATAAATTCTCCAGAGCCGTTCCCCTTCCCGGGGGAAGGGGCGGAGGGGTTGGGCGATACCTTGCTTTTCCCTAAACCAAAACAGAAATGGAGGCTCAACCAATGAAACGACCTTTAGCGTACCTGACCGCCGCATGGAGCGGCGAGCCGGATGTTGATATGGAGCTGGCGGCCCACTACTGCCGTCTTGCTTATGAGGCGGGCTTTTCCCCGATCTGCCCGCTCTTGTATCTGCCGCTGTTTTTGAATGACAGCGTTCCCGAGGAACACAAGGCTGGGATTGATATGCGCCGGGATATGCTGCGGCGCTCCCACACCCTGATTGTCTGCGGCAGCGCTGTGGACGAGGATGTAAAAAATGATATTGCGGTTGCCGGGCGGCTGGGCATTGCGGCGACCACACTGGAAGGGGTGCTTGCCGTGAAGGGACACGGCACCCCGGGCCATGCCGGACATTAAGCTGGGAAGCCTTTTCGACGGGATTGGCGTGTTCCCTCTGGCTGCTTCCCGGTGCGGTATCCGTCCGGTATGGGCCAGTGAGATTGAAAAAGCGCCCATCTCCATAACCAAAAGGCACTTTCCCGACATGGTGCATTTGGGGGATATTACGAAGGTGGACGGCGGGAAAATCCCGCCGGTTCATGTAATTACCTTCGGTTCCCCCTGTCAGAACCTTTCTCTGATCGGCAACCGCTCCGGCCTTGCCGGGGCAAAATCAAGCCTGTTCTATCAGGCGTTTCGTATCATACAGGAAATGAGGGATGCTACTGATAACCTATATCCAGCTATCGCTGTTTGGGAAAACGTCATGGGAGCGTTTTCTACAAATGACCGGATGGACTTTAGAACCGTCTTATCCGCCTTCTCGGACACCGAAGTTCCAATGCCTCCTTCGGGAAGATGGGGAAACGCCGGAATGGTGCGAGGGGGAACGCCTGATGTGTGCTGGCGACTCATGGACGCCCAGTATTGGGCAGGCTCCCGAAGGCTGGCACGAAGGCAGCGGATTTTCGTCGTGGCGGATTTTGGAGGCAGACGTGCCGCAGACATACTATTTAAGCCCCGTCCAATGCTCCCACTTCCTCCGCCTTGCGGAGAGGGCGGGTGGGCCGCCGCCGAAGGAGATCGAACAGCTTCTTTTGAAACAGGGCGGCAGATACCAGTCATCCACCCCTTTCAGTGCTTCCGTATGCGGGGAGCGGCAAAAAGGCAGGAAGAAACGGCCTTCCGAAACAGCTTCGGATTACCAACTGACCCTTTTCCCACTCTTTTAGCCAGTGATGTAACGCCCTTTGCCTTCTGGTATGAGGGCGACCCGAAGGGCGGCTGTATCCGTTTTCTGACGGAAACGGAAAGCGAACGGCTGATGGGGCTGCCAGAGGGCTGGACAAAGTACGGGGCGGACGGCGTGGAGATCCGGCCTCTGCAACGCTACAAGGCACTGGGAAACGCGATTGCCCTCCCTTGCGCCGATTACATTATGGCCGGGATTTATGAGGTGCTGGCTGACCGGGCCGGAAAGGAGGAATGAGTCCATGTTTGAAGCCTATATAACCAATACAGCCCTATACCCCTTAATGGGGATTGAGGTAGGGACAACGGTACATTTCCCCATGACGACACAGGAGTTGCAGGCCGCCCTTGCCAAAATCGGGATAGACGGGAAGCGGTACAGCGAAGTGTTCTTTACCAGCTTTGACAGTGATGTGCTGGGGCTCTATGATCATCTCTACGAATGTGAGAACATCGACGAGCTGAACGAGCTGGGCCACGCCCTGCTGGAAGTACGGGATAAGGGCGGACTGGAAACCTTTGAAGCCGCTCTTGTCTTGGAAAACCACACAAGGAGCGTGAAGGATTTGATAAACCTGACGCAGAACCTTGACCTTTACCGCTTTTACCCGGATATTTCCGATGATGAAGGGCTGGGCCGTCTTTACGCCGACGAGCTTGGGACCATCGAGATACCGGAGCACATTCAGAACTACTTCGATTATGAAGCCTACGGACGGGATGTGCGTATCAACGAGGGCGGCGTATTCGCTCCCGGTGGGTATGTGTCGGCAGTCCCGGAGGGCTTCAAGGAGTATTACCACGGGCCGCAGGACATTCCGCCGGAACACCGGATATTTGCCTATCCTGAAAAGGCCGAGCCTGTCCACTCCATTCTCGCTACACTCAAACGGTTTCAAGAAGCCCCACCCGCTCCGAAAAAGGACAAGGCGGGGCCTTCTCATGAAGAACGGTAAGACTTCGGGCCAGCATGGCCCGAAGCATAAAGGAGGTGCATACCATCAACTATTACCCTATCAATGAAGGAGCCGCCCGCCGGGCAAAAGAAATGAACAGCTTTTCCGACTACAAGGAAGGGAGCGCAACGGCGGAATACCGGGCAATGGTGGACAAGGCCGCCGCCATAGCGGAAAAGCAGAAATCCCGGGTGGACCCCATGTACCATGAGAAGATCGACCATCTGTTAGACACCTACGCCCGCAAGCTGGCCGAAAACATGAACCAAGGCTTTGCCATTGACGCGAGGGTTCCCTCTGTGCTGATCGCCGGGCCTTCCAATTTCCCGGTGGGAAAGAAGGAAAAACAGAACCGGGCGCGGGACAGCAACATGGAGGAATGGCGGCATATTCAAGGGCTGCTGGATAAGATACGCAGCACCGGCATGGGCGGGATCAGCGCCGATGACCCGGCAGCGATTGAAAAGCTCCAGAAGAAGCTGGACGGGCTGGAACGCTCCCAGCTCATTATGAAGGAGGTCAACGCCTATTACCGCAAGCATGGCAAGCTGGACGGCTGTGCGCTGCTGTCGCCGGACCAGATTGAAAAGCTGAAAGCAAGCATGGCGTCAAGTTGGCGAAGCGACCCGAGGCCCTTTGAAAGTTACCAGCTAACCAACAACAATGCGGAGATCCGCCGGGTAAAGGCCCGTATCGAACAGCTTTCCAAACAGGCACAGCAGGAATTTTCCGGCTGGGAGTTCGATGGGGGTCGTGTGGAAATGAACCGGGAGGACAACCGCTTGCAGGTGTTCTTTGACGGAAAGCCTGACGCGGACACCCGGGCCGAGCTGAAAAGCAGCGGCTTTCGTTGGGCTCCCAGCGTGGGCGCATGGCAGAGGCAGCTCACGGACAACGCCATCCGGGCGGCTGACCGTCTGGAATGTATCAAGCCGCTGTCCGGCGAAAAGCCCTCCCAGCTTCAAAAGAAGCCCTCTATCTTGCAGACCATGCGGGAACAGGACGAAAAAGTCCAGACGGAGCCGGAAAAGAAAGCTCCGTCCGGCAGAGATGCCGAGCGGTAAGCCTCGGGCCACATTGGCCCGAGGTTTTCTGTTCCCCGAGATTGTACGGGGGCCTCCCGGATAGCGGGAACCCCGACGGAAAGGAGGTTTTATGCAGGAAGAAGTAAACCAAAAAACGGTTGCCCTTTCGATCAGGACAACGAAGCTCACAGGAAAAGTGCTGGCTGCCGCTCTTGGCAAGGTGGTTCGGGCGCTGCAAAAGCACCACCAGAAGGCGCTGACCCCGCAGGGACGCCAGAGCGTGAAAAAGCTGATGAACCACTATGGCGGCAAAAGTGCCATGCCCTATGTGGGAGCTCCAAAGGATTTTGACCGGATCGCGAAGGAGTTCCATGTGGACTACGCTTTCCATAAAGTGAGCCCCGGTCATTACCTGCTGTTTTTCAAAGCCAATCAGGCGGACGCTATCACGGCGGCCTTCCAGAAGTACAGCGCAAAGGTGCTGAACAAAGAGCAGGACAAGGCTTCCATCCTCGGTCAGCTTCGGAAATTCACGGAGCAAATCAGGACGCAGGCAAAGGAAAAGCAGCGGACCAGAGAGGCGGTGAAGGACGGACGTTGAGTGACAAGATCAGAAAATATGTGCTCCCAAACCTGCCGTACCTCTTTGTGTTCTGGTTTTTCTCCAAAATCGGGACGGCCTACCGGATCGCCCCCGGCACAGACTTCGGGACAAAGCTCATGGGGATGCTTGATACCTTCCCCAAAGCCTTTGAAACCTACTGGCCGGGGCTGGGAGGTATTGACCTGCTGGTGGGCCTTGCCGGTGCGGCTGGGATGTATCTGCTGATACAGTCAAAGATCAGGCAGGCGAAAAAATTCCGGCGGGATGCGGAGTACGGCACCGCCCGCTTTGGAACAAAGGAAGATATAAAGCCATTTGTTGACCCTAAATTTCAGAACAATGTCATTCTGACCGGGACGGAGTTCCTTACCATGAACACCCGTCCGAAGATACCCGCCAATGCCCGGAACCTAAACGCCTGTGTCATCGGCTCGTCTGGCTCGGGAAAGACAAGGTTCTGGCTGACCCCGCAGCTCCTTCAAGCCCATTCCTCGTATGTGGTGGTAGACCCGAAGGGCGGCACTCTCGACCAGTGCGGGCGGTTTCTGCAACGGGAGAAATACAGGGTGCGGGTGTTCAACAGTATCGACTTTTCAAAATCCATGCACTACAATCCGCTGGCCTATATCAAGACAGAAAGCGATGTTTTGAAATTCGTTACTGCTCTGATCACCAACACCAAAGGCGACGGCAAGGAGGGCGACGAGTTCTGGACAAAAGCAGAAACCCTCTTGTACTGCGCCCTTGTGTCCTACATCGTCTTTGAGGGGCCGGAGGAAGAACGCAACATGAATACGCTGGTGGAAATGATAAACAGCATGGAAGTCCGGGAGGATGACGAAACCTTCAAAAACGCGGTGGACTATATGTTTGACGGGCTGGAACACCGCAGCCCCCAGCACTTCGCCGTGAGGCAGTATAAGAAATACAAGCTCGCCAGCGGCAAGACAGCCAAAAGCATTTTGATTTCCTGCGGTGCAAGACTGGCTCCCTTTGATATTCCCCAACTTCGGGAGATCATGTCTTATGACGAACTGGAGCTGGATAAGCTGGGGGATGAAAAATCAGCGCTGTTCTTTCTTATCAGCGACACGGACACCACCTACAACTTTTTGGTTGCCCTCGCTTTTTCGCAGATGTTCAACCTTCTGTGTGAACGGGCTGACAACACCTATGGCGGGCGTCTGCCCTATCATGTGCGGGTGCTGTGGGACGAGGCTGCCAACACCGGGCAGGTGCCGGGGCTGGAAAAGATCGTGGCCGTCATCCGCTCCCGTGAGATCAGCCTGACGCTTTTTTATCAGGCAATGAGCCAGTGCAAGGCATTGTACAAAGACCATTCCGAAACCATCATGGGCAACATGGACAGTATCGTATTCCTCGGAGGCCGGGAGGCTTCCACCCTAAAGGATATTTCGGAAAACTGGCTGGGCAAGGCCACCATCTCTATGCAGACCGAGGGCCGAAGCCGTGGACAGTCTGAAAGTTACAGCCAGAATATGCAGCGGCTTGGCCGGGAACTGATGACCACCAGCGAGATCACCACCATGCCCGGGGATAAATGTATCTTGCAGCTTAGGGGGCTCCCGCCCTTCCTGTCCCCGAAGTATGACTTGAAAAAGCACCCGAATTACAAGTACACAGCCGAATTTGATAAAAAGAAAAACGCCTTCCGCTTGGAAAGCCTGTTCCGCCACCGGCCATTGAGACTAAAGCCGGAGGACGAATACACGGTGTACGAAGTGGACGGCTCCGACACGGACGAAGAAGCTGACCTGTTGAATTTCGATGATCTGGACAGCGACGAGTTTGTGTAACTTCGGGCCATGATGACCCGAAGCGCCGCCGATGTGGGCGGCTTTTTTTGTACCCAAAACCATCAAACAAACAAAATGGAGGAACGTATATGGAATTTTTCAATCAGGCAATCGACATTCTTAAAATTCTGGTCATGGCTCTTGGCGCCGGTCTGGCGGTGTGGGGCGTCATCAACCTTCTGGAAGGTTACGGGTCGGATAACCCTGCGGCAAAATCACAGGGCATTAAGCAGCTCATGGCTGGCGGCGGTGTCGTTCTGATCGGCCTTCAGCTTATCCCTCTGCTGTCCGGCCTGTTCAGCTAAGTGTCACCCGTTGTCCCTTTTTCCAGAAAAGGAGCTGATGTATGGACTTTATCATCGACGCAATCGTTGAATGGCTGAAAGGTCTGCTCGTCGATGGTATCATGGGAAATCTGGACGGCCTTTTCGATAACGTCAATCAGAGCGTTGGCGAGATCGCCACACAGGTAGGCACGACCCCGGCGGACTGGAACGCCGGGGTCTTTTCCATGATACGACAGATCTCCGAAACTGCCATTCTGCCAATCGCCGGGGTCATCCTCACTTTTGTTATGACCTATGAACTGATACAGATGCTCATAGAACGCAACAACCTCCATGAAGTTGACACATGGATGTTTTTTAAGTGGGTGTTCAAAACCTTTGTGGCTGTGATGATCCTGACGAATACCTTCAATATCGTGCTGGCGGTCTTTGATGTGAGCCAGCATGTGATACAGCAGTCAGCGGGCATTATCCAGAACGGGACAGAGATCACGCCGGATGTGCTGGGCAGTCTGCGGACAGAGCTTGAAGCGATGGAGTTAGGCCCTCTGTTCGGACTCTGGCTCCAGTCCTTCCTGATCCAGCTTACCATGATTGCCTTAAACATCGTGATTTTCGTTATCGTATATGGCCGTATGATTGAAATTTATTTACTCACAAGTTTAGCGCCTATCCCGTTTGCCACCGTCCCCAACAGGGAAACCGGACACATGGGGCAGAACTATTTCCGCTCCCTCTTTGCGGTGGGCTTTCAAGGTCTGTTGATCTTGGTCTGTGTCGCCATCTATGCGGTGCTGATCCAGAGTATCGCCACCGACGGCGACCCCATCGGGGCGATCTGGGGCTGTGTGGGATATACGGTGCTGCTGTGTTTTACCTTATTCAAAACAGGCAGTCTTGCAAAATCCATCTTCGGCTGCCATTAAGAGACTTCGGGCCATGCTGACCCGAAGCGGAAAGGAGAAATCCATGCAGGAAAAAACTGCGGGCGGAACACCAGCCGCCCCTATAAAGCTGGATGTAAGCGTGCGGGTCATCGAACCTGTGAAAAACCTCATGGGCTTTGCCAGCGTGAAATTCAATGACTGCTTTGTGGTGGAAAATCTGAAAATCGTACAGGGCAGCAAGGGGCTCTTTCTTGGGATGCCCAGCCAGCCGGACGGCAAAGGCGGCTACCGGGATATGGCCTACCCTGTCACAAAGGAGTTCCGGGAACAGCTCAACACCGCTGTTCTGCAAGCCTATGAGGCAAAGCTGGAACAGATGGCGGAGCGCGGCTCTGTGGGGCGTGCGTCCATCAGCGACCAGCTCAAAGCCGGAAAAGCGGCTGCCGAACAGGCAAAGGCAGAACGGCCTCCGAAGGAAAAGCCCAGCCGCAGCGCAGAGCGTTGACCTCGGGCCATGCTGGCCCGAAGCAGAAAGGAGGCGGAAACCATGCCACGCAAACGGACGGGCTATGACGCGGCCTGCTATTACGACGGAAAACTGCTGGGCCGCTGTACCAAAGCGGACAGCGACGCCTATACCCTGTTGATGAACGCCTGCGGTGGGGACGCCGCCCGGGTCCTGCGGGAATATGCCTATTTTTCCCCGGAACTTCGCGCCATATTGGAAAATGCGGCGCTCATGCAGGCGGACCGGAACCGGACGGGCGGAATGTTCCATGCGCCGAAAAGTTCCCCGTGGGGCGAGGTGCAGAGCTGTGAAACCCTCTGTCCAGGGGTGTTTCTGGTATCTACCGCCAGCCACGGCGGAACGATGGTGGCAAACGAGGTAGCCGCCGTCCTCTCTCCGGCGGCGAAAAAATGCGGTTTCAAGGACAAGGGCTATATCTGCTATGAGGAGGACGCACAGGAAAGCGTAGTGCTCCGGGAGCTGCTGGACAAAAAGCTGTGGAAAATCCCTGACCGCATTAAGGACAAAGGACAGTTTGAAGAAAAACTCAATCAGTCCATCCGGCAGTATCACCCCGAATACTGGCGGGCAAGGCAGAGCGGACGAGAGGCCGCCGAAGCTGCCCGCAGCACAGCCCCGGCCAAAGAGGCCGCAAGATAACCTCGGGCCATGCTGGCCCGAAGCAATAAAGGAGGTGTACCAAAATGGCCTATGTGCCAGTACCAAAAGACCTTTCCAAAATCAAGACAAAGCTGGCCTTCAACCTAACGAAGCGTCAGCTTGTTTGTTTTTCCAGCGCGGCGGCGGTGGGCCTCCCGGCTTACCTGTTTTCCCGTGGCAGTATCGGGAACAGTGCCGCCATGTTCCTGATGATCGGCCTCATGCTCCCGTTCTTCTTTCTGGCTATGTATGAACGAGACGGTCTGCCGCTGGAAAAAGTGCTGAAAAACATCATCCGCACCCGGTTCCTCTATCCCCGTGTGCGGCCTTACAAAACCGAAAACTTCTATGCGCTGCTTAGCGCCAGAAAGGAGGCGCAGCCGATTGCGAAACAGCAGAAGGGCCGGAAAGCTCGCAGGCAAAAAGCCTGAAAAGCAGAGCCTTCTCGGCCTGTTCACAAAGGGAAAGAACATTCCCACCACCGCCCAGCAGACCCTCCCTTACCGGGAAATGTACCGGGACGGGGTGTGCCGGGTAGCGGACCGCTATTACACCAAAACCATTGAATACGAGGACATCAACTACCAGCTCGCACAGTCCGAAGATCAGGCGGCCATCTTTGACGGGTGGAGCGCCTGCCTCAACTACTTTGACAGCAGCCTTCCGTTCCAGCTTTCCTTCCTCAACCACCGGAGCCGCCCGGGCAGCCGGTACAGCGTGAACATCCCCATGCAGGACGATGATTACAACAGCGTCCGGTGTGAGTATGTGGAAATGCTGGAAAACCAGATCGCCAAAAGCAACAACGGCATTGTCCGCACAAAGCTCCTGACCTTCGGCGTGAATGTGGATGACCTTTCCACCGCCAGGGCAAGGCTGGAACGTGTAGAGGCGGACATTTGCGGGAACTTCAAAAAGCTGGGCGTCAAGTGCCGCTCCCTTTCGGGGCTGGAACGGCTGGAGCTTCTTCACGGGCAGCTTCACCCCGGCAGCGGCTCCCCCTTCCGGTTTTCATGGGATATGATCCCCAAAACCGGGCTTTCCACCAAAGACTTTATCGCCCCGGACAGTTTCGATTTTCGTTTCAGCCGTCTGTTCCGGGTGGGGACGACTTGGGGCGCTGCCTCCTACTTGCAGATTTTGGCCTCAGAGCTCTCGGACAAGCTGCTGGCGGAGCTTTTGGAAATGGATGCGGAAATGACCATCACTCTCCATATCCAAACCGTCGATCAGGCCGCCGCCGTAAAATCTATCAAGGCCAAAGTCTCCGACATTGACAAGATGAAGGTGGAGGAACAAAAGAAGGCAGCTCGGTCAGGGTACGACATGGACATACTTCCGCCCGACCTTGTAACGTACAGCAACGACGCAAAGACCCTTCTGGAAGATTTACAGAGCCGGAATGAAAGAATGTTCCTGCTGACCTTCCTTGTGGTAAACATGGCCCCGACCCGCCGGGAGCTGGACAATGACCTGTTCACGGTGTCGGGTATCGTCCAGAAATACAACTGCACCTTGAAGCGGCTGGACTTCCAGCAGGAGGATGGTTTTCTTTCCAGCCTTCCGCTGGGCCATAACGGCATTGAGATCAAGCGCGGCATGACGACCAGCTCCACGGCCATTTTCGTTCCCTTTATGACGCAGGAGCTCCGCATGGATGGCGAAGCCGTCTATTACGGGCTCAACGCACTTTCCCATAACGTCATCATGGCAAACCGGAAAAAGCTCAAAAACCCCAACGGCCTGTTCCTCGGCGTGCCGGGCTCCGGCAAATCCTTTGCCGCAAAGCGGGAGCTTGTGAACGTGTTCCTTGCCACCCGTGACCGGATCATTGTGGTTGACCCGATGGGCGAATATTCGCCCCTTATCAAGAGGCTGGGCGGTCAGGTCATCGAGATCGCCCCGGACAGCCCCCACCACATCAATCCGATGGACATTGATTTGAGCTTTGACGAGGAAAACCCGATGGCGCTGAAAGCCGACTTTATCCTGTCGCTGATGGAGCTAATCGTCGGCGGCAAGGACGGCTTGCAGCCGGTGGAGCGTACCGTCATTGACCGCTGTGTGCGCCAGATGTACCGAGAGCATTTGCAGAACCCGGAAACAAGCAAAATGCCGACCCTCCAAACCCTGTATGACCTGCTCTGTTCCCAGCCCGAGGGCGAGGCGGTACGGCTGGCAACAGCCCTTGAAATCTATGTGTCGGGCTCTCTCAACGTGTTCAACCATGAAACCAATGTGGACCTGAACCGCCGTCTGGTATGCCTTGACTTAAAAAAGCTGGGTGCCGGGCTTCGGACGATTGCCATGCTCATTATGCAGGACTTGGTAAACTCGCAGGTGTCCATGAATTTCCTGCGCGGTATCGCTACATGGTGCTACTTCGACGAATTTCATGTGCTGCTGCGTGACCGGCTGACGGCAAGCTACTGTGTGGCGATCTGGAAAATGCTCCGTAAGAAGGGCTGCGTACCCAGCGCCTTAACGCAGAACGTGAAGGATTTCCTTGCCAGCCCGGAGATTGAGAACATCTTTGAAAACTCGGACTTCCTTGTGCTTCTCTCGCAGGCACAGGGAGACCGGCAGATTTTAGCCAAACAGCTTGGGATCAGCCCCCATCAGCTTTCCTATGTGACCCATACCAATTCCGGCGAAGGGCTGCTGTTCTTCGGAAACACCACCATCCCGTTTGTTGACCGCTTCCCGCAGAATACCGAGCTGTACGCCATTATGACCACCCGCCCGGAGGACAAAAAACAGGAAATGAACCGGGCATAACACACTTCGGGCCATGCTGGCCCGAGGTTTGGAAAGGAGGGATACATCATCGAAAAGAAACCGGACAAACGGAATTTTCAAAGGCCGGGGCCGACGGAGGATACCGGGGGCAATCGCCCCGGACCGGCTGAACGGGAAGGACCTTCCCCCGCACCATCCCGACGTCTGCGGTTTGAGGACGAGGATACCGGGCAGGACAGTCCTTCGGGCCACGATGGCCCGAAGTCCAAAAGCGGCAAGTTTCAAGAGGACAGCCGGAAAGCCCGCCCTTCTGACCGCATGAGGCAGGAGGATGACAAGGGCGGTCCGCAGGATACCGGAAAGGCGCAGGAGCCGGAAGGCTCCGCCGAGAAGGCCGGGAGCAAAAAGGACAAGTACCAGAAGGCGCAGGCCAAAGCGGAGCGCGCCGGGGAAAAGCTGGGAAAGGCCCGGGAGAAGCTGGATAAGGTCGAGGCGAAACGGGCGGCGCAGAAGCCACCGGGGCTTGCGAAGAAAGCTGTCCGGGGAGCCCGCACCGAGGCATGGTTTTATCTCCACAACAAAATCAACGAAGTCGAACATGAAAATGTGGGCGTGGAAGGAGCGCATAAATCCGAGCTGGCCGCAGAGGCCGGAGCCCGGAAACTGACCCGCTATGCCAAACGCCGCTGGCGGGAACACCCAGCCCGGAAGGTGGCAAAGTGGGAACGGAAGGACATAAAAGCCCGGGCCAATGTGGATTTTCAAAAGATGGCCTCCGAGCACCCGGAACTTGCCAGCAATCCGCTTTCCCGTGTGCAGCAGAAATGGAAACTGAAACGCCGGTATTCCAAAGAAGCAAAGGCGGCTGCAAAACAGGGCGCAAAGGCCGCAAAGAAAACCGCTGCCGCTTCGGGAACTGCGACCCGTCGGGCGGCGCAGTTTGTGACACGTCATCCCGTGGCGGTGCTGGTCCTGCTCCTGCTGTTGCTGCTCTGTTTTCTTGTGTCGGCGGTAAGCTCCATCTTTCCCACGCTTGGCAGCGGCCTTGCCAATGCGTTATCCGGCACCTCCTACGCCTCGGAGGATACGGACCTGCTGGGCGTGGACGAGGACTACACGGCACTGGAAAACGAGCTGGCGCAGACGGTAGCGAACATCGAAAGCACCCATCCCGGCTATGACGAGTACCGCTATTCCGTGGACGAGATCGGCCATAACCCCTATGAGCTGGCGTCCTATCTCTCGGCAAAGTACCATGTGTATTTCCGGGAACAGGTGCAGGACGAACTGCGGGAGATCTTCGAGGCACAGTATGAGCTGACCTTGACGGAGAAAGTCGAGATACGCTACCGCACCGAAACCAGCACCGACCCGGAGACCGGGGAAACCACCACCGAGGAAGTCCCCTATGAGTATTACATTCTCAATGTGACCCTCACAAACAAGACGCTGCCCGCCGTGATCCTGCCGAGGCTTAACGAACAGCAGCGGGAAATCTACACCGTTATGCAGCAGCTCAAAGGCAACAAACCCTATCTGTGGGAAGGGATTTACAACGGCGGCGAAGATACCGGCCCCAGCTATGAGATACCCGGCGAGGCGCTGGATGACCCGGCTTTTGCGGCGCTCATGAAAGAAGCCACAAAGTACATCGGCTGGCCCTATGTGTGGGGCGGCTCCAGCCCGTCCACCTCCTTTGACTGTTCGGGCTTTGTCTGCTGGGTGTACACGGCCAGCGGCGTCCACAACCTGCCCCGTACCACGGCGCAGGGCATTTACAACCAGTGCGCTATCATTTCCCCCTCCGAGGCAAAGCCCGGCGACATTATCTTTTTCACGGGAACCTATGACAGCCCCGGCCCTGTGTCCCATGTGGGGATTTATGTGGGCGACGGGATGATGCTCCATTGTGGTTCGCCCATCCAATACGCAAACATCAATTCAAGCTACTGGCAGACACATTTCTATGCCTTCGGGCGTTTGTGAGCCAGAGGAAAGGAGTCCTTGCATGAACAAGATCGACAAGCTCGATAAGGAACTGGAAAAAGCCCGGGAGAAGGCTGCCGAGTGGCAGGCCAAAATCCGGGAGCTGGAAAAGCAGAAACAGGAGGAAGAAAACAGCCAGATCGTGCAGGCGGTGCGCTCCCTCAAACTGACGCCCGCCCAGCTTATGGCTTTTTTGAATGACCCCAAAAACAGCCTTACCGCTTCGGGTCATACTGACCCGAAGCCGGAGGCACCCGAAAAGGAGGACACAGCCCATGAAGAAAATTAAATACCGCAGGCTGGCGGCGATGGCTGCCAGCCTTTTGTGTTGCCTGATCTTTACAGTCCCGGCTTATGCACAGAGCAGCGAGCCGCAGCCGGAGACAGCTCCCTCCCCGGCAGAAACCGAAGCAGAGCCGGAAACCCAGAACCCCTTTACCCTGGACGGGACGGGAACCGTGGTGGACAACGCCACCGACGAGGATGGAAAGGAGTTCTACACCATCACCACCGCAGACGAGAGCGTGTTTTATCTGGTGATCGACAAACAGAAAACCAGCGAGAACGTCTATTTCCTCAATACCGTTACCACAGACGACCTTCTGCCTCTTGCCGAACAGGGTAAGGAACCGCCCAAAGAAGTGACCCCGGAGCCAGAGCCAAAGCCCACTGAACCGGTGGAGGAAGTACCGGAACCCGAGCCGGAGAAAAAGGACAGCCCCCTTCTCTCTCTGCTCCTGATCGGCGCGGTGGTGCTGGCCGGCGGTGGAATTGGTTACTATTTCAAGATTTACAAGCCGAAGCATGAGGCCCCGGATTTGGAAGATGATTACTGCGAATATGAGGACGGGGAGCTGGAGGAGATCGCAGAGGAACCCGAGGACGAAGATACCCCGCTGTGGGAGGAAGATACGGAGGAATGAGAATGAATTTTACAAGCAGCCCTTTTGAACGAATGATGAAGGAAGTACCGCACCCCGGCTGGGACAATGACGACCCTTGTAAGGGATGCCGTTACTACAAGGAGTGCAAAGGAAAGAAAAAACAGTGCCGGAAGAAGTTCCGGGCGCTGATCGTGGAGCCCCGCCCTTCGGGCCATCGTGGCCCGAAGTCTTAAATGGACGCCCGGGAGCTGACCCGTGACGAGAAGAAGAAAATCCGTTCTCTGGTCACGGGGATGTGTGCCAACTATGACAGGGAAAGCGGCCTGTGCCTTCCTCTGGACTGTGCCTGTTATATGCTGCACAAGTGCTGGACAGGGGCGTACTGCCGTTACTTCCGTGAGGCTGTCCTGCCCCTTGACCCGGAGCTTCAAGCGGCGCTGACAACGGAAGGAATCTCCCCGGAACTGCGGGCCTGTGCGGTCTGCGGAAAGGCATTTTGGCCCGAGGGGCGTCAAGCCTACTGCTCCGACGTCTGCAAGGCCGAAGGAAACCGTCGGAAAAGCCGGGAACGCATGAGGAAAATGCGGGAGAAAAGGCCGGGCGGCTGTTACGATTTGCCGCCTCCAAAGGCTTGACATTCCGGGCTTTTTTGAGGGTGTTTCTGGGGTGGGAATATCTTATTACATTCCTCCCCGGTCTGCCCTCTTATTTCGTAACATCCAGCACTTCGGGTCATGTTGACCCGAGGCACAGAAAGGAGGGATCTCTTGGAGACAGTACAAGGATATGTGATTTTGAAAGCTGCCACCTTTGAAACCGGACACGGCTTTGCGCTGGGGCATAATCCGGGAGCGCCGAGCCCCTTTGTGACCTGGCAGTTTACCGAGGGGGAAAACGGCCATCGGGATTACTACTGGGGCCGCTATGGAACCAGTCAGGCGTGGGCGCAGCGGGACTTTGACCGCCGGGTGGACGACTATCAGCAGTTTTACCATGCGGCGGTCAAGCATACCGAGCTGGGACCGGAGGGCGTTTACCGCTATTATTCCACCCAGCGGCCCGTGGACATAGGAACTTACCCGAAGCCGCCGGATAACCAGCCTCTTTCCATCGTCAACTACGATGATGACAGGCGGCGTCCTGTGGCAGACGGCAGGCTGATGGCATGGGGCGAACTGACCTACGCAAAGCCGCTGACCGAAAAGCAGATGGAGGATTATGAGCTGAAACCAGCACCGGGCAATCCTGACCGGGTGCGCCCATCCATTATTGCCCGGCTCAAAGATGAAACCAGAGGGCAGGAACCCCCGAAGGAACCCGGCCAGAAGCGAAACCATAAAAACCATGAGGAACGATAAAGGAGGATCGCCATGCACGAAAAAGACAACTATCTGAAAACCGCCGAGCTCTCCACAGAGCAGAACTGCAACATGATCGACGGCGTACCCAACAACACGCCCATCCCGCCCACGCCCCCGGAGTTGGACGCAAAACCGCTGGATAAGGTAAAGGAGCCCAAAGAACGCCGGAAAGGCCGGGAGCTGGAACGCTGATGGAGAACCGCAAGCGGAATGTCCATCTGCACGTCATGGTAACACCGGACGAGCTGGCGGCCATCCATGAGCGGATGGCCGAGGCGGGCATTTCCAACGCCGGGGCTTATGTACGGAAAATGGCTCTGAACGGGTATATCCTGCACATCGACCTTACGCCCGTAAAAGAGCTGATCTCTCTGCAACGGCGCTGTTCCAACAATCTCAATCAGGTCGCCGTACACGCACACACCTATGGCGTGTACCCGGAGGAAATCGACGGATTGAAGCGGGACTATGAAAAGCTGTGGGGCGAGGTGTCAAAGGTGCTGCGGGAGCTTTCCGAGCTGGTGGCAAAGTAAGACGAGGGCGGCAGGCTTCCGTTGCGGGGCTTGCCGCCCTGCTCTTTTTTTACCACTTCGGGCCAGTATGACCCAAAAGTTTGGGACAGGATTTACTAATCTTTCGCAACATTTATGTCCCCGGGCAAGCATGATAAAATAGAGGTAGGAAGGATAGATAAAGGAGGTTTTGAAGATGAAGATACTGCTGAAAATATTGGTTGCTCCCTTTGCTTTAGCGTTGTCCCTTCTGGCGGCTCTGCTGGTGTTCCTATTTGATATTTGTGCCGTCCTGCTGACGATTGCCTCTGTGATCCTGACGGTGCTGGGTGTCGCTCTCTTTTTCACGCCGACGCCCATAGGCGGGATTGTATTTCTGTTTCTTGCCTTCCTTCTTTCGCCGTATGGACTGCAAGCGGCGGCGGGCTCCCTTCTTTGGGCGCTGGACGGAGGCAAATCCGCTCTGTACCGGTTTCTGGCAAGTTAAGCAGCCTCGGGCCATACTGGCCCGAAGTCGGGGCGGTCTGAATGGGCCGCCCCTTTCTCATGGAAAGGAGGAATGATTTTTGGCTACCACAACTTTGTTACAGCGCCATGCGGGCGAAGGCGAAACGATTGCTGAGGCTATCCGGGATTGTCTGGACTATGGCAAGGACCCGGAGAAAACAGAAAGCGGAAAGTATATCTCCGCTTATGAATGTGATCCGGCCACCGTGGCGGACGAGTTCCTTTTGGCAAAGGCCAGCTATGCCGCTATGACGGGCCGGGAACAGAAGAAAGAAAATAATGTGCTGTGCTATCAGATACGACAATCCTTCTATCCGGGCGAGATCACCCCGAAGGAGGCGAACCGTATCGGCTATGAGCTGGCTATGCGCTGGACAAAGGGGCGGCACGCTTTTATCGTTACCACGCACACCGATAAGCAGCACATCCATTGTCACATTTATTACAACTCCACCACCCTTGACTGCACCCGGAAATTCCGAAATTTTTGGGGCTCCAGCTTCGCCCTTCGGCGGCTCTCTGACAGGCTGTGCCTTGAAAACGGGCTATCCATCGTGGAGAACCCGAAGCCCCGGAGCAAGGGCAAGTATCGGAACTATGGAGAGTGGCAGAAAGACCGGAAAGGGCCGCTTTCCTATCAGGACAGGCTGCGCCTTGCCATTGATACTGCGTTGGCGGAACGCCCCGCTGATTTGGACGAATTTCTCAATTTGATGAAGCGGGCCGGGTATGAGGTCAAGACGGTTCGGGGCGGCGGTATCAGCTTCCGGCTGACCGGGCAGGGACAGGAACGCTTCACCCGTCTGCGTGCCTCCACGCTGGGGGACGGCTACGACTTGCAAGATGTTCTGTCCGCCATTGAGGGCAAAGAAAAACGCCCCGGGCGCTCGGAGCGGAAAATCAGTCTGGCGGTGGATATTCAAGCAAAGCTGGCTGCCGGTAAGGGGCCGGGATATGAACGCTGGGCGAAGGTATTTAACATTAAGCAGATGGCCGCCGCTCTTGCCTATATACAGGACAATAACCTGACCGATTATGAGCAGTTGGCGAAGAAAGCCACCGAGGCGGCAGACCGTTTCCATGTTATTTCCGAACAGGTCAAGCAGACGGAGCAGGCCATGAAAACCAATGCCGGGCTAAAGGCCGCAACGGTTCAGTATGCCAAAACCCGCCCAGTCTTTGAGCAGTATAAGGCGACGAAGTACAGCCGGAAATTCCTTGCGGAGCATGAGGCCGACCTTGAACTGTACCGGGCTGCACAAGCGGAAATGCGCTCTCTGCTGGGCGGGGCGAAGCTCCCTAAAATGGATGTGCTGAAGGAGGAAGGCCGCAAGCTCACAGCAAAGAAAAAACAGCTCTATGGAGAATACCAGAAGGCACGACGGGATATGCAGGAGATCGTCACAATCAAGGCGAACATTGACACTCTGATGGGCTACACCGAGCCGGGAAGAAAGCAGGAAAAGGAGCGTTAAGGTTATGAAAATAAGGAGCAAAGCGACGCTGACACTTCGGGCCATGTTGGCCCGAAGATACGGGTTTGGGGCGAGCCCCAACAAGCCGCCTTTGTGCCACTTGTGGCCACAGAGGCATTGCTTGCCACTTAGCGGCAGCCCCGAAAATGGCGCAAAAAAACAGAGGCCCTTATTCTGGAACCTCCGTTTCTCTGGCTTTTTGTAGTCCCTCTGCTGTGGCCTCCATGACCGTCAATTCCTTTTCGTCCATTGAGTTGAGCAGTCTATCAATGTGCTGGCGGCAGTCGCTTTCGCTATTCTGCCTGTCAGGATAAAAGAATTGGTCTACGGAAATGTCCAGCAAGGTGACGATTTGGTAAAAGGTATTCAGGCTTGGATGCTGACCCCGGTTTTCAAAATACATGATAGAGCGTGGGGTACGGTCTACAAGCTGTGCAAGATATTCCTGCGTCCAACCTTTCGCCTCTCTTTTGCGCTTGATCTCCCGGCCTAATGCGTGGAAGTCAAGCCGTCTGGTGTCTTGGTACATTCTCATATCACCCCTATATTATTTTACATTTCGGGTTTGACTATGAGAACGAAACACGATTTTATGTTTTAGTAGTATTTTATTGCCCGTCGGCAAGGTTGCCGATGTTACACGGACAAGGTATAATAACAGAAAGAAAATTCGAAAACTACACTTTAATCACAAAAATCTATGATACGCTATCTTTGGAGGTGTTATTATGCAAAGGATTTTAGTCGTTGAGGACGATTTTGATATTCAAGAACTTTTACAGAATTTTTTACAAGAAGCAGGATATGAAGTAGCTGTTGCAAATGATGGTGTCGAGGCACTATCGCTATTTGCGGGGCAACGATATGACTTGATTGTGTTGGACATTATGCTCCCCAAAATTGACGGTTACGGTGTCTGTGAATTGATACGCAAGCAATCTGATGTTCCCATCATTATGCTAACCGCATTAAGCGGAGAAGAAGATCAGATTAAAGGATTGGATTTGCAGGTGGATGACTACATTACAAAACCGTTTTCTATGCCTGTCCTGCTCCGCAAAATTGCGGCTGTACTTCGGCGCAGTAACCGGGGAACAGATGAAAAGTATCAAATCATTGCTTATGGCAATTTGCGTTTGAACTGTGACAGCTACACCTCCACCGTGGACGGAGCTAATTTTGAACTGACACAAAAGGAATTTGAAATACTGCGGGAACTGCTGACCCATCAGGGCCGGATATTGACCCGGCAGAACTTGTTGGATAAGCTGTGGCGATATGATTTTTATGGGGACGAGCGTGTTGTTGATACCCATATCAAAAATCTACGAAAAAAATTGGGAATAGATTTCATTCAAACAATCAGAGGGGTGGGATATAAAGTTGATAAAGAGAATTAAAGGCAGTCTGTTTGCTAAAGTCTTTATTCTGACTGTGGCAGTTTTGCTATGCGTGAGCTTTCTTGTCTATGGCGTTCTGGCCTGGTATATGCCCAGGACCTATTCTAACAATCTCAATGCGTCATTAGATGAACAGACAAGTGACTTTATTTATGAATTAGAACATATCCGTATGCAGGATAGCGGCGGACTTTTTGACCAGTTTCTTCAAAACACGGCGATTAGTATGGTGGAGCTTTATACTGCTGATGGTGTTCTGATGGAAACACCGTCTAATCAAAATGACTTTAACGATGGGATTGCCAGTGAGGCTCTTGGTGGAACATCTTATGAAAGTGCGCCGATTATATCCAACAGCTATTACTTCTCATTTGCAGATGATAATGGCCAATATATTTTAACAGTTTATGGAGAAGCCTCTCAAATCGCAGAACTGCGGCAATCATTTGTAAGCGTATTACCGATTTTGTTTTGCGTTATTCTCCTTGTATCGTTGGCAACCGCTTGGGGGTATTCTCGTATCATTACAAACCCGGTATTAAAAATCTGTCGGATTTCTAAAGAAATGTCTGATATGCGGCTGGAATGGCAACTTGAGGAACGTCGTTCTGACGAGCTGGGTGTACTGGAGAATAGCTTGAATACGCTGTCCCGGAAACTGTCTGCTACCTTGGAGGAGTTGCAAAGTGCAAATCTCCAGCTCCAAAAGGATATTGAACATCAAAAGGTGCTGGAACGGGCACAACAGGATTTCTTTTCTTCCGCTTCCCATGAACTGAAAACCCCTATCACCATTATCAAGGGTCAATTAGAGGGGATGCTATTGGGTATAGGGGCATATAAAGACCACGAAAAGTATCTTGCCCGATCCTTGGAAGTTGCGGCTACGCTTGAAACGATGGTGCAGGAAATATTAACGATTTCAAGGCTGGAAACCAATGTCGATTTCAAAATGGAGCATTTTGATTGCGCTCCCATGATACATGGCTATTTGAGGGAGATTGATGATTTAGTGGCAACAAAAGAGCTGCAAATACATCTTGCTATACAGTCTCCCACTTTTATCAATGGGAACAAATTACTGATTGAAAAGGTGTTCTCCAATTTGATTTCAAATGCTGTAAAGTATTCGCCGCATGGAGCAAGCGTTGATATTATTTTACAAAATACCAACGGACGCTTTTTGTTCTCCGTAGAGAACACAGGTACACATATACCCGAAGATGATATCCCCAAATTGTTTGACGCTTTTTATCGTATGGAGCAATCCCGCAGTAGAAGAACAGGCGGCAGCGGCTTAGGGCTTTATATGGTTCAAAGAATTTTACAACAACATAACAGCTATTGTGAGGCTTGCAACACAGAAAACGGTGTTAAATTCTTCTTCACGATTTAGCGGACAACCAGCGGCAGGTGAACAACTTGCCGCTTTTTTAACTACACACAAATCACAAACTAATCCCAAAGGTATCCCAAAAAGCTCTGCTATACTTTAGGTACATTCAAAGAAAGGATTGGTGAAAACTATGAAACGAATTGCATTATGCGTTGCGTCCATGCTCTTGTTAGGCTGTTTGGCTGGATGCGGCGCGACACCGCAGAACAGCCAGGAACAAGCCGATAACAGTAGTGATACTCTTTACTCAAATTCTTCATCCACAGCGCAAGCCTATGAAAGCGATGAAGTGATTTCCTCGGAAGAACAGGCCAAGGCCGAAGAAATCCGCCGGAGCGAGATTGCGGAACAGTATTCCATTTATGAACCCTATGGCATGACCTACGATCAGGAGAAAGACCGCTTCTTTTATAAAAGCCAGATGGTGCGTTATTTCAAAGATCAGATCAGTCCAGAGAACGCAAACTCGTTCTTCTATGAGGATGGCGTGGTAGATGTAGAGCCGATCAGAGATGCAAATGGATCTTTGACAGGCTTGAAGCAATCCTCGGATGCTGATTTTAACGCCAGAACTGAAAAGCAAAAAGAACTAAAAGAGGAATTTGATGCGGCTGGAATTACTGGAAACAGCGGTAGTTTTGAACTGGGCGATCCGAACTATCGTGATGATAGTTTAGACGCCTACACCGCATTTGGCGTTTCCTATGACCAGCCGACTCAAAAATGGATGTATGACGGCAAACCCATCCATATTCTCTATGATGCAGACCACGATACCTACTGTGATAACGGCATAAGTGATGGTATCAACCTAAAAGTTATTCGTGACAAAAACGGTAACATCGAAAAGCTGGTAGAAACAGCGGCACAAGAATTAGAGCAGTATGTAAAATAGACTACAAAACTGCTGTACGACGGCAAAAAAAGCCGTC
This sequence comes from Fusicatenibacter saccharivorans, assembly GCF_027667425.1. Taxonomy (NCBI): domain Bacteria; kingdom Bacillati; phylum Bacillota; class Clostridia; order Lachnospirales; family Lachnospiraceae; genus Fusicatenibacter; species Fusicatenibacter saccharivorans. Next base: position 421,066 of record NZ_JAQEGR010000001.1, read on the forward strand.
GTACAGCAGACACATTTCCATACGCCATGAAGGGGCTGTATCAAAACGAAATTTTGGTACAGCTCCTTTTTAACTACACATAAATCACAAACTAATCCCAAAGGTATCCCAAAATGCTTTGCTATACTTGGGGTACATTCAAAGAAAGGATTGGTGAGAACTATGAAACGAATGGCATTATGCGCTGCGTCCATGCTCTTGTTAGGCTGTTTGGCTGGATGCAGCACGACACCGCAGAACAGCCAGGAACAAGGTAATCCCGTTATCAAGGAAGAAATCAGTCAACCTCTTGGCGGCTCTGAGGCGCTGGGAAACAGCGAGGACAGCTCGGCACTCTCCGCCGCAGACAAAGAAAAAATGTTTGCACCTTATGAACAATATGGGATGACCTATGATGCGGTCAAAGATGAACTTACCTATAATGGGAATTTGGTTCGCTGGTTTGAGGACTATTATCCCATCGGTAACAATGAAACCGCCGGTATTGATTTTCTAAATGAGAACGGCACAGTAGATGTGTATGCTGTACGGGATTTAGAGAGCTTTTCAAAAGCGGCTGACGGCTCCGTTGATCCGGCGGGCAAGCTGATTGACCTGAAAGAGTTTACCCAGCAGGAATTTGACGCACGGGATATTGAGGCGTTGAAAAACAGCACATCCGTTGCTATGGCAGGAACGCCGCTTGAAGATAGCGAAATTGCAAAGCTCGTTGCAGAGTATGAGGCATTTGGAGTAACTTATGATGCCGAAAAAGATCAGTGGTATTTCAATGGTGAGGAAGTCCGCTATTTCCGGGATGTTCTCACTTCTAATGGTGAAAGTCTCACCAGCGGAAAATTCCGAGGCGAAATGAGAACGCTTGGAAGCGGTGTTGGCACAATAGACATTTATACCGTTCGTGATTACGACCACTTGAACAGCGAACATCACGGAACATTAACTGGCATCGAGAAATACAGTCAAGAGGAATTTGACGAGCATACACAGGTCGGAATGTCTGGAAATCAGCCCATAGGTAATGCAAGCCATAACTAAACAAACCATCTATCTGCCGCACGACGGCAAAAGAAAAAAAGCCGTCGTACAGCAGCCTATCAATACGCCTATTTGAAACGGCGGCTCAATTTTCAGAGCCGCCGTTTCTCTTTGGATATTCAGTAACCCCACGGCGGCCCATAGGAGGGTGTCGCCGTGTCCATCTTACTTTCTCACAATTCCCATGACCTTCACCAGCTAAAAAAAGCGTAGCTCCCCCTCCGGGACAGTCTGGTTATGAAGGTACAATATATCAGTACAATTATGATAATGTAATTTCATGCGTCTGCATAGCGTCTTGCTGTGCGGGCGCATTTCTTTTGCTTTGCTTCGGGCCAATTTGGCCCGAAGTCCAGCCCCGGTGCCGTTCTCCTCCGGCCTTCGTTTCGATCACTTGTCAACACCCAACACCGAAACGGAGGTCAATATGGCTATTATCAATTTGCGGGACTATTACCCATTCTATACATCGGATTGCTTCATGGAAGTATCGGAAGAAGTTGCAGAAATGTTCAAAGAGTTTGATCGTAAAGAGGCTGCCTACCGGCTGCGTACATACCGCCACAAAGCCTACTATTCCCTTGATCGGGATGACGGGCTGGAGCATGAAGCTGTCTTTGTCGCCTTATCTCCCCATGAACTGTATGAGCGGAAAGTGACCATGCAGGAGCTTCACGCAGCGATTTCCAGTCTGCCGGACAAACAGGCAAAACGGATTTATGCTCATTTCATTCTCGGCATGACCAAACAGGACATTGCCCGGGCAGAGGGCGTCCATGAAAAAGTAGTTCGTGTCGCAATCGAGCGAGGTCTGCGGCGCTTAGAAAAAATTTTGAAAAATTCTTTGTAAGGCGTACCGATTTAGGCCGGAAAATGAAATGGCTTATGAGAGGCAAAACACTTCGGGTCACAATGGCCCGAGGTTCAGACAAGCCTCATGCAGATTGAAAATTGAATAAAAAGACACCCGGATACGAAGGGGAACGCGCTGTGTGACAGACCCGCCATGACCTCAGATTTCAAAGAATACAGTCTTTGTAAAACTGAGCGAGCGAACAGGTCCATGCCATAGGTGGGGCAAGGCTGGCTCCACCGGAACAGGCGCAGAACCCGGATACTTGCGTTTAGTCACAGTCCGAGCGTTGAAGCGGCCTTGCAAGCCGTGAGCCGTCGCAGGCAATGAGAACGCCTTGCCATCAGAATGGGGAGAGTTGAAATACTATGGGGCATGAAGCCTATGTCCGTCCGATGTGTCTGAAATGAAGTGAAAACCTATGGGGAGTCCCCGGCAATGCTGTCTGATGATAGGCCAACCGATCCGGCGCGGCTCCCCATCTTTTCAAAAAAGGAGCACTTTATGGGAAATGCGTTTAGAATGATCCCCGGCTTGGAACCGGACGAATGGAGCAATGACGCCTGCCGTGGTTATGTCATTATGGCAATGGAGAACTGCGGATTTTCAAAGAAGGATATACGGCGTGTTGTGGGGCAGCTTTATGAAGTATTCGACCTCAACAGCGTGGAGGACGCCAAAGAAAAGTACCTTTCCAGTCCTTACTGACCTCGGGCCACATTGACCCGAAGTGGAGAAAGCTCAAAGGGCGGCACCTGCTGGGTGCCGTCTTTTGACATTTCCCCACGGGACAAGTGGGAAAGGCTGGCATATACACGCACTTTCGCAAAGGAGGTTTTCAATGACGCAAGCTGTCACTTATGAACGAGAAACAAAGTCTGTCGCATTTCAAGGGAAGATCATTGTGCTGGAAAGCCTCACGCCGGTACTTTCCCCGAAGGAGAAAGCACAGCGCAAAAAAGAAATTGAGCGTTGTCTTTACGAGGTGTTCAGCAAATATGGGGACAGATTTCCCTAATCATTCGCAACATTGTTGTCCGGGGCTGCTGATGGTATAATATAGTTGTAAGGTTGGTAGCTCCATTCCAACAAGGAAAGGAGCCCAATATGGAATTTATCAGAGAAGATTGTATTTACGCAAGACAGTCAGTAGACCGCAAGGACAGTATCAGCATTGAAAGTCAGATCGACTTTTGCAAGTATGAATTGAAAGGTGGTAGCTGCCGGGTATTCAAGGACAAGGGCTATTCCGGCAAGAACACGGACAGGCCGGAGTTTCAAAAGCTGCTGGGCGAGATCCGCAAGGGAAAGGTCAGGCGGGTCATCGTGTATAAACTGGACCGTATAAGCCGTTCTATTCTGGACTTTGCAACGATGATGGAGCTGTTTCAAGAGTACGATGTGGAGTTTGTATCCTCCACGGAAAAGTTTGATACTTCGACCCCGATGGGCCGGGCTATGCTGAATATCTGCATTGTATTCGCCCAGCTTGAACGTGAGACAATTCAGAAGCGTGTCACAGACGCCTACTATTCCCGGTGCCTGAAAGGCTTCCACATGAGCGGGCAGGCACCATACGGTTATCAGTTAGAGCCTACTGTGGTAGAGGGTATCCGCACAAAGAAAATGGTTGCCGACCCCATAGCCGCCGACCATGTACGGCTGATGTTTGAAATGTACGCTGAACCGGAAACCTCCTTCGGAGATATTACTCGATACTTCGAGGAACATGACATAAAAATTTATGGCAAATCCATGTTCCGTACATTTCTTTCCCAGCTTTTAAGAAACCCTGTTTACGCACAGGCCGATTTGGAGCTGTACGAATTTTTCAAGAGCCAGGGCGCAGCGATTGTCAATGACGCTTCTGACTTTGCCGGAACAAACGGCTGCTATCTCTATCAGGGGCGGGATGTGAAGGAGGACAAAGACAGGTGCTTAAAAGACCAGATGCTTGTTATCGCTCCCCACGAAGCACTCATTTCCTCTGACACATGGCTGAAATGTCGGAAAAAACTTATGGCAAACACCACCTTCCAGCAGGGACGGAAACCAAAAAATACTTGGCTGGCCGGAAAAATCAAATGCGGGCATTGTGGGTATGCTCTGAAAGCCACCCATGTACCAAACAGCACCGGCTATTTCCGCTGTACCAAACGGACGGAAAACAAAGGCTGTCCGGGCTGCGGGAAAATCCGCAAAGAAGAATTTGAGCAATTCATTTTCTCGGCCATGCAGGAAAAGTTCAAAGATTTTCAGATACTCCACGGCAGGGAGGAAAAAGTCAATCCGAAACTGACCGCCTATCAAGTGGAGCTGGCACAGGTGGAGGCAGAAATTGAAAAGCTGCTGGATACGCTGACCGGAGCCAATGCGACCTTGCTTGCCTACGCCAACAAAAAAATTGAAGAACTGGACACCCGACGCCAGACCATTTCAAAGGCAATCGCCGAATTGAGTGTTGAAACCATATCGCCCCAGCAGATAAAGAAGTTATCCTATTATCTCGACAACTGGGACAGCATAGATTTTGACGACAAAAGAAAAGCCGCCGATGGTTTGATCTCTACGATCAAGGCCACCAGCGACCGTGTTCAGATAGAGTGGAAAATCTGACATTTCCGCTCTATCGCCCCTCATTTCTATTTTATCTTGTTTGTACCCCTTGTACACCGATGTTTATGTTACAGAAGGAACATTTGATGCTTATTCCTGGCAGCTGATCGAAAACAAGCAAAAATTCATCAGCCAGATCATGACAAGCAAATCGCCGGTCCGTAGCTGTGAAGATGTAGACGAATCCGCTCTATCCTATGCGGAAGTAAAGGCTCTTGCAACCGGAAATCCATATATCAAAGAAAAAATGGATCTTGACATTCAGGTATCACGTTTAAGACTGTTAAAAGCAAACTATACAAGTCAAAAATACCGGATGGAAGATAATATTGTTCAGCATTATCCACGCCAAATCGTTATGGTGAAAGAACTAATCGAAAAACTTGAACAGGATATAGCTCTCTATGAACAAAATGCTGCCACAAGCAAAGATAAGTTCCATATGCAGGTTGGATCAGGTGTGTATGACACAAGAAAGGATGCAGGAAACGCTATCATAAAATTTTTTCAAACTGATGCGGATGGAACTGCCAAAATCGGAACATATCTCGGATTTTCAATGAATATAGCATTCGATTCCTTTAATAGAAAATTCGTTTTGAGACTTAAGGGAGCTATGAACCACCCTGTTGAGATTGGTCCTGATCCAGTTGGAAATATTATTCGATTGAACAATGTTTTGAAAACCATGCCGGATAAGCTTGCCGAAGCCAAAGACAGACTTGAAACCTTAACTAATCAATTAGAATCAGCGAAAATAGAAGTAACGAAACCATTCCAACAGGAAGAAGAACTCGCTGAAAAGCTAAAGCGACTGGCAGAACTGAATGCGCTCCTGAACATGGATGAGAAAGGAACAGATGCTCTTATACTGGAAGATGATGAACAACCTGCAATAGTAAACTCCGACATGGCAGTTACGCCAATCACATCCGTGAAAACAAAACCAATGCTAAAGAAAAAAGTGGTTGGACTATGCTTATAAGAAAATGGGGAGGATTTCAATGGAAATAACAGAAATAGAATGCAAAATCCTACGGATAAAAGCCGGAGCTATTTTAATTCTTGGGATGCAGCTAGGAAGTGAGCTGCAGCTTGATACGGAAGAAAAACGAGAGGATGTTCTGATGCAACTGGTGGCTATGCAGCGGCTTGTCGAAAAAGCCGAATATTCCCCAGATCTTGCATTTGAATATTTCGGTTATTCGGAACAAAAACGGCAGCTTTACAAGAAGGTTGTTGACTACATGATTGATGTTTCGAAATAAAAAAGGTGTTAAAAAGAAAAAAAGGTCGCTAAGGGAAATTTCATCTTTCTCTTACGACATTTTTTGTTGGAGGCATTTATGAGTAAAAGAAAATTTTCAAAAAAAGAGGTTGCCATAAGCATAGCGGCGGCCGCTCTTGCAATAGCAACGGTTGGAGGCGCGGTCGCTATCCATAAAGATTCCAGCAACTCAAATACTGGACATTCTATTACCGTGGAGCAATCAGACTACAGTAAAAAAAAGGAAGAGGCAATCCAGCAGATTCAGGATGCCGTAAAAGACTTATCGGATGACCAGCAATCCGAAATTGACTCTTATATCAAACAGAATATTGAAAACATCCAAAAAGCTGAGTCTGAACGTACCATAGAAAGCACGCTGCAGGAAACACTCGATTACATAGACCAAAGAAGTTTGAGTGAAAAAGAAGAGCAACGAAAAGAAACACAGACAACGGAAACATCTTCTTCCAGTGAAAGGGAGGTTACTTCTTCCTCTGTATCAGAAGAAGATAAATACCATATCCTTGGGGAAGATTATATTTATGAAAATAACGACTATCTTCCAGTTATCAATCAAAGTAACTGGATCTATATGTCTGATGAAGAGAAAGACGATTGGCTGAAGAAATGCACACCGGTAAAAGAAGATTCCGCCCACTCTATCACAGCCATATGTACAGACGCTTATGGTTACAATAAAAGCTGGTTTCTTCCCTGCAGACTGCATAAATGGATCACGGAAAACAATATCACAGCAACGGAAGGTGAATATCTGGCCTATGGAACCTATAAACCAAGTAAGGAAACATTCTATCTCGTACTGAATGACAGTAACCGAACCGTAACTCTGGTTACATACAACAAAAATTCCCAGGACTTTTCCTTTGAATTTGCCGGCATGACAGAGAGTGAGGTACTGGAAATGAAGAAAATGGATGCAAATACATCAGACACCACAGGGCACCAGGAAGATTCCAATAATACTTCTGATGCCGGTGATGCACCACTTTCTGAATCTGCCTTAAATGAAATGGAGAAAAATGCAGAACAAAATCAATAAAATCAAACATACCGGCGTATATGTTCTGGTTGTAGATGATTACTTATACAAAACCGGAGACATATTTGGCGAGTGGATTTTTCTTCCCATGGATTCACCGGCAATCTCAAAATATGATGATACTTACGTTATTATTAAGTATGATTTAAGTGACATTACAAATCAGACACAGAAAAACTGGATTCAAAAGCAAATCGAGCAAAATAAACATAATATTTCGCGCCTCAATAACATCTTAATAGCGTATATGGAGAACGAAAACTGGAATTCATAGTCTCCAAGGAAAACTGATACTTATAAATTTTCCGAAAAAGGTAGCCTAATTTTGAGGCTGCCTTTTTTGAACCACAAATCAAAAAAAGGAAGAATTAAAAACATGAAAATACAACGAGATGGGAAAGAATATACCTTGACGGCCGAAGAAGTTATGGAAGCCCACGAAGAATTTGTTACCAGTTTTATGGTTGCCGAATTGGAAAATTCATATGATGTACCACATAAATATTCGAAAGATCTCGCAAAAGAGGCATATGATATGTATGCTGACAGCAGTATTTATTCCGAATATGATTGCATCGAACGTGTTGCAAAGGACTATCAGGATCGCTGTAAAGAACCTACTGTTACAATAACTTGGTCAGAGTGTAACGATTTTGAAGATGGCGAGGTTATTCCGATCGCAGAAGCAAATAAAAGGTTTGAATTAATTGATGCCGATATTCGAGAACAATATGGCGGCCACTATTATGAAAAGACAAAATTCCTGTTGAATTATAATATGGGGAAAGAAAATTTTTCCTATGAAGGCCGCCAGGATTTCGGTGATTATGAGGGTTCCTTGATCGATCACCTTCATAATATGGCACTTATGTATGCATATGATTCTGAGTATTATGATTCGGTGGCATCCAGTAATACACCGGAACTTGCAGAGAAAATCCGTACCAATGGACTGTTTCTTTTAAATAAGCTGGTGCTGTATTTGAGAGCACATGAAGAAATTTCCGATAAATCAGTAACAGTGCATGTTCTGTTTGACAAGCCATCTGTAGAGATAGAATCATGGAAGGAAAAATACTTGATAGATTTCGATAACTATGTATCCGACTGCAGATACTGCCTTAATTCTGGTTTGAATTTACCCGATGAACCGATGTTAAAAGATTACGATCCAGCTTTAATTGCAGAAAGGCAAAAAATAGAGGAAGAACTTAAGCAGGAAGCTGCTGCTGCGGGAATGACGGTAGAGGAATATGCTGCAAATGATTTTATTTCTCCAAAGCAGCAAACAACGAATAAGAAAGCCACAAAAAAACAGCCAACCCTTTAACCTATGTTCAGCAATCTATCCCCGGCTTCTTGCATATACCTAATTTTCTGTTATTATAAAAGTGAGAAAAAATGAAAGAGGCGAAAGAAATATGAAATTTGATATTAATGCATTAATTCAAAAACAAAAAAGACCAATCAAAGATAAAAAACAGCTTTCTGCTGAACTGAAAAAAACTATTGAGCAAGAAGAAGATCCTCGGATTCAAAAACATAAAATTAATGCCTTGAAAAAGGGTTATACTCCAGAAGAAGCGGAGAAAATTGCTAGTATTTGCCGATCATACTATAAGTCTATTGACAAAATGCAAGCGGAACTTTCTGAGAAATCCATGAAAATTCACGAGATTTTTAACGAGCAATCTGTAAAGAAAGGATCATGGCAGCAAAAATACTTGACAGATTTTGATAAATATGTATCCAAATGTAGATACTGCCTTAATTCTGGTTTAGATTTGCCTGATGAGCCGCTATTTACAGATTATGTTCCGGATTTAATTCCTGTAGAGGAAGAACTTAATCAGGAATCTGCTGCCGCAGGAATGACGTTAGAAGAATATATCAAAAAAGAATATCTTTTCAAATAATATTTTCAAAAGGCAAAAAACAGTAAACAAGCATACAAAATGTTCCCAAAAACGCCCAATCATTTAAGACTGCTAAGCAGTCTTTTTTATTACAAAAAAGGAGAAAGAAACTATGGATATAGATACATTAATTGAGCGACAAGAAGTACTGGTTGAAAATCAAAAACAGCTTTTATCTGCGATGGTGTCTACACTTGACCTAATGAAAGCAGAAAAATTACGTCAAGAAATAGATCAGGAAATAGCATTTGATGAACCAAATAAGACTGTTGAGCAAGAAGAAGATCCTCGGGTCCAAAAGCATAAAATTATTGCCTTGAAAAATGGTTATACCCCGGAAGACGTGGAAGAAGTTGCGAGTATTTACCGATCATACTATGAATCTCTTGATGAAATCGAGGCAGATCTCGCTGCAGAAGGTAAGCCAAGTAATGGATCTGACTATGAATTACGAGCTGAAAATGTACGTGCGCTTCGCGATCAGGACTTATCATATATTGACCACAAATATGAAGAGCAGCGCAAACAGAAGTCACGTCCTACGCAGCATCCACTGAAACGTCCCAAAAAAACGATGAGTAAAATTTGACTTGTAGAAAAGAGGAAACCATATGTCAGAGTCACTGGGCCCCCGGAAAAAGGATTGGGATTTTTCATCCACATTAAAAACTCTTCTGGATCGTCATACTCTCGAACTTTCCAACGAAGAATTAGAGGAAATCAATCTATACCTTTTAAATCAAAGAGAACACGCGATCACTTTATACTCTCAGCAATTATATGGAATGAAACGTACAGCCAATCGTTTATCCAACACTTCAACATCCTTTCAGGATCAGTTACAACACATGAACTAAAAAGAAAGAAGGGTTCTTATGTCACAAGAAATTGAAAATAATTTTGAAGAACGAAAGAAAGACTGGGACTTGACCGGGCTTTTGGACGATGTTATTCGAAGGTACATATATCAACTGACTAATGATGAGCTTAATGAAATCAACTTGGAAAAAGCTTCTGGAATGCCAGATGAAGAGATTAAAAATGGAATCAAACTCCCTTTGGCTACTATGCAGCAACGCCGTGAAACATGGGGTTCTCAAAGTAAATTAGATGTACAAGAGCCTATGATTTTTATATTGCAAAGTACAGTAGAAAAGTTGTCCGTCGGAGACAAAATCCCATTATCAGACGCAGATAGCTTTTTGATTCACCAAGAATCCGGTGTTCTTAATTATGAACTTCATTATTTGATGAATGGTACGCCGCAGGAGTATAATGCATTCCTTGATCTTTCTAAAGTTAAAGTGGCCGACACGTTAATGGATGGCGTTACGCACAGCACTCCACCTGCTTTATCGGATTACCTTGAGCGGCATCAACAATTAAACGATACAGAACTTGGAGCCAAACGATTGCAGAAGTTAAATTGTGATTCAAAAAATGTATCTTATGCAAATGCTCTACTTTCCTATGTAAGAGAAGCAAGGGAATGTTTAAATTCTGGAAAACAACTTCCACAGCGGCCAACCAGAAGTTCTATTACTCTTGAAAAGCCAAACGAAGAAGTTGCAGTTCCGCTTTCCGAACAAACTCCAGAAGAAACTGCTGTCCTTGATCTTAATTCTGCACCTGAAATTAGTATCCCTTCATCCAACAATGAAGAAGTTATGCAGCATCAAAACACCACTCCGGAAAGTCCGGAGGCAGAACATCAACAAGCAAAAATGGAAAATCTTATGGATATATCTCTTCCATTGGTTGATCAGGAACCATTTCAAGAGATACTACAGGCTCTTCTGAAAAATGATATGTCTCAAGCAGCTAATCTGTTGCAATATCTCGGAAGTCATCTGGATAAATTACAAGAAGAGCATCAGAAAATGCAAGTAGAATTCCGGGAACTCAAAGAACAGGTAAATTCTATTGACGAAAGATTTTTTAATGATTCTGACAGTGTTGATACTGTACAGAATAATCTTGATCAGAGTGAAAAACTCATAACACTTAACAAGTCCCGCCTTGCCAATGTTGTTCTGCAGACTAAGAGTAAATTAAAAACTGCTGGAAAAAATGCGCTTTTATCGTTTGCTGAAAAAATTCATGTTCCAAAAGCTTTGGCTTCGTTGCAAAAGGGAATGCAGCATACGCAGGATTCTCTCGATGTACTATTCCAGCGGCTGAACGATGCAAAGCAGGCCGTACAAGATGTTTCCAATAGTGTAAAAAACGTTGGCCGGGCATTGACCGGAAAAGAACTTCTTGAATATGTCCCGTGGGACCCAGAAAAGGGTAAGATTGCTTCTGTCCAGCGTAAGATTTACGCTATGGAGCGTACATTGGGTAATTTGCAGGAAAGAACAAATACATTACTTTCTAAAATGCAACGTCCTGAGCAGAAACCCGAGAAGCAGGTAAAAAAGACAACTAAAAAGGTTATTTAAAGGAGGTATTAAAAATGGCAGCTGAAGATGCAGGTGGAAGTGGTGACCTTGCTATCTTGGTCAACACAGAAATGATTGTTCTTAAAGGGGCTGTTAAAGCAGCAGCTTCCGCAGGTAGTGTAACCGGAAAGGTAGTAAATAAAGCTCTGCTTTCTCCCTTCCGACTGATTCAATTTTGTATGAAACTACATAAGCAACATATAATCTCCACGTCAGACTTCAAAAGTTTTACACAATTCATGAAAGCCTGTGATGGAGATTATATTATCGCAAATCTCCCCACACGCGATCCGGAACAGTTGGATAAACTCATGGATTCCATGACAGAGGTTGGAATTACCTACTGTCTCCTTCCTGATCTGGATATTCAGGATTCCTGCCAGCAAATTGCCATACGTGGAAAAGACGTTGCAAAATGGCAGGCATTATACGAATCTTATGTAACAAACCAGCTCGATCTTGGTGGTCCACTGGATTTTGAAGAGTTGAAAGCTCTTACTTCCGGAAATTATAAAATCAAAAGTCTTGCACTCGGAGATGCTTCGGAAGATAATGAGCAACTAGAGCAATTCCTGGATATATTGGACGAACGTGGCGTGAACTATTCTGTTCTTCCGGATCTTAAATATGGAGATAATCACATCCAGATTGCCGTTGCGAATCAATCTCTGCAACAATTCGCAGCAGCTATTAAAGCATATTTAGAAGAATTTCCGGATGCAGCTAAAAATTTGGTAGAAGATATAACTGAACAAGAATATTTTGATTCTGGCCGTATGTCAGAGGAAGATTATATGAAAACAGCTTCGCCGGAAATAAAGGAAAAAACCGATCCAAAAAATTGGCAGAAAGGAAAAAATCTGAATGCACAGTCTTTTGAGCAAGCCCTGGCTGGGAAAGAAGTCGATCGTTATGAAACCTTAAAGAACCGACCAGGGTTAATCGAACGATATATTCCTTCTCAAAGAGTAGCTGCCAGAAGAGAAGATGAAATTGCGCTGCAGACAGGTGACCGAGAATATGTTCGTATTCAGGAAGCTCTTTCCGTTGACAATGGTAAGGGCTTTATTATTTTTCTTGATCCGGAAAAAAATTATAATGTCTATCGTCCGGATGAAAAAGGGATTCTTCAGACTCCTTCCGGCAGTCTGTCTGGAAAAGAATTTTCCAAGTATACAGAACAATCTGACGAAACACATCGTTTAGATTATATTCCGTATGCAGAAACTGAAACTCCGTCCGAAGCTCCTCAAAAGCAATCATCAAAAGCAAAATCTATGGAAAAAACTGTTTCACAAAGCTCTCCAGATGTTTCTACTCAAGAAGCAGCTTTTCCCGTTACCATTAATTGTAGTCTTGTTGATGATATTATGGATGACAAGACTTTTATTTCTCGTATTCCTGGTTCTAAATTGCATATCAAACTTCCTCTTTTTTCCATTGCTGATGACGGAAAAACTCTTGTTTCAGCAATTGATCCACAAAAGGAATATGAAATTTTTAAAAATGATTCACCAACATCGAATCCTTTATTGAATATGAAAGGAGCGCAAATACTACCTTATTATGATCCAGTTCGACGCAAAAACATAACAAAACAGTTCGGCCAGAATCAAAATAAGATTTTAAAGTTTTCTCAAAATCCTGCTTCTAAACACAAGCCTAAATCTTCCCCTATAAGGAAAAAAGACTTAAAGCTTTAATATAAGGAGAAAAAATGATAAAGAAAAAAAAGATTCCAATTAAAAGTCTTGTGCTTATTCTTATTTTGGTCGAATTAATCTGCCTTGTATTTGCAGGTATTTTGGGTGAACCTGGTAATGATATAAATCTTAAAACAGCGTCATGGATGAATCATCCATGGCGCTGTTTTAATCAGTACACATTGATTAGTCTTGGATGTGGTCTGACCGGATGGGTATTTTTTCTTGCGTTTTATTTGGATACGCATCGCAACACACATTCAGACATCGAACATGGTTCTGCAGAATGGGATGATCCGGACACTGCAAATAAACGCATGGCCGATCTTAAGCATCCGGAAAATAACCGCATTCTTTCCAAACACGTAAATCAGGCTTTATCCGGTTCGAAATCCTTTCCAAATAATAATATGATTGTTGTCGGTGCTCCTGGTACCGGTAAATCATTATTTGTGATTGCTCCAAATATTTTAAAATGTATTTCTTCCTATTTATTCATGGACCCTAAAGGTGAACTTGTGGAAAAATATGGAAACTATTTGCAAAAGAACGGTTATCAGATCCGTGTTTTGAACTTAAAAAACATGGAATCTTCTGATCGATACAATCCTTTTGTTTATATCCGAACAGAAGATGATATTCCACGATTGATTATGAATATTTTCAAGTCTGTGGAACCCCCGGATGCCCAAAAAGGCGACCCTTTCTGGGATGATGGTTGCGCTCTTTATCTGCAGTCTCTCTTTTATTTCGTGTGGGCTGTATCTGTACCAGATAAAAAAAAGATTTTTGCAGAAGCCGGTTTAAAATGGGAACCTGTATATGCTACGCAAACTTTAAATCAAGTAACAAAGCTCATGCAGCTGGAAAGTAAAAAAGTACCACCTCGCTCTGAGGATGAAGAAGAGTCCACAGAATTATCTTTATTAATGGATGCATTAGCAGATATGTATCCAGATCATCCAGCTGTCAGAGATTATCGTAAATTAAAAGAAGGTGCGCCCGAAACAGTTGCTTCCGTTCTTTTAATTTTAAATGGAAAATTCAAGTTCTTTTATTCGAAATCTATTCAGCGCATTTTTGAAGCAGATGATATGAACTTATGGGAACTTGGAACCGGTTGGCACAGGGATGGAAAAAGTAAAGTAGCATTATTTCTAGTCCTAAAAGAAAACGATAGCAGCTACAATTTTGTGGGAAATATGCTTTATCAACAGCTGTTCGATGAACTTTTGGTAGAAGCAGATCAGAATTACCATGGTGTTCTTCCTATTCGTGTTGAGTGTTGGATGGACGAGTTTGGCAACGGGTTACGGCCGGAAGGTTTTGAACATTTAATCACAACCCTTCGATCTCGTAACATTGCTGTCATGCTGTTCCTGCAATCAATTAGTCAGCTGCAAACCATGTACAAGGGTGACGGATGGAAAGTATTCATGGATTCCTGTGCTGTATTTTTATTTCTTGGTTCCGGCCGTGGTGCGTATGACACCCAGGAAACTATCAGTAAAATGTTGGGTGCTGCCACAATCGAAAAGGCATCCGGTAGTGTTTCATACGGTCAAAACGGAAGCAGCAGCACAAGCTACGATCGCCTGCAGCGTTCGCTTATGGATGCAAATGAAGTTGCACAAATGGATAAAGACAGTTGCATCATTCTTCCATTTGCAAGTAAACCAATCATCGACAAAAAATATAAGCCATTCCATGATCCCTCTTATTTGAAGGCAAAAAAATATGGACCTTATACCCATCCAGTTGAAATTTTCCGTGATAAAAACGGAAACCTGCATACAGTAAATCACCAGGAGAAATTTTATTTTCCGGATGAAGGTCTTCAAGCAAAAATACGCGATGATCTAAAAGAAGGGAAATCTTCCGGCATGTTATTCGAACTCAGCGAAGATGAATTTTGTTCTCTGGATCTGGATGATCCGAAACTGAATGGCCCGCAAGGAAATCTTTTTTTGCTTCAACAGTTAAAGAAATTGGAAGATGATAGTGCCACTTTAAAATTACAGAATGCTGTCAACGAAAAAATGAATTCTGTAATTTATGATACGTCAGACAACACATCCTCCTTGGAGGCAGATGAAGAATCTGCCGCAGAAACCATTTCTGTTTATGATGTGCGTCAATCTTGGGATCTTTCCGGGAATCTGGAAGATGTTATCCGAAGATATATACTCGAACTTTCCGAAGATGAAGTATCAAACATCACAGAAGCTATGAATCGGCATATCCCGGAAAAGAAGATCAAAGATTGTTTAACTCTTCCACCGGAAAAATTATGTCTTATGCTGCAGTTTTATATGAAACAAGCAAACTAAAGTAACTTAGAGAGGAAGTATACCTTATGGCCGAAGAGAAAAAAAACAGATCAGAGGAACTAGAAAGTCTGGATAAGAAAATCAATGAGATTATTAATGGATGGAATCAAAATCCGGAAGAGATTGTTGAATTTTTACAGTTCTCCAGCAAATTTTCTTACGCTTATTCACCACGCAACATGATGCTCATTGCTCAACAGCAAAGAGGAGCTTTACTCTGTAAATCCTTTAAAGCCTGGAAAGAACTTGGTTACTCTGTAAAAAAAGGTGAGCATGGAATGGAAGTGTACGTCCATACACCGATCACTATTTTAAAAACAGATGATGGAGATATTCCTTATAGTAAAGCATCCAAAGAACAGCAGGCCGCTTATGATGTCGGAGAAATAGAAGGAGAGAAACTTTCGTATTTCAAAAAAGGATATACATTTGATATTACGCAGACAAACTTTCCTCCGGAAAAATATCCAAAGCTTCTTGACCGTGGAATTCCATCTGAATTTCACAGAAGCTGCACAAATATATTAAAAGAATACTGTGAAGAGAATCTTGGGCTTAAAGTTTTTCTGCAAGACCAGGAACAAAATATTAAAGGAGTTTCCCTTTATGGCTATCACAGTCCGTCAGAACACGAAATTCATATTGCTTCAACTTTACAGGATACCGCTGCTTTCTCAACATTAACACATGAATTCGGACACGCTCTTGCACATGGATCTGTCGAAGAATCTCTGAATACAAATTTGCATCAAAAAGAATTTGAAGCTGATGTTATGAGTATTATGTTTTGTCAACACTATGGGCTTGAAATAACCGACGAAAGAAAGAGTCATCTTTCTGGTCATTACAAAGATTGGAAAAAATCCGATCCGAACAATTTTCATCCGGATAAAAGTATGCGGAAAATGTTTGACTTATTTAGGGAACACTCAACTGTCCTGGATCAAAAAATAGTTAAAGCTTTTCCAGAGCTTGCAACAAAATTACTTCCGCAAGAACTAGAAGTGAATTCAGAAAAAAAGAAAGTTGTAAATAAAACTGCTAAGAGAAAACCAAAGAAAAAGAAAACACCAAGACTGTAAATACGATTTTTTATGAAGAAGAAAAATAGATGCGCAGACGAATTTCCATCCAGCAGTAACAGAAAATACATCGGCTATCCAGATAGTGCGTATATACATTATGATGAAGTTGGTGCAGTGCTTTTTATTTTTCGAGCAAATCCTTCTTTGAAAGAATTGGATGGATTCGAAAAAAAATTTGAAATTCGAATAACAGAATTTTCAAAAATCATGTTTATCTCTTTTCGCTTTGGATCTTCTGACTGGTGCAGCATCTCATATTCTCCATACTTAGACACATGGCAGAGCAAACAATTTATTTTTCCGAATTGTAAGTACGGAATAAATTTATTCATAGCACTTTTCGATACATCAACCGGAAAAATATTAAGGGCCAGGATGCTCGATCTTCCGTGCCTCTTTTCAAAAAAAATACGCTCTGCCATTGTACTGCAGGCACTGCAGCCATTCAATAAAGAGAAATATATTAAAGTTATTAAGCAGTTTACTTTTTTTCATTCGCAAGAAGAAATTGCAGTGCAAAGCAAATTATCATCACGCTGCACAGTCCATTATCGTGCATCACAGACTGTCCCTATACAAAAATAATGAATTATTTTCACACCACACATTTCAAAATAATCAGAAAAATGCAGAATCACTATTCTGTGTTTCATAAAAAATTAAAAGTGAGGTAACTAAAATGGAAAGAAAAAAAACTCAGGCAACAACAGCAAAGTTAAAAAAGGTTCAGACCGAAATCAAAAAGACAAAGGATAAACTCAATAAACTTATGGCAGAAGAGGAACGTTTGACTGTTCAGTATCAGACAGAAAGTTACGAAGAGACTTTAGCTTATTTGAAGTCTGCAAGCAAAAATGGAAAGCCAGATCTTGAAGAGATGTGGAAGTTTTTGCAGAGCACTTATTCTCCTGAGTTGAAAAATTCAGTTTCACAATCGACCGGAAATTCTGCACCTTCAGAAGAATCAACTGATGACGTAGAAGAAAATTCTGAAACAGAAGAAACATCCAGCACTGTTCCGGAACAAAAAATTTCTCATTATGATTCAAATGATCTTGAGTTTTTAGCTGACTAATTTTTTGCGGGACATCCTTTTGGGGTGAGGACGTCCCGTTTTTCAAATAGAATCGAGGTAGCAAATGGAAAGCAAAAATTATCATTTCAATGTGAGCAATCCCGAATTGATTTCAAAAATTGAACGCTTCAATGAATATGGATTTGCAAACCGAACTGATTTTTTTCTTGAAGCAATAAAAGCATATGACACAATTTTCACTCCAGAAAATTCTTTGAAAAAACTCATCACAGACGCAGTGATGGATGGAATTGTTGGAGCATTGAACATAGAAACAAACACAACTGATGATGGTGATAAAACAAATTTTGAAGACAGTGATGAAGATTATCTCATCTACATTAAGTAAGAATTGTAAAAATTTACATTACCTTATACCTACGCTCGATATAAAATCGAGCAAAAGGGGTCTTAGGGGACTCCCTAACAAGATGCAAATTGTTTACAATTTGCGTATCTTGCTAATTAAGAAATAGGAATGTGTTTCTTATGGTCGTAAAACGTCCATGAGCCTGCAGCCCCAGTGTTTATGCGGCTTTCCGGGATTTTCATAAAAAACGCATTTTTCTCCACAAAAAGCCCATGGTCATAAAACGTCCATGGATATTTTTGTCATGGTCGTAAAACGTCCATGGGCTTTTTTTAATTGATTTGTCTCGAAAATTTTTATCACCGAGTACAGAAAAGAGGAAAGTATTGATGGAAAAAGAAAATAAAAAAGCAACTGCCTCTGAGAAACTGACGAAGGTAGTTGCCATTCGAATTTCTCAAACTGATTATGATATTTTTTTAGAAAAAGCAAAAATGGAAAATCCGGAATCCACAAAAATAAATATTTCAAAATACTTATGCAGCGTTTTACACGATTCCACAATTTCAAATTTTCATTTTTTAAAAAAGAATTTTCGTCAAGTCGAACAGGCCTTACTCAATATTGACAGCAAACTTTTGCAGATCGAAAAAAATTCGGCAGGATCTTTTTATCCGGAAGAAATGTTGGAAAAAATCTCTGAATGTAAACGGCAGCTTGAAAAATTAGAGTTTGATTTTCAAAAATTGGAAGAGGAGATTTCAAAATGGCAATCACCAAACTGAGTCATGTCAAAGAACGGAAATCCGGAAATCCTAACGCAGGACTCTATAATTGCATTGATTATATTTTGAATCCTGACAAAACAGAAGAGCGTTATATCGGAGGAAACGCGGGTTCCACTACACAGGAAGTATATAACCGGATGATGGCAACAAAACAAGAATTTCGCAAATTGGATGGCCGACAATGTTATCACTTCATTATTAGTTTCGCACCAGGCGAAACGGATGCTATCACCTGCTTCAATATTGCTCAGGATTTTTGTGAAAAATATCTCGCCGGAAAATATGAATACGTTTTTTCTGTCCATACAGATCACGCGCATATGCACGCTCACATAGTTTTTAATTCTGTCAGTTTAGTAGACGGAGTAAAGTATCATTATTCAGATGGACAGTGGAAGAGTAACATTCAACCGATAACGGATCAGCTTTGCGAAAAATATGGACTGAAAAAATTGACTTACGTTCCAGGAAAAAGAAAAGGCGTTGATTATGGAACATGGAGGGAAAAGAAAGATCCATCCGGAAGTCAACGATTACGTGAAGCTATTGACATGGCAATAGCGCAATCTGATTCCTACGATGATTTTCTTTCTATAATGAGGAAGTCATATCAAGTAAAAATTGGGTTTTCACAAAAATGGAATTCTGAATATCTTTCATTTAAAGATTTTAAAACTCCGGCCGGACGATACCGTAGAAATTACGTTCTTGGAAAATCATACACTGTCGCAAGTATTCAAAAGCGCATTTCATTAAATAAGATGGAAATTCCAGAATCATTAAAACGACTGCCACCACATATTCGAGGTTTTGAATCTTCCATCGGCTCTGGTTTTCGTTCAGCAAATGGTTTATACCTTACGCAGCATCAAAAACGTTATATGATTCCATACTGGAGGTTAAAAAATTCCGAACGCACAGTTACTAGTGGCACAGGGAACATTCGAGAATATTCAAAAGAGGCTGATAGAAATTTGCGTGACCTGCAAACCGTGCAAGATAATAAAATTCGAACCGTTCAGGATTTGTCCTCCCGCTTGGATGAATTGAATCAAATGACCGATTCCATTCGAAGAGAACTTCGTGCAATACAGTCTAGCCGTGAAGATTCAGAAACAGAGAATGTCATTTCCGAATATCTTTCCATTCAAAGTGCATTTGCGAATGCCGCTGTTCCTATTGAAATGGAAGGGAAATTTGAAAACCGATTGGATGAGATCGAAGAAAACTATCCGATCGAAGAATTGATACACCAAAAAGAATCTAATAGTAAAAAAGAAAAACAACTACAGAAAGAAATCAAAAATTTGCAACAGGCATCCAGACGTTTATCAAAATTAAAAAAGATCCAAAAGAGATAAAGAGGAGTAGTGAAAATGGCTTTCCAAAAATATTCTGAAGAAAAACGTAATGAAATTTTAGATTCTCAACAGGAAAAAAATGCGCGTGGAAAAATAAGTTTATTACTGAATTTGGGATTTCCCAAAGATTGGATTGAAAAAATGCTTCCTTATATAAATGAGGATACTACATCATGGCAATTACGCATGATCAGTCTTTTCGATCAAGATCCGGAAGATCTCGTAGCCATGTTGGAAGATTCCGTAAAAAATTCTTCTGTAGAAATTTTTCAGTCTATTCGGAAGAAATATTATATTGAAAAAAAAAGCAGTGCAGATATTGAACAGATTCAAAAATCAATGGAGCAATACGTTCCATTGATTCATAACCAACTAGACGCTTACAACGAAATGTCCGCTTTGTTGCAGCAGCAATTTGCCGTCCAGCAAGAGAAAGATGATCTACATAAATCTAAAGGTGACCTGCAAGAAAGAATAAATGCTATGCAGAAGGAGCATGAAAAAATTTCCATTGAGAAGGAAGATATTTTTCATCAGCTGCAGGATTCAGAGAAAGAAAAAATTTCCATTCAGCAACAACTCGTTGATGCGACTGAATCGCTGCAGAAATCTCAGGGAACTGCAGCTTCTTATGAAAAACAAATTGCTATTCTGAATAATAGAATTGATGAACTTGAAAAGCAGTTGGAAGTATATCAAGCTAAAGAAAATGAAATTGCCCAGGAAGAAGAGAAGCAGCTTGAACACATTCCCGTTAAACGTCGAATAATCTGGTCATCTTTTTTTCATGACTCTAAAATAAAACGCAAAGAAGAACTAGACATTCAAGAACAGGCTGAACGTGAGAGACTTGCAAAGGAATACATTTATGATCCATCCCATTCTGAAGAACAGGCTGCGCTTTTTCTCGATGCAGCAGGAACAGAAGAGTGGACCTTAGAAGATCTTCGAACACTTGCTGCACAATCAGATATTGACAGCATGAAAATATTACAGCGTAAAATAGAACAGCTGCATAAAGCTTCACAGAAAAAAAAATAATAAATAGCTTTCTTCCACATTTACAGTTGTTGTTTTATTTTGAGGAAAATGATAAAATTAATATAGTTCCATTACTACGGAGGTGATTTA
Organism: Fusicatenibacter saccharivorans; assembly: GCF_027667425.1. Classification (NCBI taxonomy): domain Bacteria; kingdom Bacillati; phylum Bacillota; class Clostridia; order Lachnospirales; family Lachnospiraceae; genus Fusicatenibacter; species Fusicatenibacter saccharivorans. The sequence goes on from NZ_JAQEGR010000001.1 coordinate 442,040, forward strand.
AAAATGTCAGTATCATATTTTAATACAAACGAATATGAATTAATGAATAAAGATAATATTGTTGCAACTGTAAGCTGTACAAGAGATGAATTTAATGACTTATATTTTGAAATTCATCATATATTTTCACAATTACCAATTGGTTTCAAAACATTTAAAGACTGGATCGAAAATCGTAGAGCACCTAGCAATCGCCAGCACATTGAAAAATTGCTTAAGCGTTGCAACTGTTATGATTTAGAAGGCTTCCTTCAAGTTACACATGCTGCAACTTTAAATGATACGTTTTGGGTTCGTCCAGCAAAGAGTCATCTTTCCTGGAATAATGTTTCGTTATTCCAAAATCCTTTCGATGACGTTGTTGCTCGGATAGCCTTTGAAGGTGGTTTATATGGTGAACATTTTTCAACAGCTTCCCCTGAATTTTCTACTGATGGAACTTTTGCAAAGTGTTGGACTCGTTTAGACAATCAAATTTTCCTCATGAAAAGAGGGTCTGAAGGTGGTGCGAATGCTGGGCTTGAGCCATACAGTGAGATGTATGCTTCACAACTAGCCGCTGTATTTTGTCCAGACTCCGTTCCATACGATGTTGTAAATTACCATGAAAAAAAAGCCTCTAAATGTCCGCTTTTTACAAATGAGCAATATGGTTTCGCTCCAACTTATAAATGCATCGGAGTAGAAGCCGGTATTGCCCAAACCCTGCAATACTTTTCTTCTATTGGTAGCGAAAACGCTTTTCGTAGAATGCTAGTTTTAGATGCCCTTATAGTCAACACTGACCGTCACAAAGGAAATTATGGAATATTATTTCAAACTGATACTCTTCAACCGATAAAAATGGCACCTGTATTCGATCACAATCAAAGTTTATTACCATACGCAATGGAAGATGATTTTCGTGATCTCGATTCCTATTTGAGCGAAAAAATTCCACGAATCGGTACAGACTTTTCAGAAACTGCAGCCATGGTAATGACTCCAGATATAAGATCAGATCTAAGAAATTTACAGGACTTTGAATTTTCTGATTCATCAAACGGTTTACCAAAATGGAGAGTAACTGAATTAAACAAATTAATAGTCCATCAATCAAGATCTATCCTTAAATCAAAAAAAATATATATGTCTCCCGATCAACCTAAAAAGAAAAATATTAAAAAATCAACTCCTCGTCTATGAAAAAAATCCGTGTCAATAATTGACACGGATTTTAAAGTTAATGTGATTATGATAGCTCTCTATTCATTATAGTTTACGTGGTTTCTTTCTTGATGTAGTCTTGAGATTTGGTTTGGAAGTATTGCAGTTTTCATTAAGTAATTGTTTTATCTCTGGCCGTGGAGTATTGGAAACTATCGAAAGTCGTTTTAAATACGTTGCTGCATTCAAATAAAGTACATCATTTTGTTTTGAAGAAGCTCCCGTATAAAGTACCAAACGGCTTTTCACCTTTCCAAAATTTTCATCTATATATTCCAAAAAATCAGTGTTTCTTAAATGCTTTGTTTGATCTATTACGATCTGATTAGAGTATTTTACTTCAAACAGATAGCTTTCTCCTTTTTGCTTATCAACCAGTATCATATCAGCTTCAACATGCTGGTTGTTGTTTCTCAAGGTGATGCTTAATTGTGATACGTAATAACGATCCAGATCAATCTTTTGGAATGTTTTATATGTTTCCGCAAGAATTATATTTTCAAGTAAAATTCCTTTTACGAAATGATCTGCTCTTAAAATAAATAAATTTCTGTCAGCTATACCACAAGTATCCTTCCACATAGAATCATCCGCCAAATTTTTGATCAAAGCAGTTGAATGGGCATATATCATACCTGGTTGCATAAAAATTTCTAAATCTTCAGAACGTTCCCCACTATTCAATGAAATATATGATGGAATTTCGAGAAATAGTTCGAGTTCCAACAAGTAATTCTTTAGTTCATCCAGATGTCGCTTACTTAAAGACGTTTGCATTTCATCCAAATCCTTAATTCCCAAAGCATTCTTGGTTGCCTGATTGGCTTCTTCCGTGTTAATTAGTGACACATAAGATGGTTCTTGAATATTATGGATCGTAGAATACAGCGGGGCACTTTTAAAACACTTGTTAACTGCTTTGACCGTAGTGTAATAGCTGAACTTATTAATCATTTTATTCAAAACAGATTTCAATTCATTCTGTTCGTACAACTCAGTTATTGCAGCTCCATACCTTCTTGCATCTTCGCTTTTCTCCAATGAATGTAAAATATTTCCAACAATAGCGGTATTTTGATATTCTTCGCTGGCCTGCAATGTTTTATATGGACTTTTTGTTAATGTTCCTCCGTATTCAATATATTCATCTACGGAATCATTTTCGATAAGTTTTGAAAACTCCGCAAAAGGAATATAGGATGTATGTATCATTTGAATCCTATCATATAAAATATCGGATTGCGCAAGCATAATTCCCAATGAGTCCGTTCCAGCGATAACGATTTTAGCTCCTTTTGCTGCAAAATAATCTGAAAAAGTATTTCCATATTTTTGAAAGTCTGTAACTTCCGTTATTTCATCTAGGAAAAAGTTGCGAACGCCTTTATCGTATAAATCTTCCATTGCCTGCCGCAATTCAAGCATATCACATTCCCGTAGGCAAAGAATATATACTGTTTTTTCTTTGTCTTTATCCGATAGTTCTGATATATACTGATACATCATTACTGTTTTTCCGGTTCTTCGTAGGCCATATAAAGCACAAATCTTTCCAGGATATTCATGCTGCATGAAACCTTTCAATTGATTATAACAATCCCTTTTCCGAACATATGAAGTGGCGATTTGGTTTCCCATAATAATATTAATATTTTTTTCATACATAAATTGCGCCTCCATTTCTTCATTGACTTATTTTATATTCTCGGAACAAGCGGTCAAGCGTACATCTACTTATTTTCAATTCTTTTGCAATCTGCGTTTTCGTTGCCTGTCGGGTCATATAACGATTATAGTATTCTTCGATTCCAGGAACAACGATTTTGTTTCTTCCTTTGTAGCGTCCTTCTTTTTTGGCAATGGCTATTCCTTCCCGCTGCCGTTCCAGAATCATTTCTCGCTCAAACTCTGCAATGGCTGCCATCATGGTGAGCTGCAAACGTCCTGTCGGTGTCGATGTATCAAAGTTTTCTTTGAGACTTACGAACTTTGCTCCAGTATTCTCGATTCTTTTCACGATACTTAAGAGATCATATGCAGTCCGGCCGAGTCTGGAAAATTCTTCCACATATACGACATCATCTTCACGAATGAACCCCAGCATTTCCTGAAGTTTAGGTCTTTTCATCGTTTTACCGGATGCCTTCTCAATAAACCACTTATCAATATTATATTTTCCCAGTGCCTCTCGTTGCCTGGCTTCATTTTGTTCAACCGTTGATACTCTTACATAAGCAATATTCTTACCTTTACTCATTTTTTCCTCTTTGTACAAATAACTTCTTAGATATGGTCTACATTTTGTTCAATAATTGAATCTCTGACTTTATTTTAACATTTTATTGTCCATTTGACAATGTATAAAAACGTACACCCTATTTAGATATTTTTATTGTGACATCACATCTTCCCTTACAGCTTTTTCAAGAAGCTGACGAACATATTCAGGACAGCTGCTCTTACCGGATTCCCAGTTTTCCAAAGTTCGCACAGGAATATTATACTGCCTGGAGAATTCAGCTCTTGATTCAGAAAGCATCTCTCTTATTTCCATTTTTTCTTCCTCATTTGATATTACATATACTTTGCCATTGTGCTCCGCCAAAAGAATCCGTCATACAACCACTCAAGATCGTTTTTAAAAGTTGGCACATCGTGATGGTCTAATTCGGCAACGAATTTTACGTATTCATAGCTATAACCGTTTTTTTTGTAATACGTCAGCAGCGAGTTTATAGCTGTACAAAAAGTCTGCTTTATCAGCAACAGGATCTTCATCATCCCAACTCCACTCATCTTTTTCTTTCTCTTCATCTGTCATGGTGTCGTTTGCCTTTTTGTAAAAGAGAGAGAAAGCATATTTTTCTTCAGCCGGCAGATCTTCCATTTGCATCAAATGAGCCTTTCCCCAGGCATCATCAAAAATTTTTTTAAACTTTGACTTGAGTGGCATAGGAGTTTTATGCTTATACTGATTTATCGTGTCATCAATAATGAGCGCTAAATCCATATCAATGGGAAGTTGTTCTGTAACCAGATATACGCTTTTTTCATCGCAAACAATATAGAAGGTATCATTTTCAGTTTTTAACTATGCTCAGCAAGAAGTCCCCGACTTCTAAAGTGGGGGATGAATTGCGTCCGTCATAAAATATTGAAATACAGGATAAGAAGCGTTATAATAAAATCAGTCGAAGAAAAAAAGAAAGGCTGAACATATATGGAATTAGACAATAATGCACATTCGGTATTTTTGCTGTATTACCATCTTGTCCTTGTTGTCAAATACCGCAGGCAGGTCTTTGATGAAACGGTTTCCGAACGTTCAAAGGAAATCTTTGTGTATATTGCACCGAAGTATAACATTATGTTGCAGGAATGGAATTATGATAAAGATCATGTCCAGATTTTATTTCGGGCGCACCCAAATTCAGAAATCAGCAAATTCATAAATGCATATAAAAGTGCAAGCAGCAGACTCCTGAAAAAAGAATTTCCGCAGATACGGCAGAAACTGTGGAAAGAATGTTTCTGGAGCCAGAGTTTCTGCCTGCTTACAACAGGCGGCGCACCAATAGAAGTCATCAGAAAATATATTGAGTCACAGGGAGAAAAAAGCCGCAAAAGGGGCAGGTCTTATGGCAAACAAAGCATATAAATTCAGGATATATCCGAACAGGGAACAAAAAACACTATTTGCCAAAACGTTTGGCTGTGTACGGTTCATCTATAATAAAATGCTGGATGATAAAATCAAATATTACGAGAAAACGAAAAAGAAACGGAACAATACCCCGGCGCAGTACAAAAAAGAATTTCCGTGGCTGAAAGAGGTTGACAGTCTAGCCCTTGCAAATGCACAGATGAATCTGCAAAAGGCATATAATAACTTCTTCCGGGATCCGAAAGTTGGATTTCCGAAATTCAAATCCAGACATAAAACCCGCGCTTCTTATACAACGAATAACCAGAAGGGCACGGTAGCCCTTGAAAATGGGCACCTGAAGCTTCCAAAAGCAGGGTATGTGAAGGTCAAACAGCACAGAGCGATACCGGAAGATTACCGGATCAAATCGGTCACCATCAGTCAAAATCCGGGCGGGGACTATTATGCAAGCGTTCTGTTCGAGTACGAAAACCAAGTACAAAAACAGCCCATGCATCAATTTCTTGGTTTGGATTTTTCCATGCAGGAACTGTACAGGGACAGTGAAGGCAGAGAACCGGAATATCCGGGATATTACAGAAAAGCGGAACAGAAATTAAAGAGAGAACAACGAAAGCTCTCAAAAATGCAGAAAGGTTCCAAAAACCGTGGAAAGCAGCGGATCCGGGTTGCCAGAATGCATGAGAAAGTAGCGGCCCAGCGCAGAGATTTTTTACACAAACAATCGCGAAAGATTGCAGATGCGTATGATTGCGTCTGTATAGAAGATCTCGATATGAAAGCAATGTCACAGGCGCTGCACTTTGGCAAATCCGTTTTGGATAACGGCTGGGGGATATTTGTGAATTTCCTGAAGTACAAAATGGAAGAACAGGGAAAACAGCTGGTGAAAGTAGGCCGTTTCTTTGCAAGCAGCCAGCTGTGCAGTGTATGCGGGTATAAGAATACCGAAACGAAGGATCTGCGAATCCGTGCATGGATCTGTCCGAAATGCGGTACACACCATGACAGGGATGTCAATGCTGCAGTCAATATCCGGAATGAGGGTATGCGTCTTATGTACAGCCTGCAGTGACAGGAATATAGAAAAAACCGTGGGGCACACGGGGATAGCTCGCTTATGCTTGACACAGTGGTGTCATCGAACGAGAACCGACGGTTCGCTTTTTGCGAAAGGAAGCCCCCGCCTCTGTAGGCGGGGGAGGATGTCAGTTCGCCCGGCGCGAACGTTATTCTTAAAGGTGAAAGTCCTAAGTGCGCCTGTTAGCGGGAAGCACATAGCCAACAAGGCAAGGGTGTCCATTGTGAGATGGAATCTGAAGGAAGCCTGAGGCAAACCATTGGTCCGACGGACAGAAATCATGTATAAGGCTTACAGTTCGGATAAGACTGCTGAACAAGTTGAAGTCCAATAGCTAACAGAGGACTGGTAGTAGACATGGCGGATAGGTGATGAGAAAGATAGCGTATTTTAACCGGGGAGATCCTATGAGTGGTTTCATCAGCCATAGTAACAACGAATCATAGGAAGTCAGCAGATGTCATAGTGTGCGACTTGCAAGTCGTCATTTAAATTGTGATAAATTCACTACTACATCCGTTTGTAGTATTTCTACCGCATAGTGCCCAGTAAGTAATGAAAGGTGCGGAGCAGCGGGACAACGTGAGAAAGACAGAAACCACATCTGTCCTATTGCAAGGAAAAGATATGCAAGGTTAACATATGTGAACTGTCGTAAGGGTCGTCACTCGTGTAAAAGGTGAAAGTGGTTGATACACCTTGACTAAAATAGTACGGAGTCAGGGACATGATAATTACTATGGTATCATGCCAAACGGACAGAGAACTCCCGGTCTATAGGCAGAACCTAAACATATCAAGATTATTTAAATGACGAAACAAGGTAAACCTTATGTGCTCCTGGGAAAAGGTAGGCTAATCGTAAGAAAAGCACAATGCACAGAAGGCAGAGGATGTTGGAAAAAGCGAAAGTTCATGTGTAATGCATGAAATAAGGGTTCAAGATTTGCCCTGTCCGAAAGGAAGCAGACTTCCAACGCGTATCAATTACATGAAGAAACTGGAAACTGTGAATGTATCAAGTTCAATGGCACATTTGTGAGGACAATACAGACATGAAACTTCAATGGAACCAGATAGATTGGAAGAAAGCAGAAGAACAAGTTAACAGGCTACAGATTCGAATTGTAAAGGCAACATTAGAACAAAAGCTGAGATTGGTTAAGAGATTACAGTATTTAATAACTAATTCATTTTACGCGAAGGCTCTGGCTGTTAAACGAGTGGTTAGCAACAGAGGAAAGAAAACTCCAGGTATAGATGGAGAATTTTGGAAATCTGATAAAGAAAAAGTAAACGCAGTAAGGAGCCTGGACTGCCAGACATATCATGCAAAACCATTGAAAAGGGTATATATCGAAAAGTTTGGCAAGAAAGAAAAGCGTCCTTTGGGAATACCTACTATGAGAGACCGGGCTATGCAGGCATTACAACTTCTTGCGCTGGAACCAGTGGCAGAAACAACTGCCGACAGGATCTCCTTTGGATTTCGGAAATACAGAAGTCCTGAAGATGCACGTGAGTATGCGTTTAGTGTACTTAGCAGAAAGGATTCTCCACAATGGATTCTGGAAGGGGATATAAAAAGCTGCTTTGATAAAATCAGCCATCGGTGGATGATGGATAACATTCCCGGAAACAAAAGAATTATGAAAGAGTTCATGCGTTGTGGATATGTAGAAAAGGGAAAGTTATATCCGACTATAGAAGGCTCTCCACAGGGAGGAGTTATCTCGCCAACTTATGCAAACATGGTACTTGATGGATTAGAACCCATGATACTGGATGTATACTGGAGAAGCAAAGTTAAAAGGACATTTAGTGTGAAGTACAATGCGCATAAAGTACATGTGGTGAGATTTGCTGACGACTTTATCGTTACAGCATCTGACAAAGAAACACTGAAAGAAATCAAACCAATGATAGAAAGATTTCTTGAAGAAAGAGGACTGAGACTGTCAGAAGAGAAAACGGTCATTACTCACATTAATGATGGATTCGACTTTCTGGGTTGGAACTTTCGTAAATTTAAAGGAAAACTGATTATCAAGCCGTCACATAAATCTATGAAGAAAATTACGAGAAAAATCAGTGAAATAATAAAAGAAAACCAGACAGCCACACAGGAAATACTCATAAAGAAAATAAATGAGGTGACAGTAGGATGGGCAAATTATCATCACTCATCATGTGCTAAGAAGTGCTTTCATACGTTGGATCATCGCATATGGGAAATGTTGTGGAGATGGTCCAAACGCAGACACCCAAACAAAAACAAGCACTGGATAGTTAACAAATACTGGAAAGAGCATAAAGGCAGAAAGTGGACATTTATGTCGGACAAAAACATCCTATTTCTGATGATGGATATGCCAATTGTGCGAAAAGGGCAAATATCTTTAAACAAGAATCCATTTCTTGACAGGGAATACTTTGAATGCCGAGCAAAAAGGCACCGTCTGAACCGAAAAAGAGCTATGAATTCCAATCGAGCCGCGCAAATGGGATATTATGCGTTATAGATACGTGAGCGGAATGCGGTGAAAGTCGCACGTTCCGTTCTTTGGGGAGGGAATAACCGTAAGGTTTGTCCCTTACCCGACAGCGAAGAAGTCCGGGAAACCGGATGGAGCAAAGGACAGAACAGTTAATCATCTGGAGTACGTCCTAATTGAGAGTTTTAGACGAAACACATGCCGAGAGGAGTACCACAAGTACTAAGTGGTCGGAACTCACGAAAAGGAAAGGAAACAGTGCATGGAGGAACAAGGAATATTTATAGAACGCATTCTGTCAAATGAAAACATGAATCGTGCCTACAAACAGGTGAAAAAGAATAAAGGTGCGGCAGGAATAGACGGAATGGAATGTGCCGATTTGCTTTCTCATTTGAAAGTAAATGGCCAGCAACTCAGAGAGAGTATAAGAAATCAGTCATACAAACCAATGCCAGTAAAGAGAGTGGAAATCCCTAAAGCAGACGGAAGCAAACGAAAACTTGGTATTCCAACTGTCACAGATCGCATGGTACAACAAGCAGCTGCACAGGTATTAACACCTATATATGAAAGAAAATTTCATGAGAACAGCTATGGATTCAGACCCGGAAAAAGTGCACAGAAGGCAGTATTAAAAGCAGTTGAATACATGAATGAAGGATATAACTGGGTCGTGGATATTGACTTGGAAAAGTTTTTTGATACGGTAGAACACGACAAGTTAATATCTGTTTTGAACAAAGAGATTAAGGATGGAAAAATACTTTCGCTAATCCGAAAATTTCTAGTAAGTGGAGTTATGGTTGGAGAACAGATAGAAGAAACAGAAATCGGAACCCCACAAGGGGGAAATATTTCACCACTTCTCGCTAACATACTGCTCAATGAATTGGATTGGGAACTTGAAAGCCGAGGACTTAAATTTGCACGATATGCAGATGACTGTATTATTTTTGTCAAAAGCGAAAAAGCTGCGGCAAGGGTAATGGAATCGGTCACGAAGTATGTTGAAAATGTTCTGCGGCTGAAAGTGAACAGGGGCAAAAGTAAAATAGGGAGACCCACAGAAATACAATATCTGGGATTTGCCTTCTATTATCAGTTTCAAGAAAAGAAATATAAGATAAAAGTCCCTAAAAAGTCATTGGATAAGGTAATGAAGAAAGTCAGAAAATTAACGAGCCGCAAGTGGGGTGTAAGTAACTCATATAAAGCCCAAAAGATAGCGGAAGTGGTAAGAGGCTGGATCAATTACTTTAAAATTGGCTCAATTCTTACAGCAACCCGAAGACTCGATACGGTTATTAGGTACAGGTTCAGAATGTGCATATGGAAACATTGGAAAAATCCTAAAACCAGATATAAAAATCTGGTAAAACTGGGTGTTAGTAAAAAGAATGCAAAAAGTGCGGCAGGGTTCCATGGATATGCTCGGGTTTGTCGTACAGAAACTATTTGCTATGCAATGTCAAATGCACGTCTGAAAAAGTTCGGGTTACTCTCAGCAGAGGAATATTTTTGTCAAACAAGATGTTAAGTTAACTGAACCGCCGGATGCGGAACCGCATGTCCGGTGGTGTGAGAGGTCGGCGGCGAAAGCCGCCTCCTACTCGATCTACATCGATCTTGAATCTTTGATTTGCGACTGGAAGTAAAACAAATTTGATGTTATCTTTATTTAAAAACACAATAAAAATCTGATTATCCGCTAAAACACAGTATCTATCAGCATTTTCAAGGAAACAAACACATCAATTTACTACTTATTTACTACTAACGAATGAGCCTTGATACGCAAGTTTTCCTAGATATGCAAAGATATGGTACAGCACATCAGTATTGAAACAAGAAAAAATTGAATAACTTATAGACTATGGAACGCCTAAAATGACGTTCCTTTTCTATTTTCAGCCGTTCATTATGGACGGTTATTTTATTACCAAAAATGAAAGGAGCATTAGATTTATGAAAAAGATGTTAAAACGATTGTGTACGGGCTTCTTAGCTCTTGCAACTGTCGTTACTGCTTTGCCGACTACACCCGTTCATGCAGAAAGTAAGCAATACTGGACGGAGTCAAAACAGCGTGTCGGTATCGTTGAAAAAGTAATGAATGACGGTTCGATTGGTTCTACCTTTAATGAGGGACATTTGACCGTTGAGGGCGAGGACGCTTACTGTATCGACATTAACACAGACTTTAAGAATGGCTACAAGACCAGAGCTGACGCAAGCACCCGTATGAGTGCCGACCAGATAAGCGACGTTGCCTTATCTATCGAATATGTAAAACAGTACACAGACAGCCACAGCGGAATAAGCAAAAATCACGCTTACCTTTTAAGACAGCTGGTTGTCTGGCAAAGATTGAGCGTACATCTTGGCTGGCAATGCGATAACGTGCGAGCTTCTTATAATGAAATTCCAAAAGCTACGCAGGACGAAGTTTTCTCTGGTGCAAGAGCCTTTGTCAAAGAGAATAAAGGACGCTATGAATGTGGCGGTTATATCTACTCTGGCGAGGGGCAGGAATTGGGACAATTCTGGGCGAAACTCAATGTTGGAAATGCGAAACTTCAAAAGACTTCCAGTAATACCAGCATTACAGACGGTAACGGGAATTACTCTATCGCTGGTGCGACATACGGTGTCTTTGCTGATAAGGACTGCACGAAACAGCTTGCCACCCTTACGACTGATGAAAACGGAAATACAGATGTCGTAGAGGTAAAGGCTGACACAGTCTATATCAAGGAATTATCCGCACCAGCAGGATATAAGGTTGATACAAATATATATTCCTTAAAGGTTGAAGCTGGAAGGACAGCGACCTTGAACGTATCAGATACACCAAAGGTAACAGACACTTTGATTGAACTCTTCAAGATTGATATGGAAACACAGAAAGACAATCCGCAAGGGAGCGCTTCTTTAGCAGGTGCGGAATTTACATGGAAGTATTATGCAGGCTTCTACAATAAAGACAATCTCCCTGCCGAAGCTACAAGAACATGGGTTACAAAGACAATCGCCGAAACAGACAGCGACGGTACAATCCATTATGTTACAAAATTAGCGGACACATACAAAGTATCTGGCGACAGTTTCTATATGCAGGACGGCAAGGCAGTTCTTCCACTTGGGACACTAACCGTTGAGGAAACAAAAGCTCCAAACGGCTACTTGTTAGAGGGTGCATATATGCAGGCTGGCGATAAGTCCGAACAGATTAAGGGCTTATATGTAACACAGATTACCGAGGACGGCGACCTTGCCGTACTTACTGGAAGTAACCAGTTTTCCGTATCAGACAAGGTTATCCGTGGCGGTGTCAAAATTCAGAAACGAGATTTAGAAACGGGCGATACGAAGCCACAAGGAAGTGCCACTTTGAAAGATACTGCTTTTGACATCATTTCCTTAAATGATAATGCAGTATTGGTTGAGGGCAAGTTATATAAGAAAAATGAAGTGGTAAAAACAATCCATACAGACCTTGAGGGTGTCGCTTCTACTTCTGCTGACCTTTTACCTTATGGAAAATTCCGTATCGCTGAAAGTGAAGCTCCAAACGGATATTTGACAGACGGTGCAAAACCGATTGATTTTGCAATCACAGAGAATGGAAAAATCGTGGACTTAACCGACGAAGCCCATTCTATCTACAATCAGATTAAGCGTGGAGATATTGAGGGCGTAAAAATCGGTGCAGGCACACACAAGCGTCTTGCTGATGTTCCCTTTAGGATCACAAGCAAGACGACTGGGGAAAGTCATGTTGTAGTAACTGATGATAACGGGCAATTCTCCACTTCTGCTGACTGGGCTTCCCATAAGCACAATACCAACGCAGGCAAGACCAGCGAGGACGGTGTATGGTTTGGGACTTCTGAACCAGACGACAGCAAAGGTGCGTTACCTTACGATACTTATATCATTGAAAAATTACGCTCTGACAGCAACAAAGGTTTTGAACTTATCCCACCATTTGAAATCGTGGTATCAAGAAATAACCTTGTGATTGATTTAGGAACGCTGACTGATGAATACGAAAAAGAAATCTCTATCCATACCACAGCGACCAGCAAAGACGGCGAAAAGACTATCCTTGCAGGAAAAGAGGTTACAATCGTTGATACAGTCAAATTAGACGGACTTACAAAAGGCACAAAGTATCAGCTCAAAGGCTGGCAGATGTTAAAGGAAGAAAACGCCGAGCTTATCATTGACGGGAAACGTGTAGAAAACGATTATACCTTTGTCGCTGATGATGAAGAAATGAAAGTGGAAATTTCCTATACATTCAATGCGTCTGCTTTAGGTGGCAAAAACCTTGTTACCTTTGAAGAATTATATGATTTCAGCAATTCAGACGAACCCGTAAAAGTTGCAGAACACAAAGACATTGAGGACGACGGGCAAACGGTACTTATCACAGAGCGTATCATCAAGATACATACTACCGTTACCGATAAGGACGGCAATAAAGAGCTTAAAGCAGGAAAAGACGTTACAATCATTGATACCGTAACCTTAGAGGGCTTAGAAGTCGGTACACAGTACAAACTTGTGGGCTGGCAGATGTTGAAAGAAGAAAATGCAGAACTTCTTATCAATGGAAAACGTGTGGAAAGTGATTACACTTTTATTGCTGACAGCGAAGCTATGAAAGTGGAAGTTGCTTTTACGTTTGACGCTACTTCTCTTGACGGCAAACAGCTTGTAACTTTTGAGGAATTATACGATTTAAGCAATCCAGACGAGCCGAAGAAAGTTACCGAGCATAAGGATATTGAGGATAAGGGACAGACGATTACCTTTAAGGAAAAGCCAGAAGAACCAGAGAAACCCGAAACACCACCGACACCGGAAAAGCCTAACAGACCTAGCGACAGTCCCAAAACGGGCGACAGTACAAATGTAATGGCATTTATCGTGATGTTGCTTGCGTCTGCTGGTGGACTGGCTGGAACATATCTTTACAAACGCCGTAAAATGAAGAAATCATAAGGCGGTAACGGTATGAGGAAAGAAAAATCACGCTCTCCGCCGAAGCTGTCAAACGGCAGATTTTTGCTTATTCTGGCTTGTCTGCCAACAACCTGCAAGAACACGGATAGTCAAGGGTGCGTAAGCATTGATTTTACCCTTTACTATCTGGGGGATTGCTGGTACTTCCCGAACCGCCAGAATAAGAAATCACAATCAATTTATCAAAAATAGAAAGAAACGAGGTAAAACAATATGGAAATGAAATATGTCGTGCCAGATATGGCACAGTCTTTTGGAACTCTTGAATTTGCAGGCGAAAGTGAGCCAGTCTTTGAAAGAGATAAAAATAACCGCAGGGTCTTAGCCAGACGAAGCTATAACCTTTATTCTGACGTACAGAAAGGCGAAAATGTTGTGGTAGAAATTCCCGTGCAGGCTGGCGAAAAGCATTTCAAGTATGAACAGAAAGTAAAACTTGTCAATCCGAAGTTATACGGCAGAGGTTACGCAATCGGGGATATGGGACATACCGATTATGTGTTAGTTGCTGATGATATTGTAGCAGTTGAAGAAAAGTAAAGGAGTGAAGAATTTATGAGATTATCAAACGGGTTTGTTATTGACAAAGAGAAAACATTTGGAGAATTAAAATTTACAGCGGTGCGAGATGTGTTCTTGCAGAATGAGGACGGGACACCGAGTACCCAGCTTAAAAAGCGTATCTATGATTTGAAGTGCAGTCTGCATGGTGGAATTATCCCCGTGTCCGTACCGCCAGAAGTACCGTTAAGGGAATTTCCGTACAATGCGGTTGTGGAGCTTGTCAATCCCGTAGCCGATACGGTATCAAGAAAAACCTATACGGGTGCAGATGTGGACTGGTATGTAAAGGCAGAGGATATTGTATTGAAGAATAAAGGCAATCAGAACGCAGGTAATCCACAGAACCCTACACCGCAGGGACAACAGAAAAAATAGGATTGCCGAGTAAAAATTATATTGTAGAGCATACTGCATAACGGTATAATTATTTCATATCAAATATAATGGAGTGATGAAAATGAAGCATATCTTAATTGTTGATGATGATATTCATATAAACAAAATGTTGGACGAAGTTTTAGTACATGAAAGATATATGGTTTCCCATGCTTACTCTGGTACAGAAGCATTATTATTTTTAGCAGATACAAAACCAGATTTGATTTTGCTAGACTTAATGTTACCGGGATTGTCTGGGGAAGAATTATTACCACAAATATCAGATATTCCCATTATTGTTATGAGTGCAAAAGTAGATGTTGAAGATAAGGTATCTCTTTTACTTGGTGGTGCAGTTGATTATGTTACTAAGCCTTTTGATACAAAAGAATTATTGGCAAGAATTACTGTTGCACTTAGAGTTAAAACACCCTCATTAAACAGAACATTAGAATTTGAAGATATTACATTGGATACATTTACTTATGAAGTGTTCATAGAGGACAAAAAAGTAAAACTGACGAGAACGGAATATGCTATTTTGAAATTGTTAATACAAAATCCGAAGCAAGTTATTGTAAAGTCATTTCTTTTAGAAAAAATTAGTGAGGACACACCAGACTGTACTGAAAGCTCATTAAAAATGCACATTAGTAATTTAAGAAAAAAACTTCGTGATATAAGTGGAAAAGATTATATTGAAGCTGTTTGGGGAATTGGATTTAAAATGAGAACAGAATAAATCTTTACTGTTTCTTTACTGTTTTCTTTACCGTTTTCTTTACTCTTACAAGATAGAATAACTATATCAGAAAACAGGAGGTAAAAATCATGGAATATGTTCTTAAAACAAATTCTTTATGTAAGAACTACGGGCATTTTAAAGCACTCAACGGCTTATCAATGAATGTGCCTAAAGGTTCGATTTATGGTCTTATCGGCAAAAACGGAGCAGGCAAAACAACTCTTATACGGTTGATATGTGGTTTACAAGAGCCTACATCTGGCGACTATGTTCTTTATGGCAAAAAGCACATAGATAAAGACATTACAAAATCTCGTCGCAGAATGGGAGCAATCGTAGAAACACCGTCAATTTATGTTGATTTAACAGCGTATGAAAATTTAAAGGAGCAATACAAAGTATTAGGTATTCCCTCTGATGATGGAATTTCCGAAATATTAAAATTAGTTGGTCTTGAAAATACGGGAAATAAAAAAGCAAAAAATTTTTCTCTTGGTATGCGTCAAAGACTAGGTATTGCGGTTGCTCTTGCAGGTTCGCCAGATTTTCTCGTTCTTGATGAGCCAGTCAATGGACTTGACCCACAAGGAATTATAGAAATTAGGGAATTGATCTTGAAGCTCAATCAAGAACATGGAATTACCGTTTTGATTTCTAGTCATATATTAGACGAGCTATCAAAACTGGCAACATACTATGGCTTTATTGACAATGGTAAAATGATAAAACAGATTAGCTCTATTGAATTGGAAAGTAAATGCCGAAAATGTACTCATTTAAAAGTATCAAGCACAAAAACCCTTGCTTATGTTTTAGACACTATGAACATTGAATATAAAATACTTTCTAATACAGAAGCGGATATTTTTGAAAAAGTTAATATTTCAAAATTAACGACAGAATTATCCAAAAAAGATTGTGAAGTTATTTCGATACATGAACATGATGAAAGTTTAGAAAGTTATTTTGTTAGCTTGGTAGGGGGTGCAAGACATGAATAAATTATTATCTGCTAATTTCTTTCGATTAAGGAAAAATAAATGTTTTTGGGGTTCATTAGCTTTTATGTTTGTGATTGGAATAGCTAGCCCACTATTGAGATATAGGGATATGAAACAGTCTGGATATATCAATAATCTTGACAATGGATTTTTCATGTGTGCATTGTTCATAGGAATTATTCTTGCTGTATTTTGTAGTCTTTTTATCGGTACAGAACATAATGACGGGACAATCAGAAACAAAATTATCGTAGGACAGAAAAGAGAAACTATTTATTTATCAAATATGGTAACTTGTTCTATTATTGCAATTACAATGTGTATTGTGTTTTTTGTTCCGTATCTCAGCGTTGGAATTCCTTTACTTGGATTTTTTGTTGCTGATATGAAAATGATTGTAATGATAGGAGTAACTGTCTTGGTTTTATCAGTTACATTTGCTTCTCTTTTTACACTTGTAGCAATGCTCTCTCAAAATAAAGCTATTATTGCAGTAGCTTGTATTCTATTTTCATTTGGGCTTTTGTTTGCTGGTGCAATATGTAATAGAATGTTGGACGCTCCAAAAACTATTCCAGCTTATTCGATAGGAGAAAATGGAGAAAACACAGCTCAAGAAATGGAAAATCCAAAATATTTAGACGGAACAAAACGAGAAATTGTGCAATTCATTTATGATGTAAATCCAGGCGGTCAAGCAATTCAATGTTCAACAATGCAAGTTGTTAATTTAACACGATTGCCTATATATTCCTTAGTAATCGTTATACTTACAACTGGTGCAGGTGTTTGGATTTTCAAGAAAAAAGATTTAAAGTAAAGGAGTGAAAAATTATGCTATGGTTATGGCTTTTCATAAGTGGACTGATTTTAGTGATTGTCTTGTTACTTATCAAGATACATTTATTACGAAAATCTGCAAAAGAAATAGAATGTTCATTCGCTGAAAAGCTCATAACCGATAGTAATACTCTGATTGATATTTCAAGCAACGATAAATATATGTGTCATTTAGCAAATGAAATAAATATCCAGCTACGAAAGCTCCGAGCTGAACGCAGAAAATTTCAAAAAGGCGATATAGAATTAAAAAATGCTGTTACAAATGTTTCTCACGATTTACGCACACCGCTAACCGCAATATATGGCTATTTGGATTTACTTGAACAAGAAGAAAAAAGTGAAAAAGTGAATAGATATATTGCTGTCATAAAAAATCGTACAGAAATGCTAAAACAACTAACAGAAGAATTATTTCGTTATTCTGTGATTTTAACTTCAGAAGAAGATTTAAAAATTGAACCTATTACTATTAACAATGTATTAGAGGAAAGTATCGCTTCATTCTATACAATTTTAAAAGAAAAGCAAATTTCTCCTAAGATTATCATTCCACAGAAAAAGATAGTTCGTAATCTTGACCGTTCTGCAATATCAAGAATATTTGCAAATTTATTGAATAATGTGGTCAAGTACAGTAATGGTGATTTAGAAGTTACATTATTTGAAAATGGAGAAATTCATTTTATAAACCATGCTTCAAATTTGACTGAAATAGAAGTTGGAAAATTATTTGACCGATTTTATACAGTTAATAATGCTAGAAATTCAACTGGACTGGGATTGTCTATTTCAAAAGCATTAGTTGAAAAGATGAATGGTACAATTTCAGCCGAGTATAATAATGAAATGCTTAATATTTGCATTGTGTTTGATTTGTGAAAATAACTTTTTATAGCAGTTAGTCTTTGGATTGACTGCTTTTTTCGTACCCAGAAAGGAGTGATTGATTTATGCGTAAGATTTGGAACAAAGGACACCGTATCAGAGCCAGCGACAAGCACCTTGTCTATCACTTTTCCATAGGAACGCTTCTGTTTGTATTTGTAGCGGTTCTTTTGCTACTGAATATCAAACAGCTCATGCGTACCGATTGGGAGCATTTCAGCTTGTTTGAGAATGGCTTGACGCTTTCCCCTTGCAACTTCATAACCATACTGATAGCGACTGGTGTTTGTGCATTGGTCGCTTTTCTGTATTACCGCTTCTGTTATGACAGTTTCAAGAAGCTCCTGCACCGTCAAAAGCTGGCAAGAATGATACTGGAAAATAAGTGGTATGAAGCCGATACCATACAAGACAGCGGTTTTTTTACTGACCTGCAAAGCAGATCAAGGGAAAAAATCGTCTGGTTTCCGAAGATTTATTATCAAATGGAAAAAGGCTTGCTTCATATCCGCTGTGAAATTACGCTGGGGAAATATCAAGACCAGCTTTTACGGTTAGAGGATAAATTGGAAAGTGGCTTGTATTGTGAGCTGACCGACAAGACCCTGCATGACGGATATATCGAATATACCCTGCTTTATGATATGATAGCGAACCGCATTACCATTGATGAAGTACGGGCAGAAAACGGCAGTCTTAGACTGATGAAAAATCTTGTCTGGGAATATGACGCACTCCCACACGCTCTGATTGCTGGTGGGACTGGTGGCGGTAAAACCTATTTTCTGCTGACGCTCATTGAAGCCTTACTGCATACCAACGCTGTCCTTTATATCTTAGACCCGAAGAACGGTGACCTTGCAGACTTGGGGACAGTTATGGGAAATGTGTATCACACTAAAGAAGAAATGATAGATTGCGTCCATGCCTTTTATGAGGGCATGGTACAGCGAAGCGAGGAAATGAAGCGACACCCTAACTATAAGACGGGCGAAAACTACGCCTATCTGGGACTGCCACCCTGTTTTCTTATCTTTGATGAATATGTAGCATTTTTTGAAATGCTGGGGGCGAAAGAAAGCGTGAGCCTGCTTAGCCAGTTAAAGAAAATTGTCATGCTGGGACGGCAGGCTGGATATTTCCTTATCGTTGCCTGCCAGCGTCCAGACGCAAAGTATTTCTCGGACGGTATCCGAGATAACTTCAATTTCCGTGTGGGATTGGGGCGTATCAGCGAATTAGGTTACGGTATGCTGTTTGGTTCAGATGTGAAAAAGCAGTTTTTTCAGAAGCGTATCAAGGGGCGTGGCTACTGTGATGTGGGAACAAGCGTGATAAGCGAATTTTACACGCCTTTAGTCCCGAAAGGACATGATTTTTTGCAGACTATCGGCTCTCTTGCACAAGCAAGGCAGGACGGGACGGCGACGTGCGAAGCGAAAGGCGACGGCACGGACTAGCCGTTGCTGGTGTGGCGAAGCCACGCCAGCAGGTAAAACCCCTCGGTATCTAACAGAGGGGTACGTTTGCAAATAGACAATAGACAAAAAACATAGGAAACATAAGGCTTCTGGCATGGTTTTCTAGCAAAAATCGGCTGTGAAGTCGCCTTAAAAAACTTCACACTTTACAGATTGGGGGTATGGTTCTGAATGAAGAACAACGGATAAAAGAATTACGGGAGAAACGGATTGCTTACGGTATCTCACAAGGCAGGCTGGCGGTGGCTTCTGGTATCACAAGGGAATATTTCAACAAGATAGAAAGTGGAAAAATGAAGCCGTCAAAGGAACTTCTGGAAACTCTGCATAAGGAACTGGCAAGGTTCAATCCAGAAGTACCGCTTACCATGCTGTTTGATTATGTGAAAATTCGTTTTCCCACGCTGGATATACAGCACATCATCAAAGATATATTAAAACTGAATATCAATTATATGCTCCATGAAGATTACGGACATTACAGTTATACGGAGCATTATTCTTTAGGGGACATCTTTATCTATACGTCGGCTGACGAAGAAAAAGGTGTCCTTTTAGAGTTAAAGGGGCGTGGTTGCCGACAGTTTGAAAGTTACCTGCTGGCACAACAAAGAAGTTGGTATGACTTTCTCATGGACGCACTCATAGACGGTGGCGTGATGAAGCGTATCGACCTTGCTATCAACGACCATACGGGTATTTTGGATATTCCAGAGCTTGCGGAAAAATGCAGGAAACGGGAATATATCGGAAAGTCCAGAAGTTATAAGTTTTATCAGTCGGGCGAGCTTATCAAGCATAGAGAGGACGACAGAGAATATATGGGACGCACCCTTTATCTTGGTTCGCTAAAATCAGATGTGTATTTCTGTATCTATGAAAAGGACTATGAGCAGTACGTCAAGTTAGGGACACCGCTGGAAGAAGCCGACATTATCAACCGTTTTGAGATACGGCTTAGAAATGAACGTGCCTATTATGCAGTACGAGATTTGCTGACCTATTATGACGCAGAGCAGACTGCCTTTTCTATCATCAACCAGTATGTGCGGTTTGTTGATGAAGAAGCAGACAAGCGAAAAAATGACTGGAAACTCAATGACCGCTGGGCGTGGTTTATCGGCGATAACAGACAGAGCTTGAAGCTGACGACAAAGCCAGAGCCTTACACCTTAGACCGTACATTGCGGTGGGTACAACGGCAGGTAGCACCGACCTTGAAAATGCTGAAAAGGATTGATAAGGGAAACGGAACAGACTACATGAAAACTATCGAACAGCAGGCAAAGCTCACAGAAAAGCATGAAATGATAATCAAACAGCAGACGACCCCTGCAAAAGATTTAGTAGAAAGTTAGGAGTGATGAAAAAATGTGGGAATTATTGAAAGACTTCCTGCTGGTATCTGTTGGAACGGGTATCGGCGTAGCCTTGATGTGTATTTTAAGTGTTGGCAAAGGAGCTGACTATGAAATGAAGAAATTAAAAGAAAGCGAGGACAAATAACATGAATTTCGGGCAAAATTTGTATCAATGGTTTTTAAGCAACGCACAGAGCTTAGTGCTTATGTCGATTGTGGTTATCGGTATCTACTTAGGGTTCAAGCGTGAGTTTTCAAAACTTATCGGTTTCTTGGTAGTTGCCTTGATTGCTGTCGGCTTGGTATTCAATGCTGGCGGTGTGAAAGATGTACTGTTAGAGCTGTTCAATAAGATTATCGGTGCATAAAATTTTATTGTGTGGCTGATGTATGGGTGCTATAATGTGAAAAAAGAAGTAATCGAGGTGTTCTATTTTGAATGAGAGAGAAAAAATTATTCGTTTATGGTTTGATATGTGGTTGAAACAGCAAGACTTAGGAATAGATAAAATTTTTACAGAAGATGTTGTTTATACGGAAAGCTGGTGTCCTAAATATGAAAATCTTAAAACAGTAAAACATTGGTTTAATGAATGGAATACTCGTGGTAAAGTCATTATTTGGGATATTAAACAGTTCTTTCATAAAGAAAATCAAACTGTCGTAGAATGGTATTTTAAAAATGAAATGAATACGGGAAGCGTTGAAGAATTTGACGGTATTTCCTTAATTGAATGGACAGAAGATAACAAAATCAAATCATTAAAAGAATATGGTTGCAATCTGAATAACTATAATCCATATCAACACAGCGATAACCCTCAATTTAGAGATGAAAAAACAAACTGGTTTTAAAACTTAATCAAATTATATCCATATACATAAAGCAGTTAGTCTTAGGATTGACTGCTTTTTTCTTACCTAAAATCAGATTGGAGTGATGAAATGAGCGATATTTTTAAGGATATGCAGGCAAACGTCGGCTGTGATTATATTTCTAACCTGCCCTCTTACAAGCGTAAAGTGTGGCATGAAATGAAGCGATTACCGCTTACGAATTATGATATAAAACAGTTAGAAGATTTTTCAAAGTATGTGTTTGGTATGTCGTACCAGAGCTTAAAAGATGTGATGAAGCAACAGAAAGGACGTGAGGAACAATGCAGGAAACAAGGGTGCTGGTGGAAACGAGAGGAACAACTGGCGAAGAAACAATATCATACTGGTTCGACCTGCCGATAGATGTTGCCGAGTTTGAAGAAAAGTTAGGTATCGGTGCAGAAAGTGGGGATTATCGTATTATCGAAAAGGTGTTGCCTTATGCTGATGAAGTCCACGAACACACCAGCGTGTACCAGCTCAACGAATTAGATTTTATGTACCGCCAGCTTTCAAGTGATATGCAGGAAGAATATGTATCACTACTTACGGTGTTTGAGAATTTAGAAGCACTTTATATTTGCAGGAACGTGATTACGGTTTATCCCGACTGCAAAAGCATGATAGATGTTGCAAGGCAAAAGCTGATGAACGACCCGACGTTCAAACATCTGTCCGACGACTGTCAAGAATACTACTTTGACTTTGAAGCCTATGCTTCTCACTTGCAGGAACACGGGGAATTTTTAGTAACGGAACACGGTATCTTTGAATTGCCAGAGTAGGAAATGAGGTGACAAACTATAAACAGTCAAGAGAATTTTGA